>QHZY01000177.1 GCA_003224855.1 Acidobacteriota bacterium | reverse complement strand
GAAATTGCGGTTTCGACGGCGCAGGCATTCCGGGATTGGGACGGCGCGCCCGCACTTCGCGCGCCTGGTCAGCCGATGGCGGGTGTCCCTACGCGAGCCGAGATAAATCCTAAATTGACGAGCTCTGATGCGTCGGATAGAATTACAGAGTTCAGCCGTGCCGTTTCGGCATGGCTGGCAGTGCCCCAGCACAAAACTGGGAAGGCTTTATCCGGTGTCTCTGCAGGACGCGGAGGCCGGGCCGGGAATCCGCTTCTCGACCTCGTCCATACCGGGATCGAAAACGACTTCGAGCAGGTCGTCTTTCCTAAGTATCCCGAATTGCGAGAGGTAAAGGCTGTACTGGTGCGCTCCGGGGCCATTTACGCGTCATTGTCTGGTTCCGGCTCGGCTGTTTATGGATTGTTCCCGTCAAGGGACGAGGCCGAGCGCGCTGCGGAGCGGCTGAAGAAACGGGATATGCGGGCGGCAGTTACGACGACTTTAGGGCGATTCCAATACTGGGCGAAGATGCTCGATTGCGCTGCAATTTTCGATTGCCAATTTGTTAACGGCGCGTTTCAATGAAGTGGCAATTCGCACAGCGTCAATCCAACTGGGCCGTCGACTAATGGTAGGTCAAGTGCCTTTGGAGCACTTTGTCTAGGTTCGAATCCTAGCGGCCCAGCCAGAAATGCAGCTGTTGGTGATCATAACAACCAGCACCGAGAGCAACTATGGCAACTCTTGCGACAGCGACGGAAAAGAAGGCCCATATGAGCGCCGACGAGAAGTCGGAGCGCAAGCCGCAACGCGCCCGCATAGATGACAAGTTCAAGATTTTCTGTGGCACTGCCAATGAATCGCTCTGTCGTGAAGTATGCGACTTCCTGGGCATGCCGATGGGGCAGGCCTTCATCACCCGTTTCGCAGATGGCGAAGCCTACGTGCAGATTCAGGAAAACGTGCGCGGCTCCGACGTCTTTGTGATGCAGCCTACCTGCCATCCGGTCGACAGCCATCTGATGGAGCTGTTGCTGATGCTCGATGCTTTGAAGCGGGCTTCGGCCCGGCGCATCACGGCGGTGATTCCGTATTATGGATACGCCCGCCAGGACCGCAAAGACAAGCCGCGCGTGCCGATCTCTTCGAAGCTGGTGGCCGATCTGTTGACCACGGCAGGAGCCGATCGCGCTCTGGTGATCGATCCGCATACGCCGCAGCTGCAGGGGTTTTTCAACATTCCGGTAGACCATTTGTTTGCGTCGCCGGTGCTGGTGGATCACTTCAAGAAGTTGCAACTGCCGAGCCTGATTGTCGTTTCACCCGATGCGGGCGGGGTGGAGCGCGCCCGCTTCTTCGCAAAGAAGGTGGATGCACCTTTGGCGATCGTCGACAAGCGCCGCCTGGAGATGAACGTCGCCGAAGTCATGAACGTCATCGGAGACGTAAACGGCCGCACCTGTCTGGTGATCGACGATTTGATTGATACCGCCGGCACTCTGGTGAAAACCGCAAAGGCCCTTATGGACAACGGCGCTCTCGCGGTTTATGCGTGTGCTACGCACCCAGTGCTCTCCGGGCCCGCGGTAGAGAACATTTCGAGCTCGTGCATCAAGGAAGTGATTGTCACCAACACTATTCCGCTTGGTGAGGCGGCGAAGAACGAGCCTAAGATTCGGGTGCTGACGATTGCCGGCCTGATTGGCCGGGCCATCCAGTCGATTCACGAAGAGACATCGGTAAGCAAGTTATTCATGTAGGGAATAAAAATTATGGCGACTGCAACTGAAAGCAACCTTTTGGAGGCGCAACCGCGCACTCCCGGGAACAAGAATGAGGCCCGCCGCGTGCGGCGTGGCGGCAAAATTCCGGGCGTTGTTTATGGCGCTGGCAAGAATGCTTTATCTGTCAGCCTCGACCCACGGCAGGTATCGCGCATTCTGCATTCCGCCACCGGCCACAACACAATTTTCGATCTGGCGATGGATGGCGAACGCACCAAGGCGATGATCGTGGATTGGCAGTATGAGCCCATTAAAGGCTCGCTGTTGCATATCGATCTCAAACGTATCGCCATGGACCAGAAGCTACGCGTCAATGTGCCGATCACCCTTAAGGGCGAGGCGGTTGGCGTTAAACAACAGGGCGGAATTCTGGAGCAGGTGCTGCGTGAAGTTGAAGTGGAGTGCCTGCCCGGGGACATTCCGAACACCATTGAAGCTGATGTAGCTGAACTGGTATTCGGGAAAGTGCTGCGCGTTTCCGATCTGCCGCACACCGATAAGTTGAAATTTTTGACCGACGAAGACCAGCCGGTGGCACACGTTATTTCGGTCAAGGAAGAAGAAGCGGCTACGCCGGAAGCGACTGCCGAAGCTGCCGCGACACCTTCTGAACCCGAAGTCATGAAGAAGGGTAAGCAGGAGACCGACGAAGAAGGCGAAGCGGGCGGAGAGAAGTCCGAGAAGTCCGAGAAGAAAGAGAAGAAGTAGATGCCCCGGCAGGAACGGGCGTCTTCGCCCGTTCACGCTGGCGAAGCGCGCGTGGTTCTGGCAAAAGAGTTCTGATGGCGTGAAACTGATCATCGGCCTTGGAAACCCGGGGATTGAGTATCAGTTCACACCGCACAACCTAGGGTTTTTGGCGATAGATCGGCTGGCGGACGATCTCGGTGTGGAAGTCAAGAACCGCCATTGCAAGGCGCTGACCGCGCGCGGAAGGATTGGTTCAGAAGAGATTCTTCTGGCAAAACCAGAGACTTTCATGAATTTGAGCGGGATGGCGGTCCGGGAGCTGGCAGAGAAATACGAACTGCGTCCGGAATCCGACTTGATGGTGATCTACGACGAACTGGATCTGCCCTTGGGGAAGATTCGGATCCGCGAGCGGGGCAGTTCAGCCGGTCATAACGGCATGAAGTCGATCATCGGCGCGCTGGGCACGCAGGAGTTCTTGCGTATCCGCCTGGGGATCGCGCCGGAAAAGAAGATTCTCAAGCCGTTTCGCAAGGCGCAGCTGAAGATCGTAGATGAAATGCTCGATTTAGCTGTGGAAGCGGTGAATGTGACTATTAAACAAGACCGGGCAGCGGCGATGAACCGCTTTAATCGCCGTGACGAGCCGGAAGAAGATTAGCCGCGAAACGAACTCGCGGCCAGTTGGGAGAGATGATGAATCGTACTTATGAACTGATGTTTATTGTCCGTCCGGACATGCCGGAAGAGGACCAGGACAAACTTATTTCTACTTTGGAAACTGCCGCCACCTCGGTGGGAGGCACGGTAAAAGGTGTGGAGAAGATGGGCAAGCGCCGTCTGGCCTACACC
Source organism: Acidobacteriota bacterium (assembly GCA_003224855.1). GTDB lineage: Bacteria > Acidobacteriota > Terriglobia > Terriglobales > Acidobacteriaceae > Gp1-AA142. The sequence continues at coordinate 11,107 of QHZY01000177.1, read as the reverse complement.
GTGCGTAAGTTTCACGATGGCCTTTTCATTCTTCTCACCGTCGAAGGTCATGGAGAAATCACAGGGCGGAGAAACTGCGGCAGTGACCGCATAAAAGAATTCGAAGGAGCATCATGGCTGAAGAAACCAGAACACAAGCACCCGCCGGCGAAGCTGGCGGTTCATCGGGAGAGCGCGGGGGCGAGCGTCGCGGTCCGCGCGGACCAGGAGGGCCCGGCGGCCGGGAAGGCGGCCGCAAGTTTTTCCGCCGCAAAAAAGTCTGCAAATTCTGCGTCGAGAAAATCGAATCGATCAACTACAAAGATGTGCGATTGCTTGCGCAGTTTGTCGCCGAGAGCGGAAAGATCGTTCCGCGCAGGTTGACCGGCGTCTGCACTCCGCATCAGCGGCGGCTTTCGACTGCCATCAAGCAGGCGCGCAACATCGCCCTGCTGCCCTTTGCCGGGCGCGCGTCGTAGCCGTGGATTAAAACTTTCTACTGGAGTCATCTCATGGAAGTAATACTGAAAGAAGATGTTCCCAAGCTCGGTTCGCGCGGTGATGTAGTCAAGGTTGCTGAGGGCTTCGGGCGCAATTATTTGCTGCCGCGCAGGCTGGCGATCCAGGCCACCTCCGCCAACAAGAAGGTGATCGAGCAGATGAAGGCTGCCGCGGTGCGGCGCTCTGCCAAGGAAAAGGTTCAGGCGGAAGAACTGGCGAAGCAGTTCGACGGTGTTTCAGTCTCTTTTACTCGCCGCGCCGGCGAACAGGATCAGCTGTTCGGATCGGTGACTTCGAGTGACATTGCCGAGGCATTATCGAAAAAGGGTTTCGACATGGACCGCCGCAAAATCCAATTGCACGAACCGCTCAAGTCCCTGGGCGAGTTCACGGTGCCGCTCAAACTCCATAAAGACGTCACCGCTCATTTCAAGGTGCTGATCGAAAAGGAAGCAGCCGCCGAGTAGGCTTTATTCACTGAAAAAGCGCGCCGAATCCGGCGCGCTTTTCTTTTTGGCGGAAGCTTCTGCCAGCATCTGAGCAGAGATACGACTTCAATCCCTCCTGTTGTGCTTCTCTGGATTTTTCACTTCAGCTTGACCGGCCGTTCGCTCATTGTGGGCCATTCTGGCGCTACCACCGCTGTTCCAAGCTTTTAGCGCTAGAAAGCAACCCAACTTATCTGCAAGAAATTGCTGAAAGCCTGCCCTCCTTAAGGGCTGTCCCTGCTCACGGTTCTCAACCTGAAACGTCCATAGCAATGCCAACCCGATAGGGAAGTGCAATGAATTCGGGAGCTTACTAGAGGAAACGATCATGCCGGCCGCTGCGTGGGTAGTATCCTTAACGGTTGGCCAGAGTTCCCAAGGCGCCAACCTCGGCGAGATGGAACATAACAGGAAAACCCACGGGCCCTTGGCGCGGGCGCAAATGGCTGGGCATAGTTCAGGCCGAATCGACGACAGTACGCTGGTTCGCGAAGCGCAGCGCGGGAATCGTGCTGCCTTCGAGGAACTCGTGCGGCACTACGACCAGTCAGTACTCCGCCTGGCCATGCACCTGACCGGATCGGAGCACGAGGCGCAGGATATCTATCAGGATGCGTTTCTGAAGGCGTACAAGAACGTCGGCAGTTTTCGTTTCGAGTGTTCCTTCTATACCTGGATTTACCGGATCGTGACCAATCTGTGCCTGGATCACCTGCGGAAGAAACACGTTCGAAAGGAAGACGCGCCGGTCGCGGTGGATGGGGAAGGCGAGCAATATGACGTGCTCAGCCAGGTGCCGGACGCACGCTCGGCCGCTAACCCTGAACGTGACCTGATGCGGCGCGAGCTTGGCACCAGGATCAACAGCGCGCTGGACAAGCTGACTCCGCGGGAGCGTATGGTTTTCGAGCTGAAGCATTATCACGGACTAAAGTTGCGGACTGTAGGCGAGATTCTGAATACAACCGAAGAGACAGCCAAAAATACACTATTTCGCGCTACCCAGAAATTGCGGGGAGCGTTGGCGGACATGCGATGAGCTTGAATCCGCCGATGGCTGAGGGTGAGCTTTTATGAAATGCGAATGGGTGCGGGAAAATATTCTGCTGCATATTTATAACGAGCTGCCGGACGATGCCCGTTTCGAGTTGGAGCAACACCTGGCGCGCTGTAGCGATTGTGCTGCTGAGTTAAAAGTGGCTCGCAAGTTCCACGCAACTCTTTCCGAGCTACCGGTCGAGGAGCCTTCGCCAAATCTGGTGGCATCCTCCCGCATGCGCCTGCAGGAAGCACTGGAAACTGCCGAACAGGGAGGCTGGTGGCAGCGCTTCACCTTCGAGCCGGCACAATGGCTGCATCAGGTTCGATTTGCTCCCGCACTGGCAGCCGCAATTTTCATCTTCGGGTTTGCCGGTGGGATCGGGGCAACATACAAAGTGATGAATAACCGTAACCCGCTACTGCCCGGCCCCGAAGCTTCTCCTGCTCAAGCGTCCATCAGCGGTATTCAGTCGGTGACCCAGGAGCCGGGTTCGGACCGCATCAGCATCAAGTACAACACCACTTCCACGGAGGAAGCGCAGGGTTCATTGAACGACGAGCGGATTCAGCAATTGCTGTTGTTTGCTGCGCGGAACAATTACAACTCCGGAGTTCGCATGGATTCGGTCGACCTGCTGACCCAGAAACCGAACGAAACTCACGTGCGTGAAGCTTTGATTTATGCGCTCCGCTATGACAGCAATCCCGGCGTTCGGCTGAAGGCGCTGGAAGCCCTTGGCCCATACGTGAGAGAGGATGTGCGGGTTCGTGACGTAGTGCTGGAAGCTCTGCTCAACGACAACAACCAGGGCCTGCGGACTGAGGCGCTGCACCTCTTGCAACCCGTCCGCGCCGACGGTAGCGTGCGCAGAGTTTTGCAGAAGCTTGCTGAAGGCGACCAGAACCAGTACATACGTTCGCAGGCGCGCTCAGAGATAGCGCAGTTGCCGGAGATCGACTGACATGTCCGGGACCAGTGACTCGGAACGGGGAGGTTCAGAGTTGAAAAACGGCTTGAAAATTTTGAGCGTGGTCCTGTTGCTGCTACCACTCACGACAGCCCAGGAATCCCGCATCTATCGCGAAGGCAGCAGCTGGGCAAGACAGACCACCGGCAATCTGGCCGCTGCCCGGAATGTTCGCGTGAAAGTCGATGCTGGAACAGTGCGGGTCGAAGGCACCGGACAGTCCGGCATCTCCTACGACATTCGCAATCAGTCATTTTCTTCTTCTGAAGACAAAGCCCGGCGCGAGCTCGATCAATACAAAATCAGCGCTTACGTCAGCGGAGACACGGCCTGGATTGTGGGGGAATGGCAGGGCGGCCGGTCGCACAAGTTTTCGGGGGATTTCCGGATTGAAGTCCCAAAGAACGTTGATTCTGTGAAAATCGAAACTGAGGGCGGCAACGTTGACGCCTCGCATCTCGGAGGCCGACTGGAAGCCACCAGCGGCGGCGGCACGATTCGAATCAGCGATGTCACCGGCCAGTCTTCAGGTGAAACCGGCGGGGGCAGTATTGAGGCCCGCTCGGTGGGAGGTGATCTCACCCTGCACACCGGCGGTGGGAGCATCCGGGTGGATTCAGCCGGCGGAAAATTGTCCGCGGAAAGCGGGGGAGGCAGCATCAGCGTGACTTCCTGCTCGCAGGGGGCAGTACTCGAAACCGGTGGGGGAGGAATTTCGGTTGATCGCTGTGCTGGTCACCTGAAAGCCAGCACTGGCGGCGGCAGCATCGAACTGGGCGAGATCAGTGGCCCGGCAGAAATAGAAACCGGGGGCGGCAGCATCCGCCTGAGTTCCGCCACCGGCGCGGTGCGCGCCGAAACCGGCGGCGGCAGCATCGAACTGAACGGCGTTCCCAGTGCTCACGCCGAAACCGGCGCGGGCGGCATTATTGCCAAGTTCGTCTCGAGTGGCCAGCGGACTGACTCGGTGCTCGAAACATCCGCCGGCGACATCACTATCTATCTCGCTCCGAACCTGAATGTCACTGTGCGTGCTGCCATCGAAATGGCGAACGGGCACAGCATTCGTTCAGACTTCTCGGAAATTCACGTGAATGGTGAGGGCAATGACAACTGGCCAGGACCACGAACCATAACCGCCTAGGGCTCCTTAAATGGGGGCGGGCCGCTGGTGAAAGTACGGACAGTTACCGGAGACATCACGATTCGGCGAGGACATTGAGATTCGGCGAGGACATTAAGAGATGAAAACGGAACTATTGCAACGCAGCCTGGTGCTGACAGTAATCGCCATCACGTTCACAGCTTGCTACGCCCAGGCGGGCCAATTGACCTACCGGCCTCTGGCCCAGGTTTACGGATTTCCAAGTGACGACTTCGGCGGTGGCGGCTCTTACCTGGGGGTCGATACTCAGGACGTTACTCCGGAACGCCTGTCTGCCCTCAAGCTGAAGGAAGAACGAGGGGTCGAAGTGACGGTCGTTGATCAGGATGCTCCCGCGGGAAAGGCCGGCCTGAAGGAACACGATGTGATTCTCACGCTGAACGGTCAGTCGGTTGAAAGCGTTGAGCAGTTGCGCCGCATGATCCACGAAGTACCGCCGGGCCGTATCGTGACGCTTGGGGTCAGCCGTAATGGTCAGCCGCTCACTCTGAAAGCTCAGCTCGAGGACCGCAAGCAGGCCTTCGGTTACGCCAGCGGGAAACCTTTCAAAGTGGTCGTTCCCACTATGCCGGTCATGCCTGCCATGCCTGCCATGCCGGACATCGACGTGCCCGTTTCCGTAGTTGTCGTCCACTCTTCAATGCGCAGCGGCCTGATGGTTGAGAATCTTACTCCACAACTGGCTGAATTCTTCGGCACGAAAAATGGTCAAGGCGTGCTGGTGCGCTCAGTGGACAAAGGCAGCCGCGCTGAAAAAGCCGGCTTCCACGCGGGAGACGTCATTGTCCGCGTCAACGGCGAGACTGTCAACGACTCGGGAGATTTCAGTCACGCTTTGCGCAGCCGGCAGGGTAGTAGCGTTCCAGTAAGCATTATCCGCGACAAGCGAGAGCAGACTCTTACGCTCAACCTGCCTGACCGGAAGCAATCGAACCTCTTGAATGAGAGCATCGAGACTCCTGATCTGGACGAAGAAGCGCGTGAGGAACTGCGCCGGACCGGGGCTGAGATCGCGCGCTTGCAACCTGAAATCGAGCAGTACGCAAAGGAGGGCGCGATGCGTACTCGATTCCGCCCCTCTTTTTTCGCCAGGTAAAGAGCTGAATCTGCCGCATTCACAAGTTCGTCGCGCGAATTCCCATGGTCGCAGAAGATGCCGACTCCTCCACTGATGGTCACCGAGCGCGGAACTCCCGGGAACTGCCACAGTTGTACCGTCCGACGTAATTTGTCGGCCACACTTAACGCGCGATCGCGGCTGGTTTGTGACAGCAGAATCGCAAACTCTTCGCCGCCATAGCGGCACACAACGTCAATCTTCCGCAACTGCGAGTTGAACAGCGATGAAACCTGCCGCAGCACCTCGTCTCCCAGCAGGTGCCCGAATTCGTCATTCAGGTTCTTGAAGTGGTCAATGTCAACCATGATCACAGCCATTCCGGCCTCAAATCGGCGGGCCCGCTCGATTTCCTCGATAATCCGAAGCTCAAAGTAACGGCGGTTGAAAATACCGGTAAGGCCATCCAGATAGGCAAGCTGCTTCACTCGTTCAACATAGTTGGCGTTCTGAATGGCGGTGGCGCAAATATCGGCCACTGACTCGAGCGACTGTATGTCGGCATGGTTGAACGCGCTTGTGGTACGGCCGTCCAGAACCAGCACCCCCAGCGTCTGCCCGAAAGAAACCAGTGGAATGGTCATCGTGGAACGGGATTCCTCAAACAGACGGTGCTTGGGATCGTTCCGTTCCGTATGGTTTTCGAGCAGTGTCTTATTCAGTTCGAGTGTTCTGCCCCACGGACCTTCCGCGGCCGACAGCCTGCCATGTTCGGGAATCTGCGGTGTGAGCTGCCCGTAATGCGCTCGCACGATAAGCTCGTCCTGGTCTTTAAGCAGCACGGATACGTGGGCGACATCAAATGACTTCTGGATGAGAGAGCATACCTTGGCAAACAGCTCCTTCAGGTCAAGCACCGCCGTCGTCTGCTGAGCGATCGCATTAATGGCCTGCAGCTGTGTGGCGCGCCGCCGTTCCAGGTCATGCAGTCTTGCATTCCGGATCGCCATTGAGGCGTGCGTAGAAAAGATCGTCAGCAAGTCGACTCTTTCGCTGTCGAAATGTGCGAGATGCTCGCTTTGGCAATCCAGCACTCCGATTACCTCGTCCCCGATTATCAACGGAATAGCTAGCTCCGACCGCGTACTGTTTTCACAAGCGATGTAACGCGGATCCTGGCTGACATCGTGCACGCAGATCGGCCTCTTGAGCGCCGCCGCGGTTCCGGTCAACCCCTGTCCAAGCTCCAGTTCGACATGTTCCAGGCTCTGCGACCAGCCAATCTGGGTCTTCAAATGAAGCTTATTGGTCTCAGAATTCAACAGCAGAATGGCCACGTTCTGCAGCTGGAAATAATCGCGTGCAATGCTCAGAACCCGCTGCAAGACTTCGTCAGGGTCGTAAGTGGACAAGACCGCTTGGCTGGCGTCGTAAAGGATAGAGATTTTCTGCATGATTAAACAACTCGCCGAATTTTATCTGCTTGCGGGAGAGTTACCGAGGTGCCGAAAGTAACCCCCACAGGCGGGTACGCCTAGGAACTGCGGGTTCTATGGCCGCTCAGCGTCTTGATGATCCCGAAAAATACCAGGCAGAACCAGAAATCGACTAAAAGCCCTAGATCCAAGTGCCTGGGCGTGTGCCTCGCGCTGGGCGGCATGTAGCGCAGCAGGGCCAGATAGACCAGATTGCCCGCCACTACGGCAATCAAGGCGTGGAAGAAATTGCTCACCTTTCCCTTGGACACCGGCGCTGCCTTCGCTTTGTTACCATTCGCTCAGATGCTTGAACTGGCCACTCCCGTTCAGTACGTAAAGGGGATCGGGCCGCGCTTGTCAGAGGCTCTGGCTGCAAAGGGAATTCATACCGTCGAAGATCTTCTTCACTATCTGCCCTTCCGTTACGAAGACCGCCTGAACCCGCGTGGAATCACCGAGCTCCGGGCCGGGGAAATGGCCACCGTCATAGCCGAAGTCAGGACCTCCGGCCTGTTTCGTACCCGCCGGATGCCCATTTTTGAGATGACCGCGGGCCAGGGCAGAAATCGTCTGAAATCCATTTGGTTCAATGCTTCCTATCTTCGCGACCAGTTCAAGCCGGGCCAACTGGTCGCTTTGTACGGAAAAGTCGAGCCGGATCGTGTCCGGGGCGAGCTGCAACTGGTGCAGCCGCAGTTTGAAATCCTGGCTGATTCCTCTGACCCGCTCTCGGCAAACGGGCAGAACAAGCTTGCTGAATCACTCGAAGTTGGGCGGATCGTGCCCATTTATGAATCTACAGCCCAGGGACGGCTCACATCACGCTGGTTTCGGCGCACCATCCACTCAGCCCTCGAAAACCTGCAGACCAGCACTCTGGATCCCATTCCTCAGGCGGTTTGCCGCCGAGGCGGTCTTATCCCGGCGCGGGAAGCGCTGTGGAAAGTGCACTGGCCGGATGCCGGCGAAAGCTTTTCCGACCTGCAGGAATCCCGCACCCCTGCCCACATTCGCCTGATCTTTGAAGAGCTGTTCTTCATTGAGCTCGGTCTTGAGCTGAAACGGCGTGAGCAGAAAACCCGCACCGGTGTGGCCTTTCGCCTGGATGATCGCGTGCGTGAAGCCATAAAGAAAATCCTTCCTTTTCATCCCACCGCCGCACAGAAGCGAGCTCTTAAAGAAATAGCTGCTGATATGGAAAAGCCGTTTCCCATGCGCCGGCTGCTGCAAGGAGATGTCGGCTCAGGAAAAACCATCGTGGCCTTTGAAGCCGCCATTATTGCGATTGAGAATGGCTATCAGGTGGCGTTGATGGCGCCTACGGAAATCCTTGCCCAACAACATTTCTTCTCGGCTCGACGCATTCTGGAGCCTGCCGGGTATCGTGTAGTTCCCGGCTGATGAGAAAGGGCGATGAAACCGCTCCGGACCTTATCGATCAGCAGTCTTCGGCTGAGCCTGACGTCCTGGTGATGACCGCGACGCCCATTCCCAGAACGTTAGCTCTCACTCTTTACGGCGATCTGGATCTGAGCGTACTCGATGAGCTTCCTCCCGGCCGGACGCCGATCACCACTCGTCGGGTAACGGATTCTGAAAGCGAGAAAGTCTGGGAGTTCGTTCGCAAGCAGGTCGGGCAGGGCAGGCAGGTATACGTTGTGTACCCTGTGATCGAAGAAAACGAGCAGACCGAGCTCAAAGCTGCCATGAAAATGTACCGCGAACTGAGCAAGCAGATATTCCCTGATATCCGCGTAGGCCTTCTTCATGGACGCATGGAGACTGATCTCAAGGAAAACGCGATGCGGCTGTTCCAACAAGGCGAAATAGACATACTGGTCGCAACCACCGTGATTGAAGTTGGAGTTGATGTTCCTAACGCAGCAGTCATGGTCATTGAGCATGCCGAGCGTTTTGGTCTCGCCCAGCTGCACCAGTTGCGCGGTCGAATTGGACGCGGAGCCGCCAGGTCTTACTGCATTTTGATGACCGGCGGCAAAATCTCCGAGGAAGGTGAACGCCGGCTGGACGCCATGGTGCGCACCAATGACGGCTTCAAAATCGCTGAGCTCGATCTGGAGCTGCGCGGCCCAGGTGAATTTTTCGGCACCCGGCAGGCTGGACTGCCGAGCTTTCGAGTGGCCAACATCATCCGCGACCGGGAGTTGCTGGAGGTAGCCAAACGTGAAGCTGCCGCCGTCCTGGCCGGTTTAGATCCGGACATCTCGCAAGAGGAGATCGACCGCTCTTTAAAGCACATGCGCAGCCGATGGCAAAAGACCTACGGCCTGGTCGAGGTCGGATAAACGCGGAATATAATCAAATTCGATGGACGTGAAAGTCGAAAACAAAGCCGATCTTCTCAGAAAGCTGCCCTCCGTAAATGAGCTTCTATTGCACCCTGATGTGAGGGCGCTGGCGGCAGAAGAGGGACCGGCATCGGTCACTGACGCAGTGCGCAAGGTTTTAGCCCGGGTGCGCGAAGAGATTGCGGGCGGCCACCTCGATGCCGCGGGAATCGAGGTGGCGTTGCAGAATGCCCCCACTGCGGTTCAGCGCCAGCTTCGCCAGGATCTGAGCTTGTCTCTGAAGTCGGTTATCAATGGCACCGGGGTAATTTTGCACACTAACCTCGGAAGAGCACCCGTCGCGGCTGCGGCGGTGGCGCATGTGCAGCAGATTGCAGCCGGATATTCGAATCTGGAATTCGATCTGGCGACTGGTGAACGAGGCAAGCGGGATATCCATGTTGACCGTCTTTTTCGGAAGCTACTTGACGAAGATTGGAACGGCGCGAAGCAGTCCGTCTCTACGATCGTTGTAAACAACAATGCGGCTGCGGTGTTGCTCGCGTTAAACACGCTCGCCGAAGGAAGCGAGGTTATCGTCTCAAGAGGTGAACTGGTCGAAATCGGCGGATCATTTCGCATTCCCGAAGTCATGGTGAAATCGGGAGCCATTCTCCGCGAGGTCGGCACCACTAACCGCACCCGCCTGTCCGATTACGAGAACGCGATCAGCGAAAAAACGCGCCTGCTCTTGCGTGTTCATCGCTCCAACTTTGAAATCACCGGTTTCGCCCAACGCCCTGCCTTGCCCGAACTGGCCGAACTCGGGGGGAAGCACAACCTGCCCTTGTTAGAAGACCTGGGCAGCGGCGCTTTCTTCGACCTGCAGTCTGTCGGCGTGAGTAACGAGCCGGGGGTCTTTGAAAGCCTGCGCTCAGGCGTAAGCGTGGTCACCTACAGCGGAGACAAACTTCTCGGCGGCCCGCAAGCCGGCATGATCAGCGGCAATAGTGCGCTGGTATCCCGTATGCGGAGCAACTCGCTGTTTCGCGCTTTGCGTGCCGACAAACTGACCTACGCAGCTCTTGAAGCCACTCTGCTTGCTTACATCAAACGCGACTACGAGGCTATCCCCGCTTTGCGAATGATGCGTCTTTCAAAGCCGGAGATCGCTGCTCGCGCGCAGGCCATTGCCCATGATTTTCAAAGCCCTCACATCTCCCTCGAAATCATCGACGGCGCCTCTGTCATAGGCGGTGGCGCCGCGCCCTCGGCGGTCCTGCCCACCAGCCTGCTGGCAATCAGCAGCAGCAAATCAAATCCCGACCAGATGGCCTCGCGACTTCGCCAGTTCGACCCGCCTATAGTGGCCCGTATCGAAGACGGCCTCCTGCTCATTGACCTGCGAACCGTGTTTCCCGAACAAGACCAGCTGGTAAATGCCGCCCTCAACACCCTCTGACAGTCAGGTGGTCACCATTTACACCATCGGCCACTCTACCCGGCCTTTGCCGGAGTTTTTGTCCATCCTGCAATCTCACGCCATCAGCACACTAGTCGATATTCGTGCGTTCCCGGTCTCACGAAGGTTCCCTCATTTCAGCAAAGAACGACTTGCCGCGGCCTTGGAAGAACGCGACATCCGCTATCAATGGCTGCCCTCACTTGGGGGGCATCGCGCCGAATCTCTCGATGGCTCGCCCCACACCGCCCTGCGAAGCGGGGCCTTCCGCAATTACGCCGATTACATGCTGTCTCCGGAGTTCGAGCACGCCGCTCGCGAAATCATCTCGATCGCCGAAGCAAGTCCTACCGCTTACATGTGCGCCGAAAAGGACTATCAGCAATGTCATCGCAAGCTGGTCTCTGACTGGCTGGTCGCGCACGGGCATAAGGTCCTGCATATCACCGATTCAGGTGCCCCGCATCAGCACGAAATCACACCCGAAGCGCGGCTGGAAGGCCATCAACTGATCTATCGTGGAGATCGTCTGTTTTAGGCGTAAGCAGTTACACTCTTACTGAGTTGATGATGATCGTCGGATCAGGAATTGACATCGCCGAAGTACCCCGCATAGCCGAGGCCATCGATCGTCATGGCGAACGTTTTCTGCGCCGGATTTTTACTGAAGGTGAACAACG
>QHZY01000176.1 GCA_003224855.1 Acidobacteriota bacterium | reverse complement strand
AGTACCAACAGTGTCGCTCAATTGTGCCGCTCCAGCACGACGAAACTGAGGGTATTACCCGATTGCTGTTCTGATACTGGAGAGAGAGCCTGGTGGATGAACGCTGCGATGGTGGTGTCATGCGACCAGAGCTGATAAAACCCGGTGAATTAATGAAGCCCGATCTGTTCAGCGAGATATTGCTACTTCTTATGGGAGCGGTGATGTTCTTCTTCGTCATATTTACGGGTGTCTCCGCGATTTTGAGACACTGACGAAATATCCAGGGCGACGAACTCCGTCCATTCCTGTACCTATGAACCTGCGAAACTGATTCTCAGCCGCAAACATCAAAATGGCTATTCGTCCACGACGTGCGGCTCGATTGCATGGGAAGGACAATGACGGCATTGGTTTCTTGTCCCCAAATCGTGACCAGTCTTGCCGCGATGGCTTTTCTTGTAGTATCTGCTCTCTCAAGCCGAACAATACCCGCAGCCATCCCGGGAGATGAGTTGATACGGCGAGTTATTGCGAATGAGTTGCGATCCGAAGAACGGGATCACAGTCACTGGATGTTTCGACTGGAAACGGCGACGAAGAACGGACAGCAGGAAGTAGATGAAGTCGTCGAAACCAAAAACGGCGATCTGAAAATCCCGATCATAATCAATGGTCGTGAAGTGACCGCGAAACAACGTGAGGAGGGCGCGAGTCGGCTTGAGCAGCTGATTCACAACCCCGAGACGCTAAGAAAATCAGCCAAGGACAAGAATCAGGATACAGCTCGAAGTCAACAGTTGCTTCGGATATTGCCCGACGCTTTCGTTTTCAATCTTGGCGAGCGACAGGGAAATCTCCAGCAGTTGGTATTCAAGCCGAATCCGCATTTTCATCCTAGAAATCGCGAGGCGGAAGTCTTTCATGCTATGGAAGGCACGGTTTGGGTCGATGACACGCAAAACAGATTGGCAGAAATTTCAGGGCATCTCATGGAGGAGGTGAAATTTGGCAGCGGTTTGCTTGGTCATCTCGACAAAGGTGGAACGTTTGATGTTAAGCAGGAACCGATAACAAAAGGATATTGGGAGATGACCCTTCTAAACGTCGAGATGAACGGGAAGGCGCTGTTCTTCAAAACCATCACAGTCCGGCAGAAAATCTCCCGAAGCGAATTCAAACGCGTACCGGATGATTTGACGGTCGCTCAAGCGATCGACCTGCTGAAAAAGCAGATTGGATCCTTCCAAATGCCGAATTCCGCCAGAGGAGTAACAGGGGGCACTGGAACTACTGTCTTGAGGGCCGGCCTGTGGTGACCTACATAATGCGGGATTCAGGACCGGTTCAGCCCTGAGCCGGGTAATCACCGCGGGGCGTTTCAGCGGCCACGCAGCAAGGGGAGTATTGCGCTCCCGGTGGTCTAACCTGAAATACTCGTGGTGCCGGACGCGTCGAAACGTGCAAACCTGATCTTGGCATCTAAGCGCAGCAAGTGCCCTATTGAGGAGAGCAGATGACGAACCCAGATTTCGCCTCACCCCAGAAGATTATGGATGATTCTTCTGATAAATCGGGAATACCGGAAAGCAAATCTGTCGAGGAAAAGCTGCAAGAGTTGCTCGACAAGGCTCTATATGCGAACGGACGGCGGAGCGCACAAAAGATGAGGAACCTATTGAACGGCACTTGGTTAGGCGAGCCGCTGCACGTTGTCCTCACGGATATACCGATAGGAGCTTGGACAGTCACAATTTTGTGTGACGCATTAGATTCGAATCGCAATCGGGGTAAGTTTTCGCTGGCCGCCGACACATCCCTTGCCTTTGGATTGTTTGGGGCAGCGGGCGCGGCCGTTACCGGCATAATTGATTGGTCGGACGTTGACCCTCCAGCTCGCCGGCTTGGGTTTATTCACGGTCTGCTGAACGTAGGTGTTACGGCACTCTTTACAGCGTCCTTTATCTTGCGAAAGAGAAAGTTACTCACCGGTGGTCGGGTCTCCGCCGCACTCGGTTATGCGCTGCTGTCATTATCAGCTCATCTGGGTGGAAAGTTGGTGTATGACCATAGAGTAGGCGTTGATCGCGCGGCTGGTGAAGTATTTCCACAAGACTTTGTGAGCGTTCTTGCTGAATCGAAGTTGGTCGACAGCATGCCAATCCGGGCAAGCTACGAAGGCGTGCCCATTCTGCTTGTTCGTCGTGGACAGAAAATCTTCGCGATGGCGAACACCTGCTCGCATTTTAGTGGGCCGCTTTCTGAAGGCAAATTGGTCGGGGACAGCATTGTTTGCCCATATCACGCCTCTCGATTTGCGCTCGACGATGGCCATGTGCTTGACGGGCCGGCCGTGCATCCACAGCCGTGCCTGGAGGTCCGGGCGCGAGATGGTCAGATCGAAGTACGCAAACCAGCAGCGAAAGGCTAACATTCGACCGGCGTGGCGCCTACAGACGCGGCTTCCTTGATAAGTTCTTTCACTTGCTTGTGAACTGGGATCAATATTTGAGTCCGATAGCACAGCGCATTGTGGGGAGTTTCAGTCACCCTTCATGCTGACTATCGGTGTAGTTGAAATGGTCGTGGGTGTGATGGTGATCACACGCTGGACAAGGCTGGGCGCGTACATTGCAATCATTTGGTTACTGCTGATCGCGACTAATCTACTCACGACCGGGCGATACTCCGACGTGCTCTGCGCGATATAGGCTTCTGCCTGAGCGCCTTCGGGCTTGGCGAACTTACCGAAGCAATGTCCGTTTCTCTAGTGTGGTGTGACGCACGCCTATCGAGATGCCTAGAGCAGATTGAATCGGTAATAGATGACGCTCAGAACCGGGGCACTGTTTTGCATTGCCCCGGTTGCTGAACATGACGAGAACACCACTAAAGCGATTTCAAGTACTCAATAAGATCATGCTTTTCCTGATCGGTCAGGTTCAGATTGAACCGAGCATCGTAACTGTTAACTACATCGAGCAGGGTCTTGAAGCGCCCATCGTGATAGAAGCGGCCTTTGTCCTGCGGAAACATGAAAAGTCCGCGTTCGCGAACAAAAAGACCTGCCAGGTTCATCGTCCGGTAGCCGTGTACCGGTTTGCCAGAAGCATTGATACTAGCCGGAGCCCGACTTGCTTCGAAGCCATCAATTTTCATCTCACCGGGCGAATGCTGGTTCCAACCCGGCTCAGTCCACAGCGGCTCTCGATGACAACTGTTGCAATTCGCCTTGTCACTGAAGAGCTTATCGCCGCGCTCAGCAGCATCAGGATCAAAATCAACTCCTGGCCGTGGCTTCAGGGCGGGCAAGGCCAATTGATAGAAATGCAACGCTGGCAATTTACTAGTGACTTTATCGCTGTCTGGGTCGGTCGCGACGTGTCCTAGTTTTGCCTTCGCTGCGATGGGAAACTGCTGCGGATTATCGAAACGTTCGTCGAAGAATGTTCCTTTGCCATGTAACTCATTGACTGCTACAAAAGCATTCCAATACGTCACCGTTCCCCAGCCACCAGTCCAAGTGTGTAGATTGTGACCGGAGAGGCCCCGTGCATTGGGGATGAGCGTAGCACCGGACACATTGGTGCCGGTTACAACGGCGTTCGTGACTTGTTGCGGATTGAAGGCTTTACCATCGAGGAAAAGTTCGGCATCGAATTTCCCCGGCCCCCAAGTCATTAAAATCGAGCGCACCTGGTTTTCGGTGATGGTCGGATGGGCGAGCCTCAATAGCTCTACTACTGGTTGCAGGTTAGGCGCACTGGCGGCAATCGCGCCGACGTTCAAGTCGCGGTTTGCCAAGCCATCGATTCTGCGGCCCACGCTCGGCGCAACCGAGTCGTCCACGGTTGAGTGACACACCGCACAAGTCAGGCCGACCGAGCTTAAAGTCCCATTTTGGTTGAAGAAGCCGAGTACACCAAGCACGGCTTTCAATTTGATCAAGAGCAGTGTGACGGCCGGATCATTCAAGTTTACTGTGCCGTTTTGGATAGCTTGAAGAACGGCCGGCGGAAGAGCTTCTGAATCGATTTTCAAGCCTAGAGCAAGCGCCTGTTTGGGAGTTAAGGTATTGATGGTCTGGTGGAGTTTGAGTTGCCCTCCCCAGAATGCCTGATCGCCAAAGGTATCGAATTGAAAAATTTGACGGCCTTGTCGGATCATTCTTTCCGAATTAGTCTCGGCACTTCCGATCAGTGAGCTCGTGGCATCCTGTGTCGTGACTTTGGCTGCGATCAGGGCGAATGCCAGAACTGGAAACAGGACGAGCAATGTATAAAGTTTCTTCATTTCGCAACTCCTTTCCCCAAAACGTACGGGGGCTTATCTTTGTTTGCTTGTTTTCGCTGTGCCACATCGACTGGCTCCGCCTTTGCTTACGGTAAAAAGTGTTCCGGGTGAGCGCTAAAGAACAAAAAGAAATTCGTGGGTGCATCGGGCAAGGCTTTGTGCGCTGCTTGGGCTGCCCTCAATGCATCGATGGAATTGATTCCCTTCGTACCCTCTTGATCTGGCCACACACTCGGATCTGTGACAAGCACGGAGATCACCTGCCACCACACCGCTTGCTTGTTAGTTTCATCAAGAATGTGGCTATGGTTCGGAGAAGGAACGAACACGTTGGTATTCGGCGGCACCTTACCCATCTTGGCCAGTGGCGGGCCAAGATCAAGACGCGTAGTGTGCATGGTGCAAGTGCCTGGGGCACCTTTATGTCTCGTTTCCGGTAATCCTGGCTCAGGACATTGCACCGGCACTGACGGATGTGTCTTGAAGGCTTCCGGGATAAAGCCGAACAAATTCAGCAGAACCTGCCCCAGAGTTGGGTTGAAGGCATGGTCGGGATTTTTGTCATTGCCAAAGAAGGGCACAATAACCCACAATTTCTCCACTTGACTGATTGGAGCGCCGGTCGGATCAATAGTGGGTTGCTTGCCGACAACGCAGATCGGCCGCTGAAATTCCTGCGGATCTACTGCGGCAAGTTTGCCGTTATGGTTGAGGTCCTGAAAAGGCTGGTGAGTGCAGTAATACTGCTGGAGATAGGTGAATACTAGTTCCTGACCTTCTCCGAAACCTTCGGTCTGGTTGATTGCGACTTGCGCTGGGGCTATGGCAACTAGGATTGTCAGCCCAACGAGTGAGCGGGAGAGTACAACACACAGGCGCCACATTTTCTCCTCCAAAGTTTCGAGCCAATGGCTCATTTTTAGGAGGCACTCACCGAACATCGACAACCGCAACACCAACGGATAGATGTGGGCATTGTTAGGGTGATCG
>QHZY01000044.1 GCA_003224855.1 Acidobacteriota bacterium | reverse complement strand
ATACCTCTACCGCCACCATTCTTCGGCGTCCATTGATGCGCGCCAGCCGGGCTTTTGGTCAGTTCCCAGTCGTAGCTGAACAGGTTGCTGAAGAAATTGTTGCTCCACTTCGTCGGGGTGGTGGTCCAGGTCACTTCCAGGCCGCTGCCGATCGAGTCGCCGCCTTTCCCCGTGCCGTAAGTGCTCTTCCAGCCGAAACCCTGCTCTTCGACGTCTGCGGCCTCGGGTTCGGGACCGACGTATTGAGCGGGAACTGCAGCCCCGTGGGTCTTGCCGAACGTATGACCGCCCGCAATAAGGGCCACGGTTTCTTCATCATTCATAGCCATGCGTGCAAAAGTTTCGCGGATGTCACGGGCCGCCGCAATGGGATCCGGTTTTCCATTGGGTCCCTCGGGGTTCACGTAAATCAAACCCATCTGAACCGCACCGAGAGGATTTGCGAGCTCACGTTCACCGCTGTAGCGCTCGTCAGCCAGCCACTTGCCTTCGGGTCCCCAATAAATGTCGGCTTCGGGTTCCCAGACGTCTGCGCGTCCGCCGCCGAAACCAAAAGTCTTGAAGCCCATCGACTCGAGCGCAACGTTGCCGGCCAGAATCATCAGGTCGGCCCATGAGATTTTCCGGCCGTACTTCTGCTTGATGGGCCAGAGCAATCGCCGCGCCTTGTCAAGATTCACATTGTCTGGCCAGCTATTAAGTGGAGCAAAGCGCTGCTGGCCGGCGCCGGCGCCGCCACGTCCGTCGCCCGTCCGGTACGTACCCGCGCTGTGCCATGCCATACGAATGAAAAGCGGCCCGTAGTGCCCAAAGTCAGCTGGCCACCAATCCTGCGAGTCCGTCATTAAGGCGTGCAGATCCTTGACCACGGCGTTCAGGTCGAGGCTTTTGAATTCTTCCGCGTAATTAAAGTCCTTGTCCATCGGATCGGACAATTCCGAGTACTGGTGGAGAACGCTCAGGTTCATCTGATTCGGCCACCAGTCGGCATTGGTATTGAATTTGCGAGCGCCATGCGCTACCGGGCACTTGGATTCAGTTGAGGTGATTGGTTCCTGAGTGTGGGGGGAAGCAGCCCCCGCGGCAGCGGCGCGTTCTTTTTCCATTGTTTTATTCCTCTGAATTAATCAAGACTGTTAAACCACGAACCCTGCATTCGGGCTCTCAAAAAAAACTGCTCAGACATTTTCAAATTACCGGGAAGCCTTCCGCGGAGCGCACTTCGTACACCGCCCGCGAAAAATGAGCTCGCATTCGCGCAAGACCCGCTTACCCAGAGCGCGCGCGGCCGGTCTGGGAATGTTGTACCACTCGATGTCCTCTACATTTCCGCAGTGGTCGCAGATGAAATGATGATGACGCAGGCCCTTGATATCGAACCGTGCAGCGCGGCCTTCGACAGCCACTTCACGCACCAGCCCCGCCTGCACCAGGTCTCGCAAATTGTTATAAGTTGTCGCTCGGGAAGAACGCGGATCAACGCGGTTGACGGCTTCGAAAATTTCCACCGCCGTGGGATGCCGATGAGATGCTGCCAGAAAGGCCATTACCGCATAGCGCTGCGGAGTACACCGCAGGCCACTATTCTCTAAAGATTGTTTGATTGCAGCAACAGCCATAGACTATTTGGACTAAATCTAATGTAACACATTGTCGAGAGTTATGCCTGTGCGTTTCTCGGATTCGCTTGACTACACAAACCGGCCCCGAAAGGATCCGTTTGCCTTCCTTCAGGCGAGGAACGACAGGTGGCAATTATCCCCTGACGGTGCTGGTGTGTTTACGGAACAGCCAGGCGAGCAGTCCGTCCGTATCCGAGAAGGGAATGAGAGAGAATGCAAGCAGTTTCAGCTTCGCTGTTGCAATGCCTCGAGCAGTTCGCGCGCTTCCGGGCGCACCGTGTAATCGGGATTGCCAGAAGCGAATAGGATTACGCTCTGCTGGCTCAGCACAAATGCCGCGGGGATAGGAAGTGTCCAGCTTTCGTCGCCGTTGATGAAAGATAAGTTCACGAATGTTCTACGATACAACGCCTGCTGTTCCGCCGGAACGCGGTACACCAAGCCAAATTGTTTCGCAATCTGGTTGCCGGGATCACTGAGCAAAGGAAACAGCAATTTGTGCTGGTCCGCCATGAGTTGATTCTGATGCACTGTCTGAGGCGAGATTGCGACCAGTGACGCGCCTGCTCCTGAGATTTGCGACACGAAAACATTCATCGCTTCCAGTTGAGTAACACAAAATGGGCACCAGCGTCCGCGAAAAAAGCAAATTATCGCGGGGCCTGCGGCAAGCAGCCGGGGCGAGGAGACTGCGCGCCCGAACTGGTCCTGCAATTCAAACGGTGGAGCCGGAGCGCCGGCCGATAGAACGGAATTCAGCATTCGGCTCTTGCATAACTGTTCCACGGTCCGCTGATGGACTGCTCGGACCGGTTCGGGTACATATTTCTCGATCAGTTGTTTTCGTTCGGCCAGCTGATCGCGCAGAGGACGGCTATCAGCTGCAACCGTCGACTCCTCAAGGGAACGCCATTTCATGGTCGGGTTTGCGGGTTGGCTACGCTGGCATGAGCAACAATCTTCCATTGCCCACCGATGCGTTTGGCGACTACCAAATAATTTCCTTCCACCACGCGAGTACGCAGCGTCACGTTGTAAGCGCCGGTATCGTATGCAAGCTCGCCGGAGCGCTCGGTACGCAGGGTATGAACGACGTAGTCGTGCGCTCCCCCGGAAATGGAACGCTGGAACTCAGCCAGAATCGAGTCATACCCATGGACCGCGGCTGAAGCCGCTCAAGCGGGAAAGATTAACGCAGCGTCAAAGCACCGCGCCACCCAAATTCAAAAGCCAGTCAAAGGCCCAGCAATCGAAAAAGGCTCACATACCCGGCAGCTTCATCCCGGCCAGCTTGCGGGCGAAATTGCCCTTGCCCATCTGCTTGAACATCTTTCGCATTTGGGCGTATTGCCGCAGCAGACTGTTCACTTCCTGCACGCTGGTCCCGGAGCCTCGAGCTATTCGCTTACGCCGGCTGCCGTTAATTACTTCGTGATGAATGCGTTCTTGATTGGTCATGGAGTTGATAATGGCTTCAACTCGATTGATCTGGCCTTCATCGACCTTGTCCGCATGCTTCTGCAGCCCCGCGAAAGGTCCGATGCTCGGCAACATGCCCATCAGACTCTGCAACGATCCCATTTTCTTTACCTGCCGAAGCTGATCGCGAAAATCTTCGAGAGAAAACCCATCGCCGGTCAATGCTTTATTGGCCAGTTCCTGGGCTTTCTTTTTATCCATCTGCGATTCGGCTTTTTCGATCAGCGAAAGAATGTCGCCCATGCCGAGAATGCGCGAAACGATGCGGTCGGGATGAAATGGTTCCAGCGCATCGTATTTTTCGCCCACGCCGATGAACTTGATCGGTTGTCCGGTCACCTGGCGAATGGAGAGCGCGGCCCCGCCGCGAGCGTCGCCATCCATCTTTGTAAGCACAACGCCGGTGAGCGTGAGCTTCTTATGGAACTCGTCGGCCGAGCGGACGGCATCCTGTCCAGTCATGGCATCAGCCACGAACAGAATCTCCTGCGGATTGAGCAGGCGCTTGAGCGACTGCATTTCGTCCATCAGTTGATCGTCGATATGCAAGCGCCCGGCAGTATCCACGATGAGCACATCTGATCCGGTGTTGACCGCCTCCCGGCGGGCCTCTTTGACCAGTCGTTCGACCGTTGCCGTATTGGCCTCAGTGACCTCGCCTTCATACAGATTTGATTTGATCGCCTGCGCGACAATTTTGAGCTGTTCACGAGCCGCTGGCCGGTATACGTCTACCGAAACGAGTAAAGGACGATGGCCTCCGTTTTTCAGCCAGTTGGCCAGCTTTCCTGAAGTGGTGGTTTTACCTGATCCTTGCAGTCCCGCCATCAGGACCACGGTCGGCGGTTGGGATGCGAACTTCAACTTAGCGGTGTCGCGGCCCAGCGTTTCTACCAGTTCGTCGCGAAGAATCTTTATGACTTGCTCACCGGGCGAAAGCGCAGTGGCAACCTGCTGCCCGACTGCCCTTTCCTGAATGTGATCGATGAGCTGCTTTACAACTTTGAAGTTTACGTCGGCTTCGAGCAGGGCCAGGCGGATTTCACGCAACGCCTCCTGGATATTCTCTTCGTTCAGTACGGCCTGTCCGCGGAGCGTCTTAAAGGCGCGTTGAAGTTTTTCCTGAAGATTCTCAAACATGACGGTCAATATTTTATCAGCCGGTTCAGCCGGCTTTGCGGTCTGCCCGAGGTCTGCTACTTTAATCGCCACTCTCTTTCACGATCATCGATGGAAAACAGCGAAGCAGCTTTCAATCAAACGTCTACTCCCGCGCTGGTCGCCCCTTTGTGGCACACCGTGATAGTCCTGACCATTCTGCTGGGACTTTCCGCTCTGGGTGCATTAACTGCGCATTTTCAGTCGGGCCTGAGTCCCACCGGTGTGCGCAATCGCATCCCTTCCTACGTCGTAACAACTCTGATGGAATGGCTGGTGCTGGGGATCATCTGGTTCGGGATACGCCGCCGCGGGGTTTGGATCAGCGACCTGATCGGCGGCACCTGGAACTCCATAGGCGAAGTGTTCCGCGATATCGCCGTCTCGGTTGGCTTTCTTTTCACAGCGCTGGTTGTTTTGGGACTGATCGGGCGGTTACTGCATGCTGCTCCGAACGAAGCGGTTCGCGGACTGATTCCCCAGAGTCGCCCGGAAATAGTGTTGTTTTTGCTGCTGGCATTGACCGCAGGTTTCTGCGAGGAGATTGTTTTTCGCGGGTATTTGCAGCGGCAGTTCAGTGCATTAACCAGGAACCCTTCCGCCGGTCTGGTATTGCAGGGGCTGGTCTTCGGTGCAGCCCATGGATATCAGGGCTGGCGATACATGCTGATGATCGCAGTCTATGGCTGTATGTTTGGGCTGCTGGCACAGTGGAGACGCAGCCTGACGCCGGGAATCATGGCGCACTTCCTGCAGGATGGCGGGGTGGGCCTGATTGCGCGGCACTCTATGCGGCACTCTATGAAGTTGCTGTGCTGGTGATCAGGTGAGGACTTCGCGTGCTGCGCTTACTGTGTTGCAGTGAATAGTGACGGTGTCTTCCACCCTCCGCGCGTATCCACCTGCATAGGTCACCATCACCGGAATGTTTTTTGCGCGCGCCACTTTGAACATCAGCTCATCGCGCTTTTTTAATCCCTCAATGGTCAGCGCCAGCCCGCCTAATTGATCTTCGCGATAAGGATCAGCGCCCGCGATGTAGCAGATCAAGTCTGGCTCGAACTGTCGCAAGCCGGAAGAGAGCGCATTATCGAGCCATGCCAGATAGTCTTCATCGCCAATGCCATCCGGCAGATCTACATCGATCGAAGACGGCGGCTTGTCTGGTGGATAGTTGTTGTACTGGTGTAACGAGATCGTGAAGACGTCGCCAGATCGGGCGCTGCGCGCCCTTCCGCCCGGTTTGTTAATGGTCGAGGACGCCACCGACGGGAGAGGATCCGCTGAGGTTCGTGTCCCGGCGAAAATCGCGGCGGTGCCATTGCCATGGTGAACGTCGCAATCGACCGTCATGGCGGTGCGGATCTTGCCATCCTTCTGCATGCAGCGAATGGCCACTGCCACATCATGGATCATGCAAAAGCCTTCGCCGTGATCGGGGTATGCGTGATGAAATCCGCCCGCGATGTTGAAAGCCACCCTGTCTCGAAGCGCATGTCCGGCAGCAAGTATTGAACCCCCTGCTGACAGCCAGAAGACCCGAACCAATTCGGGCGAAAAAGGAATCTCCATGGTCATTTCTTCTGCCGCGCTCAGCGTCCCGGTCTTCAGCTTGTTCACGTAATCGGAGGTGTGGACCAGAAGAATGTCCTGGTCGGAAGCCGGTTGCGGCTGGAGAAAGTCAGCAGCCTCCGCCAGTCCGCTTTCGAGTAACCGCTTATGAATCAGGCGATATTTCTGTGCAGGAAATACGTGCGCGCCAATGGGTAGAAAATAATCCTCGCTATAGACCAGCTTGAAGGGCAGCATCCGCAGTCATGATAACGGAGCGGCCTAACTAATTTCCGCTTTCCGGCTTGTTGCGCTCCTGCTCGAAGGGTTTCTGCAAATAGCGGCGGGCCTCTTCGAGAGCGCCCTGAGTATCGTCATTGGTCTGCAGAGCCTGACGGTACTCGTTGGTTGCTCGCTCCCGTTGACCGGTGATATCAAAAATCTTACCGAGCTGAATGTGACTCCAGACCTCAGTCCAGCGCGGCTCGCCGTCGCCGTTCAGGCATTCGCGATAAGCATTCGCGGCAGCCTGAAAATT
This sequence comes from Acidobacteriota bacterium, assembly GCA_003224855.1. Lineage (GTDB taxonomy): Bacteria > Acidobacteriota > Terriglobia > Terriglobales > Acidobacteriaceae > Gp1-AA142. The sequence goes on along the minus strand of QHZY01000044.1, from coordinate 11,354 downwards.
GTGTTGCAGAAAAAAGACTTCTGCTACCCGATAATGCGCGAGTGAGCTGTTTTTATTTACATCCAGTGCCTTGTTGAATTCACTAAGCGCACCGGCCAGGTCGCCCTGCTGCACGAGGCCCTGACCTCGTTGGATGGAGGCACGCAGCTTGATCTCAGTCGAGTTCTTCAGTACCCGGTTATCAGGATCGATGGTGATCTTGCGCGGCTTTCCGAAAGTCTCGATGGTGAATGGCGAATTCGTTCCCACTACTTCGACCGTCTTCTCTTCGGTTTTTCCGTCAGTATCGATCTTCAGCAGGATCGGCATGCGAAACAGGTCGAGGTCCTGGAAGATCTGCCCTACTACTCGAAAGCCCTTGTTGTTACCAAGCCGATAAATCGTGTACTTGTCTTTGAACTCAGGGGCACCGGTGGAATCAAGCCACTGCGAGAAAAACCAGGTAAGCCGGTCGCCGTAGTTCTGTTCGGCGATAGCTCGAAAGTCGTCCAATGATGCAGACTTGCCCGCAAACTTCGAAGCGAACGTGCGCATGGTCTGATCGTATTTCTGGTCGCCTTCCACCCAGCGCAGCATGTGGAGGATCATTGCCCCCTTATCCGTTACCAGCGACTGGAATTCGGGCGAAAAAATGTCCATTTTGCCCACAGTTGCCAGAGGAACGGTGTCATACGCCAGTGCGCCCACCGACATATCTTTTACGGTTTCTTCCAGGCCGGCGCGGCCTGCGGCCTGTTCCACATAGCGCGCCTCCGAGTAACGCGCGAATCCATCGCTCAGCCACCAGTCATCACGCGAGGCAGGGCTAACCGAGACTCCCCACCACTGGTGCGCAATGGTGTTTGCAAGCAGCCTGTAATTGAGCTTCTCTGTAATTCCGCGGCTCGAGATCGCAGCAATCTCCGGCGCCCACGCGGCTGGAATTGTATCGTCAGGAATCTCGACCACCTTCAGGGTCGTAGACGGAGCCGGGCCATATAACGTGATGAAATAGGTGAACTCCTTCACCGCCGTTTCCGCATAGGTCTGAGTAAGGCTCTGATGGTCTGGCTTCAGGTAAACATGCAGATCAAGGCCGGCGTCCGAACTTTTGTAGTCCTGAAATTGCCCGGCAATAATCGTCCCCGGAAAACTGGGCTTGTTCCAGACAAACGTGTAGGTTTTGGTAGTGACCGCTCCGCCAATTGGTTTTTTGGGCGCCGCAGCACTGCCGACCTCTTCACTGCCGCTTCCCACGGCAATCATGTGCGCCGGAACCGTAATGCGCATCGTCGCGGTGAAGCGATTGATCCCGTACCCGTTCACCGGGAACCAGCGTCCTGCATAGAGCAGATAACTGGTGTCGTCAGATATCGATGCAAGCTTTAGGCCCTGAACCGGGCTGTCATCTGCGGAGTCCAGCACGCCTTCGTAGTCGAAGGTCAAAGTAGTGGCGGTGTTCTTGGTGAGGCCACTCGGAAGCGCGACTCTGACGGTTGAATCCTGGGTCACGCGTTCCGCTGTGAGAGGCTTATTGTGCTCATCCGTGACCTTGGTGACGCGCAACGCATTGTGCAACTCAAAGGTCGCAATGTTCAGGTCGTCAAGTGCAGTGAATTTGACCTTGGCTTTGGCAGTAAGCTTGTGGGAATGCGGCGCCAGTTCGGCGTCGATCTGGTAATCGTCCACGTGCAGGCGCATCTTCTCTGCCGCATGGGCGCTCACCGCGAGCAGCGCAAAGCTGAAAAGAGACAGAATCAGGGCCCGACGCTCGCGTCGAGGTTGAAAGAACATTCGGGGCGTTCTCCAGAACGTGGCTATTAGTCCTAAGATGTTGATTTTGGCCCAAAAGATGCTGATAAACAAGAACTCAGGAGTGTTGCAGGGCTAATATCTCCTTGGCTGCCCGTTCGGGCGGGGTCGACCCTTCAGTGGACGGCTGTCCGGGCGCGGAATCTTGGGGCAGGGAACCAGCTATTAACATTTCCTTGACCTTCGCCAGCTTATTTACCATCCGCTCTCGTACAGGTCCATCCCCCATAATCTCACGTGTGCGCTCCGCCACATTTTTAGTCGTGAACTCATCCTGAACCAACTCCGGAACAACTTCTTCGCCGGCAATCAGGTTCACCATCGCAAAATAGGGCACTTTTATGCGAGGCTTCCCCAGTAAGTAGGTAAGCTTTGAAACCCTGTAAACCATCACGAACGGGGTTTTCATCAACGCTGCTTCCACGGTTGCGGTTCCGCTGGCAATGATCCCGGCACGAGAGTGAATCAGAGCACCACGCGCATCAGGAACCATGTAAACCGGATAACGTCCAATCTGCTGCTTCAGCCAGCTCTCTTCAAGAGTCGGAGCCACCGGGATCAGAACTTCGTTGCTTCCCAGCTGGGCTGCTGCTTGCAGCATAGTGGGCAGATTCATGCGGACTTCCTTGCGGCGGCTGCCGGGCATCAGCGTGATCCAAGGCTTTGATGAATCAAGCGAGTACTGTGCAGCAAATGCGTTGCGCGTAATCTCCGGTCTTTTTATGAAAGCCAGCGGATGCCCGACAAAGGTCGCGTTCACTCCTCTCGCGCGATAGAACTCCTGCTCGAAAGGGAAAATTACCAGCGCCTTATCTACATACTTCCTCAACAGGCGGACGCGCCCCTGCCGCCAGGCCCAGAACTGCGGTGCTACGTAGTACGCAACCGGCACACCGCGCTTTTTCATTTCACGCGCGACTCGCCAATTAAATGCTGGCGAGTCTATGACAATGGCGACATCCGGCGTTTGTCGGTCAGCCGCTGCTATCAATTTGTGGAACAACCCCCATATTTTAGGGAGATGACCCAGGATTTCGGTGATGCCGACAACCGATAAATCTTTCGCATCGACTATGATCTCGCACCCGGCCCGTCGCATACTCTCTCCGCCGGCTCCGAAGAATTCTGTGTCAGGCCGAATCCGACGTAAAGCTTCGATCAGCTCCGCGCCGTACATTTCGCCGGAAGCCTCGCCCGCAGAGATCAGAATTCGCACGGCAGCAGTCTAAACTGAGTGGGCATGAAAACTCTGGGCATCCTCGGTGGGCTGGGACCTGAATCAACTATCGAATATTACCGGCGCATTCTGGGGAAATATGCGGAACATCGTTCTGGCGCCGCTCCATCGATCATCATCAACAGCATTGACGTAAACCGGGGCCTTCGTATGCTGGGCGAGGGTCAGCTCGAACAATTGACCGATTATCTGGTGGAATCGTTACAGCCGCTGGAACGTGCAGGCGCGGATTTCGCCTTGATCTCCGCGAACACGCCGCACATCGTGTTCGACCAAGTGCAGCGGCGGTCAAATCTTCCACTCATCAGCATTGTTGAGACAACCTGTGCACGTGCTAAGGCTTTAGGCCTGAAAAACCTCGCGCTGCTTGGCACCCGCTTTACTATGCAGGCCAGTTTCTACGCCCAGGTATTTTCTCGCGAGGGGCTTTCCGTAATTGTTCCGAACCAGAGCGAGCAGAACTATATCCACAGAATATATATCGAGGAACTGCTGAAGGGAGTTGTGCTGCCGGAGACCCGGGAAGGCCTAACCGAAGCCATCATTCGCCTCAAAACGCGGGATGGGAGTGACGGAATCATTCTGGGTGGAACTGAGTTGAGCCTGATGTTCCGTGAACCGTCCGTGGCAGAGATTCCCGTCCTGGACACGACGGAAATACACGTAGAAGCAGCCGTAACAGAGCTATTGCGCGACTAGTCATCCGCGTTTGCGGTAACTGGACTGGCGGTTGTTTCCTGATCTTTGTATTGCAACTGGTAAAGCTTGTAATAGATGCCGCGTTGCGCCAGCAACTGCTGGTGCGTTCCCATCTCGCGCACCTGTCCCTTATGCATCACGATAATTTTGTCCGCCCGCTGCACGGTGGAGAGCCGGTGCGCGATGATCACCGAGGTGCGCCCTTCCACCATCCGGCTCAGCGCGTCGCGCACCTTGAATTCCGTCTCAGTATCTACGCTTGAGGTTGCCTCATCAAGAATCAGGATCTTCGGAGCATGCGCCAGCGCACGGGCAAATGAGATCAGCTGCTTCTGGCCGGTGGAAAGCGTTGAGCCGCGCTCCTGGACCTTTTCCTGAAATCCGCCCGGAAGCGAACGGATGAAATCGGCTAGATTTACGTCTTCTGCAGCCTTTTCAACGTCTTCGTCGGCAATTTGCTGGGTACCGAGCCTTATATTGGTTTCAACTGTTCCAGTAAAAAGAAAAGGGTCCTGCAGCACCACGCCGTAGCGCCGGCGCAGTTCGTCCAGATCTATGTCCTTTATGTTCACGCCGTCGATCTTGATCGCTCCCTTCTGCACGTCGTAGAAGCGCATAAGCAGCGATATGATGGTTGTCTTCCCGGCCCCCGTATGCCCGACAATTGCTACCGTTTCTCCAGGCTCGATCGTAAAGCCTACATCTCGCAACACCCAGTCAGGCTCTGATATCTCGGCAGTGCGATAAGCGAACCACACGTGCTCAAACGTGATCCGGCCAGGTCCTTGTGGGATCCTGGTTACCGCCGGCGATGTGATTTCGACCGGCGTGTCCAGCAGCTTGAATACGCGCTCGGCAGATGCCATAGCCGATTGCAGAATGTTGTATTTCTCGCTCAAATCCTGAATCGGACGGAAGAACCGTTGCGCGTACTGCATGAAAGCAAAAAGCAAGCCCAGGGTTGTTACCCTCGAAATTACATGCAGCGAGATCAGGCTTGAACGGGTGAACTCGAGTGACAGGCTCTTCACTGTCCAGGTATGCAACACGTCCAGGCCGCCAAACCAGATGACCGAGGCAATCGCCGCGGAAGAAATGATTTCGACGATCGGATAATAAACCGCATGCGCCAGAATCGCGTCTTTGAATGCGTCCATGTGCACCGCATTCACGCGCGAAAACTCTTCGAATGCCCGCTCTTCACGATTGAACAGCTGCAGAACCATCATCCCGCTTACGTGTTCCTGCAGGTAGGAATTGATCCTGGCGATCGCAACCCGAATGCGGCGATAAGAATCACGAACTCTATCGCGGAAAAGCTTGGTTGCAAATCCGATCAGCGGCAGGGCCGCAAAAGTGATCAACGCCAGCTTCCAGTTGAAGCACAGCATGATTCCGATAATTCCAGCCAGCACAAAAATATCTTCAAAGATTGAGACCACGCCCGCGGTGAACATCTCGTTCAGAGCGTCTACATCGGTGGTGACGCGCGTTACCAGCCGGCCCACTGGGTTCTTGTCATAAAACCCGATGTGCATACGCTGCAGGTGACGGAAGATCTGGCTGCGAAGATCAAACATCACCATCTGGCCTGTCCACTGCATGAAGTATGTCTGGAGATAGTCCAACAAGAAACCGAAAGCAATAATGCCCACATACAAAGCGGCGATCTGGCTGATACCGATCAGCGGATCGGGGCTCAGAACCTTGATCAGAAATGAATGGGATCCGCCGGCCACCGGAGAGAGGTACTGGTCCACTTCGAACATCACCAATACCGGACCGGCAATGTCTGCCATGGCCCTGAACACGATGGCGGTAAGCGAAATAGCTACCTGCCACCAATATGGCCGCAGGTAGACCAGCAGGCGCCTCATCAACCGGCTGTCATAAGCTTTTCCCAGGACTTCTTCTTCAGCGGCCATCAGTCATTTAAGGTTACCCTAAATAGATGGGAAACAGAGCCGGCAGGATGGAAAAGGTTTGCGCCTCAACCGGTGCGCTTCAGCAGCAGCGCGGAATTTTTTGAGCCGAACCCTACGCAATTGCAGATGGCGTGTTCGATGGTTGCTTTGCGGCCTACGTCAGGAACGTAGTCGAGGTCGCAAGCCGGATCAGGCGTTTCCAGATTGATAGTCGGCGGCACTGCGCCATGTTCCATCGCAATCAGGGTAGCGGCCAGGCTGGCCGAGCCGCAGGCCCCTTGTGCATGGCCGATTTGCGACTTCAGCGCCGACATTGGAATCTTTTCTGCGCGCCGGCCCAAAGCAAGTTTCAACGCCTGCGTTTCTACCCGATCATTCATCTCAGTCGAGGTTCCATGCAGGCTGACGTATTGAATATCTTCGGGGCCAAGCCCAGCCTCTTCAAGCGCCATTGTGATCGCCCGTGCTGGTTCTTCGGGAGAGTCACTCATACGCACCCGGTGGAAAGCCTCACACGTGGACGCGTAACCGCAAAGCTCGGCATAAATCCGAGCGCCCCGTGCATGGGCATGATCGAAGTCCTCGAGCACAAACATCCACGACCCTTCGGCCAGGACGAAACCATCGCGATTGGCGGAGAACGGTCGTGAAGCCCGCTCTGGCGCGTCATTCCAAGACTGAGTCAAAGCTCGGAGCAGGGAATAGCCTTTAATGATTCCGGGAGTGATCGTCGAATCGACTCCGCCGACCAGAAAAACCGGCAGCACTCCCGCCTGAATGTGCTGATATGCATACCCGATCGCATCCGTCGAAGAAGTACAGCCTGCCGTCACCACATGGCTGTATCCCCGGAACCCGAAACGCATGTTCACTTCGCTCGAAAGCGTTCCCATGGTCCCGGATGGAATCGCAAACAAACTTGCCTTTTTTTCCTGCCCCGAGTGCCACAGCCGATACTGTTCTTCCGAAAACTCCTGCGCGCCCCCGCCCGTTCCCAGCACCACCCCGATATTTCGCTTCTCTTCCATGCTGAGACTGGTGGGATCAATCCCTGCATCCTGAATCGCTTCGCTGGAAGCCGCAATCGCCAGTGGGACGACCCTTGAAACATGCTTGCGCTCGCGCGCGTCAACCCACGCTAGTTCGTCAAAGTCGGGCATTTCTCCGGCGATCTGGACAGGCAAGCATGAGGGATCGAATCGCGAAATTCGCTTTACCCCGGATTTGCCAGCCAGAATTGCGCGGCAAAACTCCACCTTTCCCATGCCATTCGGGCTGACCACGCCCATTCCGGTGATGACGACGCGACTAGACATTCGCCTGCAGTTTTCAGTCCTTTCTTCGTTCCGCTTCTTTGCGGACCCTGCGGTTAAGGCTTTTCCTGTCGAGCTTCTCGCGGATCTCCCACGCCGAGAAACTCCGCATGGGATAATACGTCAGATGCCGCTTGGCCTCTATGTCTCCGTGCCCTTTTGCCGCAGCAAGTGTACCTATTGCAACTTCGCCTCAGGTGTAAATTCCCAATCGATTTTTGATCGCTACATCGATCGTCTCTGCTGCGACCTCCAAAGTGCCGATCATTTTGCCTCCGGAATCGGGGGAACTTTCGACCGCACCATTGACTCCATCTATTTCGGAGGCGGCACTCCCACCATACTAGAGATATCTCAATTCGAGAGATTGTTTGTAACTATTTCGCAAAATTTCCAAGTCGCTGCAGACGCCGAAATCACTATCGAATGCGCTCCCGGAACGCTCGATGATTCCAGGCTTGATGTTTTGCAGCGCTGCGGAGTGAACCGTATCAGCCTGGGCGTGCAGTCGTTCGTTGACCGCGAAGCCGCATCGGTGGCGCGCCTTCACAATCGCACCACCGTGCTCGACGATATCCGGCGCTTGCGTGCCGCGGGGATCAGCAACATCAATGTTGATCTGATTGCCGGGCTTCCTCACCAGACCAGCGCCAGCTGGGAATTCTCGGTGTCCGAAACGCTTGCCACTCAAGTGCCCCACGTGAGCGTTTACATGCTGGAAGTGGACGCCGATTCCCGTCTCGGGCGCGAGCTGATCGCCGGCGGCACAAAGTATCATGCGCACTTCGTTCCCGACGATGACTTGATCGCCGATCTTTACGAAATGGCCTGTGACCGGCTGGTCGCGGCCGACATTCTGCAATATGAAATCTCGAATTTTGTGCGCCCGGGTTTTAAGTCCAGACAGAACCTGAAATATTGGACTCGCCAGCCGTATCTCGGCTTCGGAGTTGATGCGCATTCCATGCTGCTTTCGGCCTCAGCACCGGCTGAAGCGGTTCGCTTTTCTGCACCCGATTCTCTGGATCAGTATCTCGCCGGCCGCGATGCACGGATTACCCCCGTTTCGCGAGCTTCAGCGCTTGAGGAATCGTTTTTTCTTGGACTGCGATTGAATCAGGGTGTTGATCTTGTTGAAATCGAATCTCAATATGGCTCGGACGATGTTCGCCGCTTTTCACAGGTGATCGCGCACTTCACGCATGCCGGACTTCTCTCGCGCGAATCAAACGTGCTCCGGCTTACAAGGCGTGGACGCCTGCTATCGAACGAAGTTTTTCAGGGCTTCATTTCGGGTTCCAACGAGTCTCAGGCCGCCGAGGTAGCGCTATAATTCCTGCCCGAGGTGGGCCATGGGCCTTTACTCGCATTACGACGGCGCGCACCACCACCCGCTCAATCGCGTCCTGCACATGATCGCCATACCCGTGGGCTTCTCGTCGCTGATTGTGGTCTGGTATCAATGGATCATCGGCCTCCTCCTGATACCCCTCGCCTTTGCGCTCGCCTGGTTCGGACACTTCATTGAGGGCAACCAGCCTGCTTTCCTGACCAATCCGGTTCATGTTCTGGTTGCGCCCGTGTGGCTTTTTCGTAAGGCATTGCACCTGCACCACAATAAACCGAAGTAATCTGTCATTTGCAGCCGCCAGTTTGTAACTTCGCTTTATGAATGAAGAGCAGATTGCCAAGTTGCTGGAAGAGATGCGGGACCTGCAGAAGCAGCAGATTGAGCTCTCCAGGCAGGCCATTGCACACCAGCAACAGGCCATAGGCAACCAGCAGCAGGCCATTGCCAATCAGCGGGACGCGGTGCGCCGTGTGCGTCTCATCCTCTTCGTGGTGGTCGGTCTGGTCGCGCTCATTGGACTCTTACCGACCATGTTCTACGCGTTCCATTCCTGCATTCGTGCTGTTGGACGTTGACCGCACCAACCGGTCGGTAGGCACGTTTCTGTCATATCCGCTGGCTATGCTTTAATGAAATTCGGGGGACATCTTGGACTTCCAGCTAAACGACGAACAACTTCAGCTCAAAAAATCGGTGCGCGAGTTCGCCGAGCGCGAGATCGCCCCGCATGTGATGGAATGGGATGAAGCTGGAGAATTTCCCCTCGCCACCATCAAAGAACTCGGCAAGCTTGGACTGATGGGCATCATCTTTCCTCCGGAGTACGGCGGAGCAGGAATGGGTTACGTCGAGTATGTCACCGCCATCGACGAACTTTCTCGCGTGGATGGCTCAGTCGGAATCATCGTGGCGGCGCACACTTCGCTTTGCAGCAATCACGTTTTTCTCGCCGGCAATGAAGCGCAGAAGAAGAAATACATTCCCAAGCTGGCCAGCGGAGAACTTATCGGCGCCTGGGGATTGACCGAGCCGTCCTCCGGTTCCGATGCCGGCAGCGCACGCATGACCGCGTCGCGCAGCAAAGGCGGGTACATACTCAATGGCAATAAGACCTTCATCACCAACGGCCACTATGCGGATGTTCTGGTCGTGATCGCCATTACCGATCGCACGGCGCACACCCACGGCCTGTCTGCATTCATCGTGGAAAAAAACACCAAAGGATTCCGTCCCGGTAAAAAAGAAAACAAGCTTGGCCTGCGTGCCAGCGACACCTCAGAACTTATCTTCGAAGACTGCTTTATTCCAGCAGAGAATCTGCTCGGCAAAGAAGGGGATGGTTTCATCGATGCCATGCGCGTGCTTGACGGTGGCCGCATCTCCATCGCTGCGTTGTCACTTGGAATGGCGCAGGGGGCCTACGTGGCGGCGCTGAAGTATTCCAAGCAGCGCCGCCAGTTCGGCAAGCCTATTTCTGATTTTCAGGCCATCCAATGGAAGCTTGCTGACATGATCACCGAAATCGATGCCGCCCGACTGCTCACCATGCGCGCCGCCAGCATGAAGGATGCGGGCATGAAGACCACCCTCGAGTCATCCATGGCCAAGCTTTACGCCAGTGAGGTGGCCGTTCGCTGCGCGAATGAAGGCGTCCAGATTCATGGCGGGTACGGTTTCATCAAAGATTATCCGGCGGAAAAGTTTTATAGAGATGTAAAGCTGTGCACCATCGGCGAAGGCACCAGCGAAATCCAGCGCCTGGTAATTGCCCGGCAGATCATCAAAGACTAAGCCGGCTGCTGCTGGGTCATGCAGTGCAGCGCGCCGAATCCCCAGATCAGGTCACCCGAATAAATCCCTACCGCCTCCCGGTCAGGGAAAAGTCTGGCGAGAGTATCGAGCGCAGTGCGATCATTTCGGTCATTGAACACCGGCACTAGAACAATCCCATTCGCGATATAAAAATTGGCGTAACTGGCCGGAAGCCGGCGGCCGTCAAAAAAGACTGGCCCCGGCATCGGCAATTCGATTATTTCGAACTTCTTGCCCGCATTATTGCTTGCGCGCTGCAATCGGCCCAGGTTCTCGCGTAATGGTTTGTAATTCGCATCTTTCTGATTGGACTCGATCATGGTCACAATCGCTTTGCTCGAAACGAAGCGAGTGATGTCATCGACGTGGCCATGTGTGTCATCGCCCGCAATCCCTGAAGCCAGCCAGATCACGCGGGTGATGCCCAGGTACTCGGCGAAGACTTGCTCGTAATCGCCCCGCTTCATTCTGGGATTGCGCTGCTGGATCTTGCTCAGCAGACACTCTTCCGTTGTGAGCAGCGTCCCGCGGCCATTGGAATCGATGGATCCGCCTTCCAGCACCACGCGCGTATCGCGAAATGTAGGCTCAACTTGATCCGCTCCGGCCGCTTCTGCCATCAATCTCCCGATCTTCACGTCCTGTTTCCAGTTGGGATATTTTGCCCAGGCATTGAATCGCCAGGTAACTCCGGCCAGCCGATCGGCAGTTAGCACAAAGCTGCAGCCGGAATCACGCGTCCACACGCGGTTCGTAGGCCAGCGGTGAAAACGGACTCTGTCGTTCAGCGCGTTAGCTTTATCGAGAATCGTTTTGACGCGACGCTCAGATTGAGCGTCGTTGACGATCAACTCAACCGCTTCATGCTTCGAAAGATGCCGAATGATCTCGGCATATACCCAGGGAATGGCCGCAAACTTTCCCGGCCAGTCATTTTCATAATGTGGCCAGGCCAGCCAGGTGGCCTCGTGGGGCTCCCACTCGGCAGGGAAGCGAACAGCACTTTTGACCTCCTCCATCATCTCGGTCAGTCGATCATCCGGCTGGTAATCGAAGCATAACTGTCAATCCGGCGATCGCGCAGGAACGGCCAGTTGCGCCGCGTGTCTTCCATCGATTTCAAATCCACCTCGCCGACCAGAATCTCCTCTTTGTCGTACGAAGCCTCGGCGATCACCCGCCCGAACGGATCACATAAGAACGATCCTCCCCAGAACTCAAGTCCG
>QHZY01000175.1 GCA_003224855.1 Acidobacteriota bacterium | reverse complement strand
CGAGTGTTCTTCGCCGCGGATAGTGACCCTACGAGTGAGGTCGCTCTCGGAAAGCGGTTCAAGAGCGTCGAATACGCATTTCCATCCTGCATCCCAGACGCGAAGGAGTTCCGCGCGGCTTGCTGAGGGAGACACAAACTCGCCATCGCGATTGCGGTCCGGCTTTTCGCCGTCGGTGGTCAGAAAGTCGGTCCAACGCGAGCGCATATTGCCGGCCATGTGCTTGACGATGATGGCGATGGAATTCATTTCGTCATCCAGGACCTCGAGAAGTTGCAGGTCGCTGACCTGCTCCATGGCGCGCTCAGCTAACTTTTTGTAGTAATGAAAGAGGGAAAGCGAGTCTTTCAGGTAGGCAGTTGTGAATTCGTGCGGCATAGTTTTCGCCTGTTTGAAATATAGCCTCTTGTCGGCCTGGTGGAAACACGCGTGCTGAACAAACAGCCCTCAACTAGCGGCCGGCAGCTTTAGCCATCGCTTTTTTTTTAGGAAAGATTTCGCCGATGCGGCGAATCTGCGCGCCCACGCCCTTCAACTTCTCTTCAATATGTTCGTAGCCGCGATCGATGTGATAGACGCGATCGATAATGGTTTCGTCGTCAGCAACCAGCGCAGCAAGAACCAGCGAGGCGGAAGCGCGGAGGTCAGAAGCCAGTACTGCCGCGCCGCTGAGTGCGGTGCGCCCGCGCACCACGGCCCTGCGGCCTTCAATTTTGATGTTCGCACCCATGCGGACCATCTCCAGCGCATGCATGAACCGGTTCTCAAAGATGTTTTCAGTGATGATGGAGGCTCCCTCGGCCTGAGTTGCGAGCGCCATGTACTGTGCCTGCATGTCGGTGGGAAAGCCGGGATATTCTTCGGTGTTGACGTCGGCGGCCTGCAACGGATTGTCGCCCATAACGCGGACTGAATCCGGGCCAGGAACGATCTTGACTCCAACTTCCTGAAGCTTCTGGAAGAGTGCGTCCAAGTGCTGCGGTTCACAGGCGGTAACGTTGAGATCGCCGCCGGTGATGGCTCCGGCGATGATGAAAGTAGCGGCCTCGATGCGGTCAGGGATGATCTTATGCTTGGCTCCGTGCAGGCGGGTGACACCCTGAATACGGATAGTCGCGGTGCCGGCTCCCTCGATCTTCGCGCCCATTTTGATCAACAGCTCGGCGAGATCCTGAACTTCCGGCTCACGCGCGCAGTTGAGCATAAGAGTCTCGCCCTCGGCGAGGGTGGCGGCCATGAGCAAGTCCTCCGTGCCAGTGACCGTGATCTTATCGAAGACGATTTCCTCGCCCTTCAGGCGATCGGCACGAGCTTCGATGTAGCCGTGCTCCTGAGTAATTCTTGCGCCCAGGCGTTCGAGACCCTTTATATGAAGGTCGATCGGACGCGCGCCAATGGCGCAACCGCCGGGCAACGACACTCGGGCACGCCCAAAGCGAGCGACCAGGGGTCCTAGGACGAGGCTGGAAGCGCGCATGGTCTTAACCAGATCGTAACCGACCTCGGGATTCCGGATGCTGCCGCAGGAGATCGTGGTGCGATGGTGCGCGCGGCCAAAGCCGAGTTCCACCTCCGCGCCCATGGCAGCCAGCAGCTTGCGCTCAGTTTCAATATCTCGAACCTGAGGAATATTTTCGAGGATCACCTGCTCTTCCGTCAGTAGAGCGGCGGCCATGGCCGGCAAGGCGGCGTTCTTGGCGCCGCTGACGCGAACTGTCCCGAGCAGCGGATTTCCGCCGCGGATAACGAACTTATCCATAGCTAACTGATTCGGATTGTAATGAAGCTTTGCGTATGCCCCAAGCAGCACGTCCTTGCCGGTACGAAAACCATTCTAGCTGTTTCCGGTTTAAACGGCTCGGGACAGGGGGCAATCGCAAGTACACGACCGGGCAGATGGCGGTTTCCAAGCGGTTGGGTCAGCCACTCGCGAATCTTTGCGCCACAAGACGCGGATACGCATCCTAGTGTCTGCTTTCAGGAGCCACTTATGTCGATAGCAAGTTTCCGTCCTTTTTTGTGCGCTTTACTGGTGTTGATTTTCGGGATACCCAATTCGTTATATGCCCAGGGTTCGCATGTGGTTTCGCCTGCCGAACTGCAGGCCAATGTGAAGGAAGTCTCGTGGGTGCGCGAGCAGAACCGGAGCACGTTGCGTGCATTCCTGGCTTCGAGGGAAGCGCGAGAGGCAATCCGCTCCACACGTGTTAGTCCTGAACAGGTCGAGCAGGCGATCCCATCGCTGAGTGACGCGGAGCTAGCTCAACTGGCGGCGCGCGCCAGCCATGCACAAAAAGATTTTGCCGCAGGTGCGCTGAGCCGGGAAGCTTTGCTGATCGTTGTGATCGCGGTGGTGGTGGTAATCATTATTGTGGCCGTAAAGGCGTAAGCTCGAGAACCCCGGGTTTGCGCGATTTGTCCGCGACCAATAAATTAGTTGGCACAATGCTTCGAAAGAAACTGATCGCTGCCAACTGGAAGATGTACAAAACTCCCGAACAAACGCGCGAATTCTTTCGCGCGTTCCTGCCCATGATAGCCGGCCATGAGCGATCGGAGCTCGTGGTTTGCCCGCCTTATGTTGATCTGCATGCAGCGTTTGATTCCGCACATGGTTCGGGGATCGCGATCGGCGCCCAGAATGTCTTCTGGAAGGAAGACGGGGCTTATACGGGCGAGGTGTCGTGCAGTATGCTTAAGAGCACGGGCTGCACGCATGTAATTATCGGGCACTCTGAGCGGCGGCAGTATTTTGGGGAGTCGGATGAAACCGTTAACTTAAGATTAAAGGCTGCCCTGCACGCGGGATTGACCCCGATTGTGTGCGTGGGAGAAGTGCTGGAAGAGCGCGAAGCCGGGTTGACTGAAGATGTTTTGAGACGGCAGTGCCTGCGCGCGTTGGATGCGATCTCCGGCGAGCGAGCGCACAAGCTGGTGATGGCTTACGAGCCGGTATGGGCGATCGGCACGGGAAAAACAGCTACACCGACCATGGCAGTGGAAGCCCACATTACCATCCGAGCCGAGGCATCGAAGTCATTGGGGAAGGAAGTCGCGAGCAAAATGCGAATTCTGTACGGCGGATCAGTGAAGCCGGAGAACGCGAAGTCCCTGATGTTAGAAGAGGAAATTGATGGCGCGCTGGTTGGCGGAGCCAGTCTCGATGCCAGGAGTTTTGCATCCATCGTGATGTACTAGCCGTGTGGTATGTGTGGCTAGCTCGCAAACTTCAGGACTCTTTCGAAATGGCCGTGATGCCCAATATTGCGCGGGCCCGGAATACCGCGACGGCCTGACCGTGCTGCATTGCAGTGCAGGCAAGGACGCGATAACATTGAACACGAACTTCGTTTCCAACAACGCTCGTACTCGCGCGTTTACCGGATAACAGTTTGATTCTTGCACGGCCCGCGGAAGTGGTGGAACTGGCAGACACACCATCTTGAGGGGGTGGCGCCGAAAGGCGTGGGGGTTCAAATCCCCCCTTCCGCACCAATGCGCAACAAATCTGAATAACCTATGACTATCCTTATTACGATCATTCACGTTTTCGTTTGCCTGTTCCTGATCATCGTGGTGTTGCTGCAGAGCGGAAAGAGCGGCGACATCGCTGCTGCTTTCGGCGGGCAAGGCAGCCAAACCGCTTTTGGCCCGCGAGGGGCTGCAACCGCCTTATCAAAAGCGACCACCTGGTCCGCTGTGATCTTCATGCTGACCTCCATATCGCTTTCGGTTCTGTCAGCGCGCAAGGGCGGTCCGGGGTCGGTGTTCCAGGGAAGCAAACCGGCACAAAGCGCGCCCCAACCACCCATGACGCCCGCGCAGCAGCCGCAACAGAAATAGCGCGGCTGGCAGCATGATTCACGAAATACTCCCGGTCGGGCCGCTGCAGTGTAACTGCTCGGTCATTGGAGACAAGACTTCTCGCGAAGCAATCGTCATTGATCCCGGCGACGATATCCAGGACGTTCTCGCCCTGGTTCGGAAACACAATCTACAGGTGAAGCAGATCGTGGTTACCCACGCGCACATCGATCACGTGGGCGGCGCCATGAAGCTGCGGACCGCAACCGGCGCGCCCATTCTGTTGAATCAGAATGATTACGCTCTATTAAAGATGCTTGATGTACAGGCCGCCTGGATCGGTGTGCCTACGCCGGGCAAGGTGGAAGTCGATCACAGCCTTGGCCAAGCCGATACGGTGAAAGCAGGTGCGCTTGAAGCCAACGTCATCCATACTCCTGGACACACCGAAGGCAGCATCTGCCTCTACTTCCCTGCTGACAAAAAACTGATTGCGGGGGACACTCTGTTTGCAGGCAGCATCGGTCGTACCGATCTCCCCGGCGGATCTTATGAAAAGATCATCCGCTCTCTGCACAATCAAGTTCTTGCCCTGCCGGATGAGACCGTGGTGGTGCCGGGACATGGTCCGATGACAACGATCGGCGCGGAGCGAGAGAGCAATCCGTTTCTACAGAAGAACAATCCCTTAACCTCGCGTTAAACATCCGATCAAGCCATAGTTTCGCGTTGTGCTGTGTGCGGGCTTTGCGGTCTTAAGGCCTCCGAGTAACCCGCTAAAGGCGCCTTCCCCATTCAGTGCTAACTCTTCCGTAATCTACTCGGAAGTTCAGCATTGGGGAATTCTTGCCCCATGCGAAGTCTCCTTACCGCGTCTCTATTTCTTTTCATCGCGTCCGCCGCTATGGCGGAGGCCTGCAAGCCCAACCAATACGACATGCTGAGTTGGATGGCGCCGCAAGTCTCAACCGTGAACGGCCACTACAACATGGTTTATTCCAGCAGCGGAACGTTTTATTGGGTGAAGAGCAGCAAGGGCTACCCGTGGGACGTCAACAGCTACGATTCCAACTTCATCTATCAATCGATTACCGAGCAGGACTGGAACAATCCCAGCACTTACAAGATTTTCGAGAAGCCATTGCCCTGGATGCCGCGCTGCATCAACGTTCCCGCGATACCCGGCAAAATCGCTTCCATTCTGGTTGCACCCGATGCCACCAAATTCGACATTCATCTTTCCTGCCGCGATTACACCACCCACGATCTCGGGTATGTGGTCAACGAGATCTGGGGACCGTCCACTCGGGCGGTCGGGAACTTGCCCGCGGCCCCAACCCTGACTCTCTCTTATCGATATTCCTGCGACGGTGCTTACAACAACTGCCGATACAAAGAGACCTTCGCATTGCAGAAAGGCAATGGGCTAGTGCAGTGGACCTATTACACGCTGCAGAACGGCAAGTACGTGCAGGTAAATCAGACCAATCACGGAGCGACGGCCACATACGGAT
>QHZY01000174.1 GCA_003224855.1 Acidobacteriota bacterium | reverse complement strand
ACGGTTCTTCATCTGCAGCCTCCCCACACTCTCTTTGACCATCATCTTCATCAGTTTCAAAGTTTTCAATGCCTCTAGATCACGACGGGAAATCGTTAAATTGAATTCGGAAGATTCGCGAAACGGGAGTTGCCCACGCCCGTAATACAAAACTACTAGCTGGAAACAGACATGCAGGTTGAATTCCGAAAATTGAATTCGCCGTATGCTGCTGATTCTGCTAAACAAAACCAGCTTCAGCTGCCTGGCCGCATATGACAATTGGAAGCCGCCCAATGTCAGCCTATGAAAAAACACAATGCTGACAATTCAGAATTCTGCTGCCATTTTTCACAGCTCAATGGACCGCAGGGTGTCAGGTTCCAAGCGCAAGGAATCTCGGCCCTTCATTCCTGGTTTGGAAGTTACACTCTGTGTGATACCGTTACGGAAAAGCTAAACAGCTCTGTTGAAACGGGATATCGTCGCTGTTACGCTAAGGTTAAATGAGTGTTACGCGCCCCCGAGTAACCGAAAAGGAACAATATTTTTCGGAGATCGACCGCCTGGTAAACAGCCAGGTCCTGCATGGGTCGGAGCAATTGTGTAAGTTACTCCGTTATCTCGGCGAGCATGCCCTCGAAAAGCCGGGATCGCCCCTGAAGGAATATCAAATTGCTACTGAGGTCTTCGGCCGCCCGGCCGATTTCGATCCTCAACTGGATTCAACCATTCGGGTCCAGGCCGGACGCCTCCGCGTAAAACTGGCCGAATATTACAGCACCGAGGGTGCCGACGATCCCGTCATCGTTGAGCTCCCCAAAGGTACATACCTGCCGAGCTTTCATGTGCGCAGCAGCGCTCGCGTAGTGGCGTTGCCCCGACCGCAGCCTTCCGCTCCGCGCAAAACGCGTTTCGGTGCAATTGCAATTCTCAGCGGCCTGCTCTTGGTCGCGGTTGCCGCAATCATTTACCTGCTTGCATTGGGGAATTCGCGCCCCAGCACCAGCCACGACGCTTCGCCCGCAGTATTTGCAAAATTCTGGAAAAGTTATCTGAACAGTCAGGACGAGCCCTGGGTCATCTTCAGCAATGGTGCGTTTGTGGGCCGCCCGGAGACCGGAATGCGCTACTTCGATGCGGCCCATGATTCTCGCGACGTGATTCTCGATCACTACACCGGGGTGGGAGAGGTGCTCGCGGTGCACGCGTTGGACCAGGTTTTCACCGGCCTCAACCGCCAGTTGAGAGTGAAGCGTGGCAGCCTGGTCTCACTCGATGATGTTAAAAACGCTGATGTAATCTTCGTAGGTTCGCCGGCAGAAAATCTTACCTTGCGCGATATTCCCGGCACCACCAAGTTTTTCTTTCGCACCCTGGATTCCGGATCTCGCAAAGGCGACCTGGCGATCATCAACCTACAGCCGCAGTCCGGCGAGCCCGGGTATTTCATCGGCACACCTTCGAACCTCCATCTCGAAGAGGACTATTCCATCATCGCGCTCGTGCCGGGGATGAACCCAGCAAAGTCAGAAATGATTCTGGCGGGAACTACAACCCTGGGAACCGAGGCTGCGGTCGAATTCGTGTGCCAGCGGGATTCCCTGGAGAAACTGATTCCACGACTGCGTACTTCGTCCGACGGCACAGTTGAACCATTCGAGGCGGTACTGCGAGTGCGTGTGCGACGCGGCGTGCCGGTTGAGTCTGAAATCGTTGCTCTGCGGAATGGACGCTAGCTCACTCTACTGTGGCCGGGACTTAATCTTCGGGTCCAGTTCCGCAGCCTTCTCTGATTCCTTCTTAGCTTCTGCGTCTTCACCTTTCCGTTTCAGCGCTTCGGCAAGATAGAGGTGCGCCGGTGCATAATCTGGAGAAAGGCTGATCGCCGAACGGAATTGTCCGATAGCGCCTTCCAGGTCGCCGGCATTCAACATGCGCTGACCCGAGTTGGTATTAAACGTGGCCGCCTGAAGGCTGTTCTTTTCTTTTGTGATCTGAACCCCAAGTTTTGACTCGGCGGCTGCACCTTGTGAATCGCCCATCTGGCGCAACACGGCAGCCAGGTTAGTATGCGCACCAGGAAAATCAGGCTGCAGCGCAATCGCTTGTCGAAGCGCTGTCGCTGCCTCTGGCAGCTTTCCCTGCTGCTTCAACACTGAACCCAGCGTGTACCACGCTTCAGCGTAGTCCGAGCGCGCAGTTATGGCAGCCCGCAGTTCGGTGGCAGCGCTGTCGAAATCGCCCTGCTGCCAGAAAGTCACGCCCAGAGTGTAGTGGACATCGGGCTGCATGGGATCAAGCTCCTCGGCTTTGCGAAATTCCGCGATCGCCTCTGGCAGACGGTCTTTCAGTTTCAAGGCCAATCCCAGGTTGTAATGCACCGTGGGATCGTTGGGCGCAGATTGAAGAGCCGTCTGAAATTCCTTGATGGCTGAATCAAAATCAGATTTTTGCAAATGAGCCGTTCCCAGGTTCATGCGATAGGAAGGATCATCTGGCCGCAGCTTAATGGCGGCTTCGAACTCAGGAATGGAAGCGGTGGCATCCCCCACCTGGATCAGCGCCAGACCCAAGTTGTTGTGAGCATCCGGATTAGCAGGTTGCAGTTTGACCGCCTCACGGAACGCGGCAACTGCACCTGGTCCATCACCGGAATGCTGCAGCAGTAATCCGAGATCATTTTGCGCGTTGGCCAGTTGCGGGTGAAGTTTTATCGCGAGCTGCAGTTGCTGAATCGCCTCACGCTGCTGGTCCTGCTCGCGCAGCGCTTGGGCAAGATAATAGTGGGCCTGAGCATTGTTCGGCTCAGTTTCTATGGCATCGCGCAGCAGCTTTTCTGCGACCTTCGGGTCTTTCTGCTGCAGCTTAAGAACGCCCAGGTGCAACGAAGCAGAAGCAAAGTGCGGACTGAGCCGCAGCGCCTGGCTGAACTCGGCGGTAGCTGCTTCGGTCTCGCCCCGCTGCGCGAGCAGCGCTCCCAGCTCGTCGTGAATATCGGCACGCGAAGGTTCGAGTGTAGCGGCCTGACGCATCTCGTCCGTGGCGCTCTTCAGGTCGCCGGTAAAACTCAGAATCCGTCCTAAGGTACGATATGCTTCTGAATTTTTAGGCGCAATTTGAACCGCATCCCTCGCTTCTTTCTCGGCACCCGGCAAGTCATTCGCTTTGGCTAATGCGCCGGCTAGATTTATATGTGCCTGGACGAAATCTGGTTTCAGGCTGAGAGCGGTTCGAAACTCTGAGATGGCGCGCTCAGTTTCCCCCTGCGCCAGCAGCACCCATCCCAGCGAGTTATGCGCGTCCGGACTTCGCGGCGCAACTGTGACCGCCTGTTCGAACGAGGTTTTCGCGCCCGCCAGATCTCCACGGCGCAGTGAATCCATTCCTTTCTGATAAATGATTTTAGGATTTGCGGTTGTGACCTTCTGCTGGGCGAAGGCCGGCGCATTCAGGCTGATGAGTACGACGAGACCGAGACCGATGTTGCGGATCAAAGCGACTTCATTATTTCATGGGAGATTGCCGACAGAACGCAGGCACCCCCCGGTCGCTTGACCCGCTGCAAAGCGGCATCCTACCATTCGAACAGCGATGTCTTTCCGCTTACTCCCTGCAAATCGCGCGCTTGTGGTGGTCTTCTGCCTTTTTTGCTCTTCTGCAGGAAGTCAATCCAAGCCGCCAGCTTCGCAGATTGCCAATTTCACCGATGTCGCCGAAAAGTCCGGCTTGACCGCGATTAACGTTTTTGGCGGCAAGGATACGAAGAAATACATCATCGAGACCACCGGCACCGGAGTGGCCATTTTCGATTACGACAACGACGGCTGGCCCGACCTTTTTCTGGTCAATGGAACTACGCTCGAAGGCTTTCCGGAAGGTAAGGCGCCCACCAATCACCTTTATCACAACAATCGCGATGGAACTTTTACCGATGTGACGGTTACAGCTGGCCTCGCTGATACAGGTTGGGGACAGGGTGTTTGTGCGGGCGATTACGACAACGACGGCTGGCGAGATCTCTACGTTACTTACTATGGCAAGAACCGGCTCTATCACAATCAAAACGGCGTATTCACTGAAGTGGCCGAGAAATCCGGCGTGGCAGGGACAGGCAAGGCCTGGGGAACGGGCTGCGCGTTTGTCGATTACGATCGCGATGGACTGCTTGACCTGGTCGTAGCCAACTACGTCGACTTCGATGTATCGAATGCGCCCGCGCCGGGCGAGCGCGCTTCCTGCGTATGGAAAGGAGTTCCCGTAATGTGCGGTCCGCGCGGGCTTCCGGCAGCCAGGAACATTCTTTATCACAATCTTGGAAACGGAAAATTCGAAGACGTCACATCAAAAGCTAAAGTCGACCAGACACAGGCCCATTACGCCTTCAGCGTTTCCACCTTCGACTTCGATGACGACGGCTGGCCCGACATCTACATCGCCTGCGACAGCACCGCCAGCATTCTTTACCGCAATAATCACGACGGAACGTTTACCGACGCAGCGGTCACGGCGGGCGCCGCGTTCAATGAAGATGGTCGCGAGCAGGCCGGGATGGGTTCGAGCATCGCCGATTACAACGGCGACGGACGATTGGACATCTTCAAAACAAATTTTTCGGATGACACCGCCACTCTTTACCGCAATAACGGCGACGGCACATTCGACGACGTGACTTACGCTGCCGGACTCGGTTTGCACACGCAATATCTGGGCTGGGGAACCATGTTCCTCGATTTTGATAACGACGGCTGGCCCGACCTGCTGCTGGTAAATGGTCACGTCTATCCGGAAGTCGATAAACAGCATCTCGGCAGCAACTATCAGGAGCCGAAAATTCTTTATCACAACAACGGTAACGGGACATTCACCGACATCTCTGAAAACGCAGGCTCCGGCATCACTTCGCCACATGCCGGCCGTGGATTGGCGATCGGAGACCTGTGGAACGACGGGCGCATTTCCGCAGTGATCAGCAATATGAATGCGCTGCCCAGCCTCCTGGTGAACCAGGTGCAAACCAGAAATCACTGGATCGGCATGAAGCTACAAGGAACGAAATCCAATCGTGACGCCATCGGGGCGAAAATAACGCTGAAGGCAGGATCGCGAACTTCCGTGGATGAAGTGCGCAGCGGATCAAGCTATGACTCAAACAGCGACATTCGACTGCATTTCGGATTGGGCAGCGCAACCAGGGTTGATTCGCTGCAGGTCAGATGGCCCAACGGGCTGGAAGAAAAATTCGACAATCCAAAGGTGGACTCCATCATTCTGTTGAAAGAAGGGTCCGGTTCTGCCGTGACCGGCAACCGCAAGCCTGATTTCTCAGTAACTTCCAAGTGATCTTCCCGCCACAAGCTCCTGAGTTTCAGAAATTCCGCTCAGGCGCTGCTGCATTTTTATTGCCTGCTCGTGTGTGAATAACAGCGCGCCCTTCTGAAGTTGATTCAATTCTGCGGCTTGCCATTGCCGCTGCATAATT
This sequence comes from Acidobacteriota bacterium, assembly GCA_003224855.1. Taxonomy (GTDB): domain Bacteria; phylum Acidobacteriota; class Terriglobia; order Terriglobales; family Acidobacteriaceae; genus Gp1-AA142. The sequence continues at coordinate 1,626 of QHZY01000174.1, read as the reverse complement.
CCGGCCGTGGAATGTGCGTTCGAACCAAGCAGCAGATGACCGAGTTCGTGCGCCATGACACATCCCAACACGTCCGGAAGACTGGTCTTGTTGTCGTCATGCAGTTGCAACACACGGGAATAGAACACGTCGGCATAGCGTCCCTTGCCTTCGAGTGAGAGAAATGCAACCCCAAAAATAGAAGCTTGCATCGATCGGATGGTGGTTGGAGTGATTCGAAGTGAAAGCTGACGGCCAATATCTGGATGGTCACACGGGTAAGCGGATGTGCCCGGGGCAGAGCACTTCTCCCAGGTAACGTGAATACCAGCCCGGGCCAGGACCGTCGCGGCAACAAACTCGGCTTTGTTGAGCATCGGTGGTGCAACTCCGGCATCGTTATAGACAGAAACATTGAGTTGCGCACCTTGCGCATCACCGACCCCTGAAAAGGTGGCCACCGCGATGAAAATGAAAAGCGCGTTGAACCGAAGCATACGGCCTCCTGAACAGGCCCGATCTTCGGTTCAGCCGGTGCGTGCCTCAATGCTCCGACGGTAACGGCTTCGGCATATTTGGGTAACGGGGTAAATTGAGCGACGTCAAATAGTTATGGCCGTGGATGACGAGCTTTTCCGCCCCGATTCGCTGGACTTCAGAACCATCGCGGATCAAAAATGACGGTGATGAGCAGCAACGGAAGCCGGGTTATAAGATTTGGCGTATTTGAGCTTGACCCTCAAGCCGGTGAACTGCGCCGGAACGGATCCAGGGTTCGCCTGCAGGAACAGCCATTACAGGTCCTGACTGTTCTGTTGGAACGACCCGGCGAGGTGGTGGCTAGGGATGAGCTACAGAAAAGGCTCTGGCCGGCTGACACCTTTGTTGACTTCGATCACAGCCTGAATGCCGCTATCCGCCGCCTGCGGGACGCACTAGGCGATTCAGCAGAGCATCCTCGTTATGTGGAGACGGTCGCAAGGCGAGGATACCGTTTTCTGGCTCCGGTCGATGGCACCAAGCAGGCCGAACCAGTTCCGGTTGTAACTAAGCATCGCAAATGGCCCATCGCGCTCGGAATTGGTGTAGTGCTCGCGATGGGCGTGGTGGTCGGGTTCCATGCAGCCAAGCGACAACTTTCAGTTCGGCCGTCATCGGTGCGCCGAATTACAGCCAATCCGGCCGAGGCGCCGGTCCTGAACGGAACAATTTCACCCGACGGAAAATATCTCGCCTTCTCTGATAAGACCGGCTTTTATCTTCGGCTGATCAACACCGGGGAAACACATCCCGTTTCGCTACCCCCTGGTTTTAAAGCGGAGCCCGCGAGCTGGTTCCCGAATGGTGCTCATCTGCTGACAACCTGGGTTGCCGGCCCAAAAGAGCCTCCGGGCATTTGGGAAATCTCTACCATGGGTGGGGCTCCTCGGAAGATTGCAGACTCGGGCGCCAACCCGTCCGTCTCACCTGACGGTAAATTGATCGCCTACATCGCCCATTCGAGTGCCGGACCGGAGATGTGGGTAATGCAAGCCGACGGGCAGAGTCCGCACAAGATCGCCGATGACTTTGAGGCGGAGTTCGGGCCTGCCACCTGGTCGCCTGATGCCAGGAACATCGCTTATGTGAAGTTCAAATATCATCCCG
>QHZY01000173.1 GCA_003224855.1 Acidobacteriota bacterium | reverse complement strand
TTTCCCGAAGAGAGCTCGTATTTAGATCTCCACTCGCCCTCGCAGGCATGGTATTAGCTCGTCCTTTGCTAAGCCTTGGAACCGACAGCGATTTCGCGATTCCGGGCAAAGACGGGATGATCGTCCGGTCGCTCCGCTTTCTTGATTTAGAAATGCCGGTCGAATACGCAAACTCGTTCATCACTCCCGTAAAACACTTTTTTGTCCGCAATCACATGCACGAGCCGAGTGCGCTTGATCCACACGAGTGGCGGTTAACCGTAAGCGGTGAAGTGGAGAGATCACTGACTTTGACGCTTGCGGAGTTAACCAAAATGGAGCAGCACACGGTCATCAACACCCTGGAATGTGCGGGGAACGGCCGTGCTTTCGCGCTTCCGCATGTGCCAGGAGTGCAGTGGGAGAAAGGCGCGATTGGGACTGCTCGTTTCAGCGGCCCGCGTTTACGTGACGTACTGCAGCGCGCCGGAGTGAAAGCAACCGGAAGGCACGTCATGTTTCGCGGGCTGGATGAAGTGCCCGGGAAAGTGCCACCGTTTATCCGCAGTATCCCGATGGAGAAAGCCAGCGATGGGGAGACCCTTGTCGCATTGCGGATGAATGACTCGCCATTGACCAAGCATCATGGATTGCCGGCGCGTGCGCTGGTGCCGGGATGGATCGGCGCCGCCTCTTGCAAGTGGCTGAGTGAGATCAAAGTGCTGGATAAAGAATTTGAAGGCAACTTCATGAGCCCCGGATACCGCCTGCCGAATTCGGCGGTCAAAGCAGGCGAGGCGGTGAAAGTGGAGGATACGCATCCAGCGACTGCCTTGAACGTCAAGTCAATGATAACCAGCCCTCGTGACGGCGCCAGCGTGAAGTCTCGCATCGTGATACGAGGCGTTGCCTGGGCGGGGGAAGCCGATATCGCGAAAGTGGAGGTCTCAACCGATGCGGGCAAAACCTGGCAAGCCGCGCAGCTCGGTAAAGAGCAATCGCACTATGCGTGGCGTCTTTGGAGTTACTCCTGGAGTGCCGCTAAGCCGGGTCCATACGTGATCAGTTGCCGCGCTAGCGATAGCAAAGGCCGCATACAGCCCGATTCGGTGGAGTGGAACCCGAGCGGATATCTAATCAACGTCATCGACAGGGTGCAGATCAATGTCCAGGCATAGTCTTTGGTTAGCTACGTTCCTGTATGTCACATTCATCCCGCTCCTATACGGGCAATCCGCAGTTCTGCCGCCGGGCCCGCTGCAGTCAAAAGTGAAGACCGCGTGTTTGGAATGCCACGATGCAACCATTATTGTGCAGCAGAGGTTGGGTAAAGCCGCGTGGACTAAGGAAGTCGACAAGATGATCAAGTGGGGTGCACTAGTCGAGCCCGGCGATCGAGACGCCTTGATCGAATACTTGAGCACAAATTTTCCAGCTGATAAGGAGCCCTACAAGGCTTCGCGAACGATGGCGAAGAGCGACCAAAAATAAAGTTGAACTTCAACGGTTGACGTAATGGCAATTTGGGTATTACGGATGCTACAGGTGCGGCGATTTGCATGACGAGGTGAGGCAAGGCTCTCAAAACTATAAAAGAGGAGCGGGTTGAAATCCCGCTCCTTTAAGTTCCTTTCGCTACTTCAACTCGATTTGGATGACCTCAAAGGGCTTGCTGCTGAGACTCTCCGGCAAATGGCTGAAGGCGTCCATATGCTGCACCGATCCAGCGCTTGCCTGGATGTCTTCGCTCCGCCCGTCCGGGTAGGTGAATTTGGCTTGTGCGTCGCTCAGAAAAACGGTCACAGATTCGGGGTGGCTGTGCATTACTGATTTTTCGCCTGGCCCATATTTGATACGAATCACGCGAACGCGGTCATTCTCGAATTCAACTTTGTAGTGCCGAGGATCGGTTATCACCGGATCGTCGGCACTCGGCTGGGGAATTCTTGCGGTTGCCATAGTTCCTCCTTAATGTGTTCTGGGCAGAAAGTGTAATCTCCCAACCCTTGAAACTACAATTTGTGCTCTGCTTTTTTTCCGGTTTTGCGATTCAGGGCGACAGGCGGGTACACTGCGCCCTGAGCAGTGCGCTCAAGCATGCCAAAGAAGAAAGTACAGAGGGCTACACCGAGATCTAAAGCTGTCGAGCCGCATGTTGCGGCGAAGCTCAGTCAGGCCGAACAAGACTTGCTGCGGCGCATGCGGGTTCCGCGTGACATGACGGACAGGATTATTCTTCATGTGTTGCTTTGCATTTGATGCGAGGCTCTGAACCGACAAGAGCTGGCTTCTCAAGCCGAGATCGCCTTCGAACAATCGGGACAAATCTTATGCATGACTTTCGCTTCTGAATGTGCTCTGACGTAGTACTCAAAGGGTTGCCACTGACCTCTTTGATCTTGTATTTTCTTGCACGACAAACATATCGGTAGCAACCCCTCTAACGTGTGGATATTGGCCAATGCCGATTTGAGTTCGTCCAGGGTGCGCTGCCTCTCGGCTTCAGCCCGACCGCGGGCGGCTAATGCTTGCTCCAGTCTTTTGAGGTTACGCCGGAGTTCGAGTTGTGCCAGCACTTGGCGGCTGAGAGCTCTGAGGGCCTCCTGTTGTTCCGCGTTGAGTTCCCTTGGGATCTGATCGAGCACGCACAATGTGCCTAATGCGTGACCATTTGCCGTCAACGTTGACCCGGCATAAAACCGGATCTTTGGATCAGTAATGACCAAGGGATTGTGGGCAAACCTTTGATCCTGAGTGGCGTCGGGCACGATGAAGATATCGGGCTGCAGGATGGCAGATGCGCAAAACGCGATATCGCGGGAGGTCTCGCTGACGGATACACCTATTTTTGATTTGAACCATTGCCGGTCCGCATCGATCAGGCTGATCAAAGCGATCGGTGTCTGGCACACGTACGAAGCCAATAATGTCAGATCGTCGAAAGCGGCTTCCGGTGCGCTGTCGAGAATTTCGTAGCCTCGAAGCGTCTCAAGCCTCAAATTTTCGTTTGCCGGTTTAGGCGTGCTCATTATTTCGCCCGAGAGCGTCCGCTTTGTGGTGCCGAAGGGAATGTATCGCCCTTTCTTTAAAACTTCAAGCTCCCTGAATTTGCTCAAGCCAGTCACAAAAGAGAACCATTAGTGTTTTGCTTTGTCGATCATGAAATATACAATTCGTTCGCTCTGCAACATGAGTTATTTAACACAGGAGATCCAAGATGCGCTCTCCCTTGCTTTCGATCATCGTGCTTGGCCTTGGCGGCATGCTATTTGCGGAGGCGACCTCCTCAACTTCGCCTGCCTCAGCTGCTAATGAGGATTCTAACGTTCAGGTTTTGCTCCAGCGCATTCAACACTTGGAGAAGCGCATCAGCGACCTCGAGGCTCGTGAAAATGCGAGAGAGGCATCTTTGCAATCACCTGCCGTCCCGCAGCCGACTGCCACGGTGGGCCAGACTGCCCCAACGACAACCGAACCGGCGGCCCAGGTGCCTCCACCCGTTTCGCCAGGCGACCATGAGCACGCCAGTATCGCCGTGGCGCGCGAGACGGAGGAGCATTATCCTTCTCTGCAAATCCGGGGCTTCGGTGATGTGGATTTTTCTGCCAGCGACCAGAAAGGCTCAATCAGCGGTTTCAATCTAGGGCAGTTTGTATTGCATTTCGCGTCCCCTTTATCGCGTAAAGTGACTTACTTCGGAGAAGTGAGCTTTACGGCGCAACCCTCCAATTATGATGTGCAAGTCGAGCGCAGTATTATTCGTTACGATTACAATGATTACTTTAAAATTTCTTTCGGTAAATACCACACACCCATTGGTTATTGGAACACGGCCTTCCACCATGGAGCTTGGCTTCAGACCACTATCAGCCGTCCTCAAATGGTGCAGTTCGGCGGAACCTTCATCCCCGTGCATTTTGTCGGGTTATCCGCCGAGGGCAATATCCCATCCGGCGGTCTCGGACTCGGCTACAACGTCGGTATCGGAAACGGCCGGTCTTCCATTCTGAGTAAGGCTGGCGACAATGGCGACATTAACGACAATCGCGCCTGGGTCGCTACCGTTTTCGCGCGGCCCGCACGCTTCTACGGACTGCAGTTCGGTGCATCTGTCTATCGCGACAAGCTGACCCCGAAAGCAGGGCAGAATTTCGATGAAACCATCGCCTCGGCCCACGTGGTCTGGACCAAGGAACATCCCGAATTCCTTTCTGAGTTTGCGGATGTACACCATCGCGATGTGCTGACCGGTCGCACCTTCAACAGCCAGGCTTTTTACGTCCAGCTTGCCTACCGCTTTCCCTGGCAGGAAAACAAATGGAAGCCCTATTATCGTTTCGAGTATATTCACAAGCCGGAAAGCGATCCGCTGTTCTCGGTGGTTTCGGATCTTGTAGGCTCAACCGTCGGAGTGCGTTACGACATAACCAACTACGCGGCTTTTAAAGGGGAGTATCGCAGCAGCCGGGTCGGAGTCGGTGAGCCACGAAGCAACGCGGCATTCTTCCAAACCGCGTTCACCTTCTGAGGCAGACTATGACAGCAAAACAAAAGATCGTTGCTGTTTCGC
>QHZY01000043.1 GCA_003224855.1 Acidobacteriota bacterium | reverse complement strand
CCCCAGCCATCCAGAATGACGAGCACGAGTGGTTTGGGACGGGGCATCAGTAGAAGAAGCTCCTAGCTGAGAATTGAAAGCCGGTACAAAGAACTTACCAGATTATGCGGACAGGATCCTTTACAACCCGGGAAACCGATATACTCGTCGCATGTCACTCAATGACTTTCTGCTTTCAGAATTTGACGCGGAGATGAAGCGTACCCGCAGCACGCTCGAACGAGTACCCTCAGATAAGAAAGACTTTGCTCCTCATCCGAAATCCATGCCGCTCGGCAAACTTGCGCCTCATGTCGCCCAGCTTGCCGGTTTTGGAGAGCAGATTCTAACCACGTCTGCTATCGACCTCTCCCAGCGGAAGCCTGGACAGGCTCCTCCCGAGACAGCACAGCAATTGGTAACCACCATGAACGAAGGTGCCGCGAAAGCACGCGCCGCGTTGCAGAAGATCACAGACCAGGGGTGGAACGAGCCGTGGAAACTCACCATGGGAGATACAGTTCTATTCCAAGGTCCGCGTTTCCAGGCTTACCGCGCGATGTTTCTGAACCACTTGATACACCATCGTGCTCAATTGGGGGTATATCTGCGGCTGAATGAAATTGCAGTGCCGTCAATTTACGGGCCATCGGCGGATGAGCCGGTCACAACCGCATAGCTCTTAACGCCCAGCAGTTTGGTAATTCAGAGCTTTCAGCCCCAGAAAACGCGCGCCATCGCCTAGCTCTTCCTCAATCCTGAGCAGCTGGTTGTACTTCGCGATTCGATCGGTCCTCGAAGCCGAACCCGTCTTAATCTGGCCCGCACCTGTCGCGACCGCTAAGTCAGCGATGAATGTATCTTCGGTTTCACCCGAGCGATGGGAAATAATGGCGGTGTATCCGTTTCGACGCGCAAGATCGATGGCGTCAAATGTCTCGCTCACCGTGCCGATCTGATTGACTTTGATCAGAATGGAATTGGCGACCTGCTTTTCGATTCCCTCCTGTAAAAATTGCACGTTAGTTACGAACAGATCATCGCCGACGAGTTGAATCTTTCCGCCCAGTTCGCTGGTCAGCTTTTGCCAGCCCTCCCAATCGTTTTCTGCCAGCCCGTCTTCGATGGAGACGATCGGATAATCGTTTGCCCATTTGGACCAGAAGCGAACCATTTCATCTGAGCTCTTGGCCGATTTATCTGACTTTTTGAACACGTACTTGCCATCCTGAAAAAACTCGCTCGAGGCGGGATCGAGCGCGATGGCGATTTCTCCACCCGGCTTGTATCCCGCCTGCTGAATCGCTTCCAGGACTACCTCGATCGCTTCGACATTCGACTTCACCGATGGCGCGAATCCGCCCTCGTCACCTACCGCCGTGTTGTAACCGCGCTTTTTCAGGACACCCTTCAGGGTGTGAAAAACCTCCACACCCCAGCGCAGTGCTTCCGAAAAAGATTCTGCACCGACCGGCATCACCATGAATTCCTGGAAATCAACATTGTTATCGGCATGCGCGCCACCGTTGAGAATGTTCATCATCGGTGTCGGAAGCACGTTGGCGCCTGCGCCCCCCAGGTAACGGTAAAGCGGCAACTTGAAACAAGCCGCAGCCGCTCTCGCGGCCGCCATGGAGACCGCCAGAATCGCATTGGCTCCCAACCGGCCCTTATTTTCCGTGCCATCCAGCTCGATCATCCTTTGGTCGAGAGCACGCTGATCGGCAGCATCGAAATTGGCCAGGGCTTCGGCAATTTCACCGTTTACGTTCTCCACCGCTTTCAGCACACCCTTGCCGAGGTAACGATTCTCGTCACCATCGCGCAGTTCCACGGCTTCATGCTCTCCCGTGGATGCCCCGCTCGGCACAATCGCGCGGCCAATCGACCCGTCCATCAGCGTGATTTCTGCCTCTACGGTCGGATTCCCTCGAGAGTCGAGTACTTCGCGAGCATGGATATCGGCAATGTTGCTCATCTTTTGTCCTTGAGTTTAAAGATTGTTGAATGGAAGTTTTTGGAGCTTGCGATTATAAATGACGCTTATCTCGATTCGCGTACCAACCCGGCCTTCGGCCCCTCAGGTCGCAAGGCGGGAAATGCTGACCGAATAGTTTTCCGCAGGCATGTACCCGCGCGGTTATTGTTCCCCTCCCCGCCCTCCTTATAAAGTCGCCTCATTCTGAGAAGATCGGGAGGCAAGATGAAGAAAGTGTTAGCAGTATCCCTTTTGCTGATGGCGGCCGCGGTGGCGCAGACGATCCCGGCAGGCACTCCGCTGAAAATGAAACTTGAAAGCACCCTGAGCACATTCGGCAGCAAATCGGGGGATCCATTCTCCGGCCGTGTCACGGAAGCGGTGGTTCTGGACGGCAAAACGCTGATTCCCATCGGTGCAACGATTCAAGGTCGCGTAACGAAAGTTGACGAACCACGCCGTATTGCCGGTAAACCGACGATCGGCCTTTTTCCCGAAGCTCTGATCATGCCGAACGGGGAGCGTTTTATGCTGAACGCGCCGGTGGTCGACACCAACCTTGGCCGCGGAACGGACGTTAATACGGAAGGTCAGTTCAAAGGTGACGGGCACGATGGCAAGGACCTGACGGAAATCGGTTTCGGCACCGGCGGCGGAATGCTGGTGGGAGGCCTGATTGGTGGTGGGAAGGGTCTGCTTATCGGCGGCACAATCGGCGCCACCGCCACCGTTGCTCATTGGCTCGGCAAGCGCCGCTCGGCTGCGCTTCCTTCGGGGACTGAGCTGCTGCTGGAACTGAATCGACCACTAGAACTGGGCGCCGCAACTACCGGCCAGTAGAGACGCTTAGCGCGATTTCATAAACGATCATGGCCGGAGGGAATCCCCTCCGGCTTTCATCTGTTAACAACAACCTGCGGCGGACGAAAATGCTACGATAAGCGGCTAATGTCGTCGTTTTTCAGGTATTCTCCAGCCGATCGACCGCCACTTCGAATCGGCCTTTTACTTGATAGCCAGGTCCTGCCAGCGTTTGCCGCTCGCATTGTCGCCGACATAAAGGAATGCAACTTCGCCAATGTAGAGTTCCTGATCTATCGCAAGCCTTCGAATCACACAGGAAAGCAAAATCGCAAGCCCACCATTGTGGCTCGGCTGACCAATCCCAAACTGCGCGAGAAGGCCCTCTACGCTGCCTACCTGAAGCTCGACCGCAAAATGAAGCCGACCAATCATCCTCTGGATCCGGTGGATTGTTGCACGCTGTTATCGGGTATCGAGCAAATCGAGGTTGATCCCGAGGGAAAGAAGTTCGTACATCGCTTTCCGTCCGACGCAATTGCAACAATCCGCGCTAAAAATCTGGACGTCATTCTCCGTTTCGGCTTCAACATTCTGCACGGGGACATTCTGCAGTCGGCGCGCTACGGCGTGTGGTCCTATCATCACGGCGATAATGAGTTTTATCGGGGAGGTCCGCCGCACTTCTGGGAACTTGTGGAACACAATCCGCTCTCAGGCGTAATGCTGCAGGTTTTGACCGAAAAGCTGGACGCCGGCGTGGTCCTCTGCAAATCTCAGTTCAATACTCAAGCTACGCTTAGCGCATCGGCAAACCGCTTCGCCGCTTACTGGGGAGCCAGCGGACAGGTCATCCAGAAGTTAAACCAATTACATCAGTTTGGATGGGAACATCTTGAACGCAATGCGGTTCCGCCAGCCAGCTACAAAGGCAAGCACACGATCTATCGCAGCCCGACGAACGCCCAGGTGGCACGCTGGCTGGGGCCGGTTCTGTTAAAGAAAGCTGCGCGCTATTACTTCAAGCGCAATCGGGTTGACTATTGGCGGATCGGAATTCGACGCGGGCACGTGCCCCTCTACGAAACCGGCTCAACCGGCCACTTCGAATGGATCGCCTCACCCAAAGGACACTTCTGGGCCGATCCGTTTTTGTTCGAGCACGAAGGACGACTCTGGGTATTCTACGAGGACTACTCCTATCCCCAGCAGAACGGGCTGATTTCCGTTGCCGAAATCACCCCGCAAGGGTCGTTCTCTTCTCCCGTGGTCTGCCTGAGCGATCCGGAAAGGCATTACTCCTATCCGCACGTTTTTCGCAGCGGCTCGGAAATTTTCATGATCCCTGAAAGCTATGATTCCCAGTCAGTAGATCTCTACCGCTGCCTCGAATTTCCAAACCAGTGGACCAAAGAGAAGACTCTCTTTCAGGGGAAATACGTTGATACAACCGTATGGCAGTCGGATGGACTGTGGTGGCTGATGACAACCCTGGCTGAGCCTGATCCTCGTGCCGGACAGTTGTTGCTTTTCTACGCCGAGTCACTCACCGGCAGTTTGCATTTCCATCCTTCCAACCCTATTTCCACGGATGTGCGTACCAATCGTGGCGCGGGCCGAATCATTGCAACTACAGGAGGCCTGATTCGCCCCAGCCAAAGCTGTTCCCCCACCTACGGCTATAGCCTGTCATTTCATAAAATTACGGAACTTTCCACGAGTTGCTATTCGGAGAGCCGCCTGCGGACCATCGAACCGTGGGACAAACTGGCCGGCGTGCACACCTACGCACGCGCCGGCGATATCGAACTGATCGACGCCAAAGTTTTTGTGCCTCTCAAAAAATTGCTGCCTTAATGCGCCAAAGCTGTCAGTGCTTCGCTGCTGATCAGTAGTAAGTCGATCCAGCCCTCAACCGGCAAGGCATCTGCCGGCAGGCCATTCTGCCAGAGGCTGAACCTGAGTCGGAGCTTGCCACCCGATGAGCCGTCCGCCTCGTTTTCATTGCGAACTCTGCCCAACCACGCGAGTGGCAGCTTGAATTCAAAATTTCGTCGCAAAACGACTCTGACATTTTGTTCGTTGCCGTCGCTGGTTGCCATCACCTCATCGGCAGGACCGCTGATTTTCCAAGCCTTTATCCGTCGGTCGATAGCAGCAGCATTCAATCGCAATGCTCGTCGCGGCCGCGCTTCCCGTCCGAACCAGGACTCTATGTTGACGACCAGATCGAACTCAGATTCCGGCCAGTTGCCCTGGCAGAAATCGAGCCGCCCATAAACATTACTCTCGTCAATCCCGGCATAGGCGGCATCCAGAAAGAACTGTTTGCCATGCATCGCGCTGTCGTGACGGTCGGCGGTGTAATGGGCGGCTCCCATCCACTCGAAATACCGGACCATGTCGCCGCTGATGCTGGGATGAATGTAGGCAGTCTGCGGAACGGATATCAGACGTACCTCCCCCCCGCTGATCGGCTGGGCAAGATAGTCGGGTGGGGTGGCACCCAGCGCCTGATACACGTTCGACAGATGCTTTCGATAAAGCTCGTCAAAATCGCGGTCGTTGGCGGAGTGATGTTCCGGACCGTACCACCAATTCCAGTCACTACCTTCGGCGATCAGCAGCTCTTCGAAGGCCAGTTTCGCTTGTTCTGCCGAGGCGCGCGCAGCATTCAGCGCATAGAATTCGCGAGCATGGTTAAGATAATCCCAGGCGCGGTTGTCTTCCGGCGCCCCGATCCACACATTGAAGTTGGCGTGGATCCACGAGCCCGGCACCAGTGATGTCAATTGGCTCTTTTCATGATGCCGGGTAATTGCCTCCGACATCGTGACCGCCTCTACTCCAGGGGTGGAGCCAAGAGCATCGTAGAAGCGGCGCAGGAATTCCCGACCGGATGCAGGATAATATTCCCAGGCATTTTCTCCATCCAGGATCACCGGAACTACAGCGTCATGTCCCGCGCTAAGCACCGGCTCTGCGGCATTCCGAATGCTTTGCATCAGGTGATTGGCGGCATCTTGCGCTGGCATTCCGGAGTACACAAATCCGATCAGGTCGGAAATGGTGTGATCACGAAACAGCAGGTGCATCTGCACGCCGCCGTTCTCATAGCGATGGATGGTGTACAGCTTCGACGCTGAATCCCCGCCTAGCCGCCCTGAGCCGTCGCGTCCTCCGGATGATGAAACCGGCTTTGCGGTAAAGCCAGTCCCGGGGTTGAAGCCGCGCCCTGGTTGGTATCGCAGATCAGCGGGAGAATCGGATGGTAAAAAGGCGAGGTCGAGATCTCGATACTTCCTCGCTTCGCTGATTCCGCATGAGCCGGCAAAACTTTGCCTATCAATTCGCGCTCGCGCCCGATGATAAACTTCTGTTCTTCCAAAGAATAATTCCGGCCTTTCCTGATTAAGTTTTCAATTTCAGGCTCAGTCAGAAAGAATTCGTCAAACCAGGCGATCTGAGACAGAACCTGCAGGTCGGTGAAATCCTGCGCCTGGAAATATTTCTCAGCGCGTTCAGGCGAGTCGCCGGCCGCGCTGCGGAACTTCTCCCAAAGCTCGCGATATCGCGGATAGCGCCCGATCAGGTGTATCGGATTCGCTTGAAAGAGATATTGCAGCGCAAATTGCCTTTCGCTGAATGTGAGCTCTGCGGCTGGCTTCGCCGCCACCGCCAGGAATGGGTCCTGGGCAGATCCGGCTGCATAGTCCTGGATCTGAACAATCAGGCTGGGAACCAAATTGAAGGTCTGGTGCACGTTGGGAAACTCATCGAGCAGCTTCACCATGCCGTAGTAATCCTTAAGCGCGTGCAGGCGGACCCACGGTAAGCGATATTCGCCGGTTACCAGGTCCTTGTAGTACGGCTGATGTTGATGCCAAAGCAGAACGACGCGCAGAGTAGGCATGCTGGAAACCTCAGTCTAGCATGCAGTTAGAGTCCCACTTTACTGCGCCTGAATCCGGTACACTAGGCCTGCACTATGGCCCCCGAACTTCTGACCAGCGCAAATCCTACCCTGCTCAGTGCCCAGGACCTGCACCTCTTTAATGAAGGCACGCACTATCGCATTTACCAAAGGCTGGGCTCCCACATCAGCCGGGTGGACGGCGAGGATGGCACGACCTTTGCGGTGTGGGCCCCGAACGCGCGCGAAGTTTCGATCGTAGGCAGCTTCAACGGATGGGACCCGCGCTCCCACATCCTGCAGCCTCGCGGCAGCTCCGGCATCTGGGAAACGTTTGTCCCAGGAATTGGCAAGGGCGCGCTTTACAAATTTCATATCGTGTCGAATCACAACGGCTACGTCGTCGATAAAGCCGATCCCTTCGGAGTTCTGCATGAGGAGCCGCCGCGGACCGCGTCTGTGGTCTGGGATCTTGATTACCAATGGTCAGACGCGGACTGGATGAAAAATCGTGCTGGGCGCAATTCCCTGCGCTCACCCATTTCCATTTACGAAGTGCATCTGGGTTCCTGGCGGCGCGTCCCAGAGAACAACGATCGCTGGCTGAGTTATCGCGAAATCGCTCCCCAACTCGCGGACTATATGCAGCGCATGAACTTCACCCACGTGGAACTTCTCCCCATCATGGAGCACCCTTTTTTCGCGTCATGGGGCTATCAGACCACCGGCTACTTCGCGCCTACTGCCCGATTCGGCAAGCCGCAGGATTTCATGTTCTTGGTCGACTATCTTCACCAGCGCGGCCTGGGCGTAATCCTTGATTGGGTGCCTTCGCATTTCCCTTCCGACGAGCACGGGCTGGCATATTTCGACGGCACGCATCTTTTCGAGCACGCCGACTCCCGCCAGGGATTTCATCCGGATTGGAACACTTACATTTTTAATTACGGCCGCAATGAGGTGAAGAGCTTTCTGCTTTCAAGCGGCATGTTCTGGCTGGACAAATATCACATTGACGGACTACGGGTGGATGCCGTTGCTTCCATGCTGTATCTGGATTATTCGCGCAAAGAAGGTGAATGGATTCCAAATCGCTTCGGCGGGCGCGAGAACCTGGAAGCAATCGAGTTTCTACGCGAGTTCAACCAGCACGCCTACGGCGAGCACCCTGACATTCAGACGGTGGCGGAGGAGTCAACTGCCTGGCCCATGGTCTCTCGGCCGGTTTACGTTGGCGGGCTTGGTTTTGGACTGAAGTGGGACATGGGCTGGATGCACGATACGCTTTCGTATTTTTCGCATGATCCAATCCACCGCAAATTTCACCACAACCAGCTGACCTTCCGCATGCTATATGGCTTCACCGAGAATTTTGTGCTGCCGCTTTCACATGACGAAGTGGTGCATGGCAAAGGATCTTTGCTGAACAAAATGCCGGGCGAGCAATGGCAGAAGTTCGCCAACCTGCGCCTGCTGTTCGGATACATGTATGCCCAGGCCGGAAAAAAGCTTTTATTCATGGGCGGAGAAATCGGCCAGTGGCACGAGTGGTCACACGACCACAGCTTGGACTGGCACCTGCTTGAAAATCCCTTGCACCGCGGACTGCAGGACTGGATGGCTCAACTCAATCGTATCTATAAGGAACAACCTGCGCTGCACGAGCTCGACACCGATCCTGCGGGATTTGAATGGGTGGACTGCAATGATTCTGCCGGGAGCGTAATTTCATTGCTGCGGAAGGGAAAATCCGGAAAAGACACCATGCTGATAGTTTGCAATTTCACTCCCGTTCCACGCGACAATTACCAGGTGGGCGTACCTTTCGCAGGCTATTGGCGCGAGTTGCTGAACAGCGACGCCAGCGAATACGGCGGTAGCGGCATGGGAAATATGGGCGGCTGCGAAGCGAGTGACATTTCAGTGCACGGCAGAGCACATTCTTTGAAACTGACGCTTCCGCCGCTCGGAGCGTTGTTCTTGAAAGCCGACTAACACTGCTCATCACTCCGAGCCGTTCGCAGCCGAAGGCGAGAAGGGGAGCGAATCTGCAGTCGCGCCCAGAGTCCCAGGCATTCATTCCAAAAAGCGCTCTTGGACTGAAGCGTCCGGTAAAGGGCAGCTCTGATACTGACCAAACAATCGGTATCGATTTCTTGCGATCCGGTTATAAATCCAATCCCGCAAGCTCTCGGGTAAGAACCCGAACACCGCTGCCAGCGTACTCCAGCCTCCGCCCAGCTCACGGCCAATAAATAATGCTGCATCTGACCGTGAAAGTAGCCGTTCGCCTGAGTTCAGAACGACGTACATGGTATCCAGCGATCCCGGACTCTCTCCATGAAGCCGCAGGATGGCTTGCGCGGTCCGCCCTTGTAGCGCCGCGAATTTGAATACCTTCCTCTTATCATGTCGCAGGACGAACTTGACCATCGAATTGCACAACCCACACACGCCGTCATAGAGCACCACAGGCTCGCTGAGGTTCTCAGTCGCCCCGCTCATTTTTATCCCGACCCGTCTTATATTCAGCAGGCAACACCCCGTGCCGGGGCGCGGGCATTGGCACATCTCCCTTGCGATCCCGCCACAGGACCCGATTCAGTGTTGCTGCATTGGCGGCATCGGGCCGTGAAAAATCCATTTTCTCGGATTCTTCTGCTCCCCTACCCTTCGCCGGATTCATCTGATAAATGAGCCCGTTCTCGAGATTGCTCGAGTCCGCGCTGTAGGGCGGCTGATTGCCCGGTCCGGAAAATAGCGGCGCCATCACCGGCGCGTACGCGTCATTCTGGTTCATGGGCGGCAAGCCGAGGAGTGCCTCCATGGTGTGAATCATGTTCACGGTCGTATAAAAACGGCTGTCCACGAAGGGCCTGTCTTTTGAGCCCGGTGAGTACTTGCTGATCACAAAAGCAATTGAGCGATGCGCATCCACATGGTCGGCGGCGTCTTGCGCGTCATCCTCAATCACAAATATGGCCGTATCATCCCAATACGGACTGCGCGACACCGCTTCCACCACGCGTCCCAGAGCCAGATCGTTGTCCGCCACCGAAGCCGCCGGTCGGGGATGCCCGGGCGCAGTTCCGTGAGTGTGGTCGTCGGGTAAATACAACAGCACGAAGCCGGGGAGCTCCGTCCCCCTTCCCTCATTGCGCGCGCGCACAAAGCCCTCAAACTCGTTCAGAAACTCATCGGCCCTTAATTGATCAGGATAATCGGTGTTGAAGTCGGGAAACTTCGGATCGAAGTGCTCCTTCAATGCTGCCTTGGTTGCCCGCGTATGGCTCACCAGAGGCACTGCCCACGGCCATGGACTAGCCGACCCGTGCGGCTGCCCGACATTCACCGGCAGTGCTTCTCCCTTGTGGATGGCCGCGCGCGGACATTCTGAAGTGAACGGTGAGGGCGTGCCTTCCTTTGGTATGCTGCCTTTTCTACGCTGTTCCTTGCACCAAAACGTAGTGATGAACTCGCCATAGTAGCGATAGGAAACGTTATGCTGTGCGAGGTTGTCCCACATATATCCGGTTGCCGGGTCATCCACATCTGCTATGCCGTGATCCTCTGGAAACTCGTCGGCTACGCTGCCGCCGAAGTCATAGGTACGCTCATTGCTGCGATAAGCTATCTGCCAGGTTTTCTCGTTGTAGTCGGTGGTTATTGCCGCGTTTGACCAGATGTGCCCGTCGCCTGAGACCTCGCCACTGTCGTAGAAATTGTCCAGCACGCCAAACTGCAGCGCCAGCCTGTGCTGATTAGGAGTGATATCCGCGCCGTACATGGTTAACGACGAGTCGCCGTTGCCGACTTTCAAATCGCCCAGAACCTGATCGTAAGTTCGATTTTCCTTGAGTACATAAATCACATGCTTGATCGGATTGCCACCGCTCTTAAAATCTATTTTGCCGGGATCCGAAAGAAACAGATTGTCACGCTGCACTTGCTGCGTGTAATCATTCAGTTTCGCCTCAAGACCACTGATCTTGAGGCGCGCCACTGATCCGTACAGCAGGGTGGGGATGTAGGCGTTCTCCCGATGGCGCCGCTCACTTGCGGTATGCCCCGGAAAATTATTTGGCCCGCTGCCCTGCCCTTTGGCAGTAGCCGCGATCAGGTCGTCGCCCCTTACCGCCAGCGCGCTCGGATACCATTCCGCTGGAATAAATCCCATCGCCTTCCGGTCATTCGTATTCTCCGGAGAAATGTTTGAGGTATCGAATACCGCGATTGCATTCAGCGACGAAACGGCAACAAACAACCGCTTGCCATCGTCAGACAAGGCCAGGGCGGTCGGATATGTCCCGCTTTCCTTCTGGTCCGGAAGTTTGGTGTCGAACGTGCCGATCACGCTCAGGTGATCGGTCGATAGCACTGCCACCCGGTCGACATTCGACAACGCGACGTAAAGGAGACGCTCGTCGGGACTCAGCGTGAGTGCGGTCGGGTGTGAACCAGGGCTCTTCGGATCGCGCGGCGCAAGCAGTTGAATCCAGTTTCCGACACTTCCCTTCTCCAGATTCAGTTCCACCAGCTTAGACGCATTCCACAAGCTGACCCAGGCACGCTTCCCATCCCGGCTTGCGATCACCCCGTAAGGGAATGACGACGGCACCAGCTTGTTAGTACCGAGGTCAAATTGCGAACTCACCTCGCCTGATCTCGCGTCCAGCAGAATCACGCTGTCGGAGAGATTATTTGCTACCAGCAATTTATCGCCGGTTTCTCCGCTTACGACCGCCAAGCCGGCGGGATAAGGAATGGCGGTGCCGGCCGGGGCTTTCCGTAATCCTCTGGCTACCCTATTCCCTGCGGCCAATCTCTGGGGTGCGATCCTGATGAATCTTTCTGGAGTGACCTTGCCTGCTTCGAATGTATAAACCGCTATGCCGTTGCCCAGGTTTCCGCGCTTGGCACCCATCGGATCACTGATTGATCCCACAGATGCATACAGGTGCGCACCATCGGAACTGAAACTCAGCCCGATGAAATAACTCTGCTTGGCATCCTCAGGAAACCGATCGTCAGGGAAATCAGTAATTTCATTGTTTCCTAAATTAAGAATAGAGATCGATTGCCGCGCGAGCGCCTTCTGCGTTCCGTATCCGTCATTCAGAAAGGCCGCAAACTTTCCGTCAGGACTTAGCGCAACGGTCGCGGGGAAGCTGTTCAGCGACCCTAGCCAGCCGGGAGTTGGGACGTGAAGGACCTTGCTGGTGGGCAATGAAATCTGTTTCTGTTTCTGATTCTCATCTTGCGAATGGGCCAGGGGAAACATCGTCAGGGCGAGAAAAAACGTCGTTGCAAGTTTCACGTTTCCTCCGGAACAGAGCTAAGAACTTGTAGCATTTCGCGGGCGCAAAAGAAAAGGCGTGACGGCTAGTCACGCCTTAGAGAATAAGTCGTTCAGAGCGGCTTACCGGCTGGTGTCTATCTAATCCTATCCGCCGCGAGGACCTACGTTTCGCGAACCACTGAGTACGTTAATGCGATTCCGTGACCGCCGGCGCAGGCTGCGGCTCCTGCTGCACGTTGTGCCGCACATCGGCACCCCGCACCCAGAAGATCACGTCTTCGGCGATATTCGTAGCGTGGTCGGCCACTCGCTCCAGGTTTCTCGCCACCAGCAGCGTATCCAGCGCCTGTCGTGTCAGCTCGGGGTGCTCGTTCATTGCCTTGACCAGCGAGATGAACGCTTCATCGCGCATGCGGTCGATTACATTGTCCATTTCGAGCACCGCCTGAGCAAGTTCAGCTTTGCCTTCTATGAATGACTCCAGCGCACGCCTTACCATTGCCGCCACCGCCGCCGCCATGCGTGGAATATCTACTGGCAAGTCCACCTTCGGCAGTTCCACCAAATCCATCACTCGTTCACTGATGTTTACCGCCTGATCGCCAACCCGTTCCAGGTCGGCATTAATCTTGGTGACCGCCAGAATAAAGCGCAAGTCCACCGCCATGGGTTGCTGCATGGCGAGCAGATCGAAAGCCAACTCGTCGATTTCCCGCTCCATCGAGTTGATGCGCAGCTCTCCTTCTAGCACCAGATGGCAGAGCTTAAGGTCACGATCATGATATGCCTGGCAGGCGCGATCCACCGCTTGTTCTGCTAAGCCGCCCATCCGCAGCAATCGCGCCCGAAGATTGTCGAGTTCCTGTATGAAACGGGTGCGCATTATCCGAACCTGCCTGTGATGTAGTCTTCCGTTCGCTTGTCTGACGGATTGGTAAAAATTTTCTCAGTCTTATCAAACTCAATCAGTTTGCCCAGCAGAAAGAACCCGGTAAACTCCGCCACCCGGGAGGCCTGCTGCATGTTGTGGGTCACGATGACGATTGTAAACTCTTCTTTCAGCTGAAAGATCAGTTCTTCGATTTTGCCGGTCGAGATCGGGTCTAAAGCGGAACAAGGCTCGTCCATCAGCAATACTTCCGGTTCGACGGCCAGTGCCCGCGCAATGCACAAGCGCTGTTGCTGTCCGCCTGAGAGGCTGGCTCCCGATTTTTTGTGCATGGTGTCTTTCACTTCTTCCCACAATGCGGAATATTCCAGCGACCGCTGTACCACCTCATCCAACTTGTGGCGATCGCGAAAGCCATTCAGCTTCAGCCCGGCCGCAACGTTGTCATAGATCGACATAGTCGGGAACGGGTTCGGCTTCTGGAAAACCATGCCGATCCGACGTCTGATCTGCACCGCCGAAGTGCCGTTATAGACATCGAGTTCTCCAATTTGGACCCGCCCCGTAGCTCTCGCCTCAGGAATGGTCTCGTGCATGCGGTTTAAACAACGCACAAAGGTCGATTTCCCGCAGCCCGATGGTCCAATAACGGCCGTGGCATGGTTGGCAGAAACGTCCATGTCAATGTCATGCAGTGCCTGGGTCTTGCCGAACCAGGCATTCAATTTCTCTACCTTCACTCCTACGCCCATCAGTTCGCTCCCCGCAGCATTCCACGGCCCGCTGCCACGCGCACCGCTGTAACCGAAACTACGATCAGAATGATCAAAATCAATGCTCCCCCCCAAGCCTGCCGATGCCACTCGTCAAAGGGTGAAATCGCATAGCTGAAGATTTGGAGCGAAAGTGCTGCCGTTGGCTGGTTCGCCTTCCAATTCCAGTATTGGTTTCCGAAGGCGGTAAATAACAGCGGCGCTGTTTCTCCCGCCACGCGCGCAAACGCCAGCATCACTCCCGTGATCACACCTGAGGTCGCGGTGCGCAGAGTAATGGAAAGTGTGGTGCGCCAGCGCGAAACTCCTAAACCATAAGCCGCTTCTCGCACCTGAATCGGAACCAGCAAGAGCATCGCTTCGGTAGTGCGAGCGATGGTCGGGATCATCATGATGGCCAACGCCACACCGCCTGCCAGGGCCGAAAAGTGCCCCTGGGTCAACACGACTAATCCGTACGCGACGATACCAACAATGATGGAAGGAACCCCGTTCAGAACGTCAGCCGTGAAACGTACGAAGTTTCCAAAGTGGTTGCGCCCGTATTCGGAAAGAAAGATCCCGGCTCCAATTCCCAGTGGCACACCCATCGCGCTGGCAATCAACAGAATGTAAACCGACCCCCCAATGGCATTGGCCATTCCACCACCGGGTTCACCTACCGGTTTGGGAGTTTGGGTCAGGAACGCCCAATTGACAGAGCCAATTCCTTTGTAAACCAGGTATGCAAAGATCGCGCCCAGTGGCAGCAAAACCAGAAACACCGCGAGCCCGGCAGCGCCTACCACCAGCGAGTTTACAGCCCGCCGGTAGAAGCTGATCTCGTGCGGTAAATTCAGCGATTTAGGTTTGCTATCCATTTCTTGTCGGCATTCCGCGAGTGACGCTCCAAACCAGTACCTGCGCCAAGCTATTCACGATGATGGTCACCAGGAACAACGCCAATCCCACTTCCACCAGCGCGCTCAGATATGTATCTCCGGTGGCTTCGCTGAATTCGTTGGCAATCACGCTGGCCATGGTGTAGCCGGGCGCAAACAGCGACTTAGCAATTTCCGGGCGATTGCCAATCACCATAGTGACCGCCATCGTCTCTCCCAGCGCGCGGCCCAAACCCAGAATGATTCCTCCTAGAATTCCGGCGCGTGCATTGCGCAACACTCCTATTCGGATCATTTCCCAGCGGGTTGCGCCCAGTGCCAGAACCGCTTCCCGCTGCTGCTGCGACACTGCCGTCATTACTTCGCGGGTGATCGACGAGATAATCGGCAGAATCATGATCGCCAGGATGATTCCGGCGGCCAACATGCCGATCCCATAAGGCGGACCTTCAAACAGGGTCGTCCATCCAAAATACTTCGCGAGCCAAGGCTGCAAGTACTGTCTGAGGATTGGAACCAGAACGAAAATCGCCCACAAGCCGTAAATCACGCTGGGGATCGCTGCCAGCAACTCAGTAGTGAACGCAAGCGGGGTTCGTAACCAGCGCGGCGACAACTCCGTCACAAAAACGGCCGTTCCGATGGCCAGCGGTACCGCTATCAGCAACGATAAAAAAGACGAAACTATGGTTCCATAAACGAACGGTAGCGCACCGTACTTATCGTTGACCGGGTCCCAGTCGCTGGCAAAAAAGAATTTGAAACCGAAGGCATGCCATGACAGGCTTGATTTGGTGATCAGTTCGTACACAATCAGGACGACGAGAGCAAGAATGCTCGCCCCACACGCCAGCATCAAATAATAAAAAATCTGGTCCGCAATGCGGCTGTCGCCGGCTCGCAGCAAGCTTTGCCGGCGGGCGGAAACCAGCGCTATTCCGGGCTTCGCAAGCGGTTGAGATCTAGGCAGATGAGGCGCTCCCAGGGCTCCGTTGGACATCGCCCACCGACCGTATCAGACGCGTGTTACAACAGTGTTAAAATGCTTTGCGCACAACTTTCACTTCATGCCGGCCACCCCGCTTCAGATCCGCGAACTCTTCAGCAAGCTTGAGAGACGGCTAGCCAGCTTCGCGCGTAACCCAACCCCACAGAACGTTCACGGATTCCGCACTTCGAGCCGCAGGGTGGAAGCCCTGATCCGCGAGCTGGCCCCTAAGCGAACCAGCAATGACAAGAAACTGATGAAGCGTTTGTCACGGCTTCGGAAAAAGGCCGGCATGGTGAGAGATATTGACGCACAACTTGCCGCGCTTCGCAGTCTGACTTTCCCGCAGGAAGCACGACGCAAAGCCCGTCTGGTTCATGCCTTGAGCGAGTCTCGGGTTCGCAGCCAGAAACGCTTGCAGAAAGATCTCGACAAGAAGCTCATCACCGAAACCCGCCGCCGGGCTCGCCGGGCTGCCAAACAGTTTGAACTCGCGCCCGATGCCGTTCTCGCCACCATTGCTAAACGGATAATGAACGCACTCGGCGACTCTGATCCTCACGATGAGAAGTCGCTGCATCACTATCGCATCGCGGGCAAGCGAGCCCGCTACGTTGCCGAACTGGCCATAGGGGAGCCTGAGGCTAAACTTCTGCTCGAGCAGTTGAAACAGATGCAGGACCGCATCGGCGACTGGCACGATTGGCTGCAGCTCACCGCACGTGCCCAGAAACTTCTGGGGGGCCCTAGTGATTCGGCTCTAGTGGCCGCGCTCCGCAACATCACCCGCGCCAAATATCGGCTGGCGGTGGAAGGTATCAAACTTGCCCGGCCCGGCTGGTCAGACCGCAAGAAGCCAGAATCCGGCCGTTCGTTCTCCGGCGCGGCTGCTGCGGCCTGATCGCGTCTTTCAGATCTCCGCCTCGCATTTCTTCGCGATAAACTGTTCCCCAGCTCATGCCGACCTTTGCCGCGATCGATATCGGTTCCAACTCCGTTCGCCTGAAAATTTCCCGCCTGGTCGGCCGCCGCTTGCAGGAAATTCATGAAGACCGCGCCGTCACCCGGCTCGGAGAATCGGTGTTCCGCGGTGGATTTCTCTCTCCTCAAGCCATGGAAATCACTGTCAAAGTTCTGCGCCGCTTTCATCGCGCGGCACAGAAGCATGCTGCTGATATCGTCCGCGTGGTGGCTACCAGTGCTCTGCGTGACGCGCGAAACTCCGCAGCCTTCCTGGAATGGGTGCGTTCCGCTACCGGCTGGCAGGTCGAAATCATCTCTGGCCTTGAAGAAGCACGCCTGATTCACCTCGGGATCGTCTTCAGTTCCCGCATTAACGCTTCGCCGGTGCTGATGGTTGACCTGGGCGGCGGCAGCTGTGAACTCACAATTTCCGTTAAAGGCCACATCAGCGAAACTGTCAGTTTGCCTCTCGGCGCTGTACGCCTGACCAATGAATTTTTCCACGGCGATCCGCCCAGGAAGTCTGAACTTCGGCAGTTGCATGGTTTTGTGCAACGCGAGATTCGGCGAATATCGGAACGCATTGTGCGCTCCCGTCCGAAGGTTGTGATCGCTACTTCGGGCACCGCCGCTGCGCTCGCCGCGGTTTGTTATGGGCTATACAAAAAGCGTGGCGTATCCAGGAATTCCGTCTCGCGTGTTCACATGCGCCGCATAGCAAAGATCCTGTCGCGCCTCAAGCTGGATGAGCGGAAAAAACTGTCCGGTGTCGGCCCTCGCCGCGCCGAGATCATCACCGCCGGCGCGGTGGTTTACGCCGAGCTGCTCGAATCCTGCAAGCTGCCTGGGTTCCGCTATTCACCCCTTGGACTACGCGACGGTCTGCTGGCGCAGATGGCGGCCGAACACGATCGCACCACCCGTTCCCGCAAACAGATCGAATCCGAACGCTGGCAGTCTTTGCGGGCCGCTGTCGAGCACTACCACATCGATATGAATCATGCCCTGGCGGTGCGTGAGGCCGCCTTGGATCTGTTCCGCAGTTTGCGCTCACTCCACCGGCTGCACCAGGAATATTCCGAATGGCTTTCCGCGGCCGCTATGCTCTACGAAGTTGGTGATTATGTGAACCGCAACGGCCGCCACCGCCACGCCCACTACATCATCGCTCATTCGGAAATTCTTGGTTACACGCCTGCTCAGCGAAGAATTATCGCCGCCATCGCCCGCTATCTGGGCAAATCACGGCCTGAAGCTGGCGATCCCGCTATGAAACCGCTCACCCCGGCGGAGCGCGCCTGCGTCACCAAGGCCTCGCTGCTGTTACGGCTGGCGCGCGCGCTTAATCTCAGTCGTAGCGGCGCGGTTGGCCGCGCGCGTGCCCGGGTCCAGTCCGGCAGTGTTCGATTGAGACTCATGGCCCGGCCGCGAACCAGCGTGGACCTGGAACTGTGGGCGGTAGAAAAAGAAACCGGCTATTTTCGTGAGGTCTTTGGCCGCGAACTTTCCGCAGAAGCATCATGAAGCGAGCGCACCATCTTGGGCGTCATGCACCAGTGCAGGGTGCCGCCGCTGCGGCTTACCTCCACCCTTGCCACTGCGCCTTTCTTCAAGTCGATGCTGGCTTCACACCCGTCGTCGCTGATGCACCGGCTCAGGAATTCGCTCAGGCTCGGGTTATGACCAACCACCATGATATTTTCCTGACGCGCGTATTTCCCTAAGAGTCGCCGGAAGTCTGCGAAATCGGCATTCGGCCTGAGGGAATCATCGAACTGGATCTTGCCCTCAAATCCCATCTCGTTGGCAACTAATGAGGTGGTCTGGGCAGCGCGTTTAAGTGGACTGGATATCACAGATTCGACCTGAACATCCAGCGCCGCCAGGGCCCGTCCCACGTATCCGCACTGCTCAATGCCGGTTTTATCCAGGGGCCGCTTCTCATCCTTCTTTGGATTGTCGATATGTGTCCCGGCGCTGGCGTGGCGCAAAAAGTAGACGATCATGATGCACTATGTCTTCCTTTCTATTCTGGATCTGCGGCGGGCACTCAGTCGTGGCGACTCCGGAATAGGTTCCGGTATCCGTTTTCCTTCCGCTACAGCAATCAGAAAATCTTGAGCGCTGAACCGCTCCCCCGGCATTGGCGGCTTCCGCTTGCCGCCCGCGCGCCACGCTGGAATATAACTTCCATCTTTCAGCAGCACGCGCGTCTTCACATTGTCGGCCAGGTACGCATCCAGCATTTCTCGTTTCACTCGCTCTCGCAGCATCGGATTGGTAAGCGGAAACATTACCTCTACTCGCTCGTATAGATTGCGCGGCATCCAATCGGCGCTGCTCAGGTAAATCTCTTCTTCGCCGCCATTTCCGAAATAGAAGATGCGGCTGTGCTCCAGGAAACGTCCCACTATGCTTCGCACCCTTATGCGGTCGCTCACCCCCCGAACACCTGGTCGCAACGCGCACATACCTCGCACGATCAGATCGATCTCCACGCCCGCCTGCGACGCCCGGTAGAGCGCCATAATGATGTTCTTGTCCAGCAACGCATTCATTTTGGCGATAATCCTGCCCGGCTTGCCGCGAGCGGCATGCTCCGCCTCACGATTGATCATTGCCAGGCAGCCTTCGGCTAAATCAAGGGGCGCAACCATCAACGGCTCATAACTCGAGTGTTCCGCATACGCGGTCAGAAAACTAAAAACATCATGAACGGCCGAAGTAATCGCAGCACTGGCAGTCAACAGACTCAGATCGGTATAAAGACGCGCCGTGCTGGCGTTGTAATTTCCCGTTCCCAGGTGCGCGTACCGTCGTATCACTCCATCCGGATCACGCCTCACCAGCAACGATAATTTGCAGTGCGTCTTCAATCCAACCAGCCCATGAAATACCTGCACCCCAGCATCTTCCAGGTCGCGCGCCCAACGGATGTTCGAAGCTTCGTCGAAGCGGGCTTTCAACTCCACCACCGCGGTAACTTCCTTCCGTTCCGCAGCCGCGATCAACGCCGGCACAATCAGGGACTGCTCGTTGGTGCGATAAAGCGTCTGCTTGATGGAGAGCACTCGCGGATCTTTGGCCGCCGATTCGATGAACGAAACCACCGCGTCGTAAGAATCATAGGGGTGGTGAAGCAGCACATCATGACGTCGCAATTCTTCGAACAAGTCCTGCGATTTTCCCGTCAGCCGCAACTCGCGCGGAACGCATGCTTTGAACTTCAGGTCTGGCCGTGCGCTCTGTTGGTAGATGTCAAACAGCCGGGAAAGGTTCACCGGCCCGTTCACCGGAAACACCTGCCACTGGTCGAGTCCGAAGTTTGTCCGCAGCCGCTCGATGATCTCCGGGTCAGCATCAGCCTCGATTTCCAGCCGCACCGCATCACCCTTGCGCCGGTTATGCAACTCGGTGCGCACCGATTCCAGCAGGTTCCGTGATTCTTCTTCCGCCAGATACAGATTGCTGTTTCGCGTTACTCGAAATGCGGCTGAGGAAACCAGGTCATATCCGTGATACATCCTCGACGCGTGGTGAGCTACCAGGTCGGCCAGAAAGATGAAATCGTCGGTGTCGTCCGACGGCAAGCGAACCAGCCGTGGGAGCGCGCGGGGCACGGTTACCACTCCCGTGTAAGTGACCGAGGACCGCCTGCGACGGCGCAGCAGGAATGCCACGCTCAAAGCTTTGTTAATGACCCTTGGAAAAGGGTGCGCCGGATCCACGGTCACCGGCGTCAGCAATAAGTCCAATTCCCTTTCGCTGTATTCTTCGACAAACGCCCGTCCACGGTCATCCAGCTCATGCAGCCCCAGTACGCGGACGCCATTCTCGTGCAGCTGCGACCGCAAACTCTCATTCCAGCACGAATACTGATCACGCACGAACTCATGCGTGTTCCGCGCCAGCAAGTCCCGCTCTTCCAGCAAGGTGAGCCCGTCCGGCCCGGCCTCGGTATAGCCATCTTCGATCTGCTGTACCAGTCCAGCCACACGGACCTCAAAAAATTCGTCCAGATTGCTGGCAGTGATGGCCAGAAATTTCAGCCGTTCGAGCAGCGGATTCTCCGGCGCGGAGGCCTCCTCCAGAACCCGCCGGTTAAACTCCAGCCAGGAGGATTCCCGGTTGATGTAATACGCTGGGTTGTCGAGCGAAATTCGCGCCATAGAAACAGGTAAGGTTTCAAGCCTTGCGGATCAGTCGTTTACTTCGCGTCAGATGGCTGCCAGGCTTCTGCCCGCACACGCTTCACCACCGCAAAATCGATTTCTTCGTCGCCAGGAGTCTTAACGTAGAAATGCCGCTTGTCGACTTTTAACTGGATCTCGGTGCCCGGCGACCACGATTCGGGCAGCGTACCACCCGAATGGCGGGGTGTGTACTCGCCCACGTAAATTGTCTGGTTAAGTTTTACCGAAAGTTCGTAATACGGCTCGTCTACCTATTCAGTATAAAGGAGGGGACGGAGCTTAGAGGCCGCACCCAGGGTTCCTACTTCAGCTGCTTGATCGTTTGCTTTACCTTTGTGACCACGCTCTCCGGTAATGGAGCATAGGTGAGTTCGGCGGTCATTTTCTCACCACCGTCCAGCATCCAATTCAGAAAATCCACCAGGATCTTCCCCTTGTTTCCATCTTTCGCCGGATTAGGGATTAGAAGCCAGGTGAAGCTCGAGATCGGATAGGCATCTTTGCCAGGTGCATTGGTGATTGAAACTCGGTAATCGGCAGGCATGTTCTTGACCGACGCCGCGGCCGCGGTCACGCTTTCAAGGGACGCCTTTACCACCGCACCCGATGAATTCTTCACTGTGCCATACGGAATCTTGTTCTGGACAGCATAGATCAATTCAATGTAGCCCAGCGAGCCCGCCATCTGTCGGACCATGCCCGCAACACCTTCATTGCCTTTACCACCTAAGCCGACCGGCCACTTGACCGAAGTACCTTTTCCCGGTCCATTCTGCCAATCCGAGCTGACCTTTGAAAGATAATCAGTGAAAATGTAGGTCGTGCCGCTGCCGTCCGAACGATGGACGACAATGATCGGCTGGCCGGGTAGATTCACTCCTGGATTGTCCTTTGCGATGGCTGGATCGTTCCATGAGTTGATTTTGCCAAGGAAAATGCCCGCCAGGACTTGTGGGCTGAACTTCAATTCTTCGCTCACTCCGGGGATGTTGTAAGCCGGCACCACTGCCCCGAGAACAGTCGGGATGTGCACAATTTTTCCGCCTTTGAATTGCGATAACTGTTCATCGGTCATCGGTCCGTCGCTGGCACCGAAATCCACCGTCCCGGCCAGGACCTGACGTATACCGCCACCGCTGCCAATCGATTGATAGTTGAACTGAACGTCTGAGTGTGCCTTATGGTACTCGCTGAACCATTTTTGATAGATCGGATTAGGAAATGTTGCGCCCGCCCCGTTTACAGTGGTCTGACCCCAGGCAGGTATCGCCAGAGCGACACACAACAGCGCAATTCGATGAATCACTCGACAGTCCTCCTTGTTCAATATGGCTATTTTCTACGGGGACTGTGTTACAGCAGAGTTACAAAGCAGTGAAATTCTGATGAATCATATTGAAAGATATGGATTTATCAGCATCGATTCCTTGCGGGCGGGCCCGGTTCCACTTACTGGGCCTGCAGGCGCGCAATCTCACGCGCAAAAAGGGGGTTTTTCGGATACTGATCCCGCAGTGAAGCCAGCAACTCTCGAGCCTTCATAGTGTCCTTTTCGCGGACGTAGGCAATTGCCAGCAGGATGCGTGCAAACGGCGCCAGATATTGACCGGTGGTCGCTGTGATCTGCAGTTCAGAGATTCCTTGCTTCTTGTCGCCAGAAACGCCGCCCACCCGCAAAATCCAGCGCATCGGCGCAGCCATGCTACCGATGATGTACTTGCTGAACCCAGTCGCCACGTGCGCATCCGAACAATTTGGATCAACTGCCAGCAACTGCCGCGCCCATTGGTCGGCGGCGCGTGTGTAATGAAGCGAGGTGAGATTACTCTTGTCGATCAGCGCCGCGTAGTCGGCGCGCAACCCCGAGATCAGGGTCATCGCGAACAGCGCGTCGCGGTCTTTCGCATTCGATGACAACCGGGCCTTCGCCAGAGTCTCGCCCTTGTTCAGCGTGTCATTGAATCGGGTTCTCGCCTGCGGATCGGAACTGGGCTTCTTTTCGCTTTTAAAAATCTTGTCATCTTCATAAAACTGCGCTTCCAGAATTCCCATCCGGTTGAACTCAGAAAAGAGGACACCTGCCGCATCCGCCACCTGACCCATTGGATCATTGGGATATCTCTGCTGCCAGGAAAGGAACGCCTGATGGGCTCGCTCGAATTCCAGATTGTACATAAGCTGGAAACCGTCATTCAGCGAAACTCCATTGGTGAGCACCGAATCTGCGGCTAAGGCAGACACCGACGCGCTCATCACAATTACCAGGAACGCGCCTGCGAAGCTCCTCAACATGTGGCTGCCATTTTAGATGCGAAAGGGTTTAGCACAACCTACAAAGGTTTGCAAAAACATTGTAAAGATTGATAGAAAGTGCTCCCCTTCGCTCACTGCCTCTGCCATTCACGGTTCTCACAATTAGTTGATTCTCGCCTGCTTTGCGCGACCAAGGCACTTCAGTTAAAAACCGCGAAACTGACAGATGTTTCGCGAAATAATTCGCAAAACAACACGAGTTAAGACCTACCGACCCTCGCCCGTTTGACCCTCTCTCTCTCCCTTTGTTAGTTTTAAAGGTTTGCTCATCTCACTTCGCCGCCAGCTGCGGCGCAGAAACGAGAAACTATGCCCGCCATCAAATTCCGTGGAGTCGATTTTCTCGAATTCGACAGCCTGCTTAACGACGACGAGCGTCTGGTCCGCAATACCACCCGGCAATTTATCGAAGACAATCTCGTTCCGATCATTGAAGAATGCAACCGCGCCGGCCGCTTCCCCAAGGAACTCGTCAAGCCGATGGCGGAGCTCGGTTTTTTCGGTGCTTCTCTCAAGGGCTACGGCTGCGCCGGCATGTCGAACGTCGAATACGGCCTGGTGATGCAGGAAATGGAACGGGGTGATAGTGGCGTGCGCAGTTTTGTCAGCGTGCAGTCGGCGCTGGCCATGTATCCCATCCACGCCTTTGGCAGCGAAGAACAGAAGGAGACCTGGCTGCCCGCCATGCAGAAAGGCGAAAAGCTTGGCTGCTTCGGCCTTACTGAGCCCGATTTTGGCTCAAATCCGGGCGGTATGAGGACGCGCGCCAATAAATCGGGCAAAGAATATGTCCTGAACGGCGAGAAGATGTGGATCACTTCCGGCTCCATCGCCGATCTCGCCATCATCTGGGCGAAAGTTGGAGAAGAAAATGACACCATCCGCGGCTTCATCGTTGAAACCGATCGCCCGGGATTCAAAGCCGAAGACATCCACGGCAAGTGGTCGCTGCGGGCATCGGTAACTTCCGGACTGTCATTGCAGGACGTTCGCGTTCCTGAATCGAATCTTCTGCCCGGCACCGGCGGCTTGAAGTCCCCGCTCATGTGCCTGAATCAGGCGCGCTACGGAATCGCCTGGGGCGGCATCGGTGCGGCCATGGCGTGTTACGACACTGCCCTGCAATACTCACAGCTTCGAAAGCAATTCCGCGATCAGCCCATTGCTTCCCACCAACTGGTGCAGGAAAAGCTTGCATGGATGATCAGCGAAATCACAAAAGCGCAGTTTCTCGCCCTGCAGGTTGGTCGTTTAAAAGATGAGAACAGAGCCAGGCCCCAGCACATCTCGATGGCCAAGCGAAACAACGTCTGGATGGCGCTTGAGTGTGCACGCATGTCCCGTGACATTCTGGGCGCAAACGGCGTTGCCGATGACTATCCGATCATGCGCCACATGATGAACCTCGAATCGGTGAAGACCTATGAGGGTACGCATGACATCCACGCGCTTATCATCGGCTCCAGCGTAACCGGCATCGATGCCTTTTAAGCGGTCTCACGTCCGCTTTCTCAGAGAGACTCGGGAACTGTTTCGTTGCCAGCGGGCGTGCGCTGGGGAGTGAGCACGCTGACCAATCCAGTGATCACGAAGTTCGAGCACAGTGCGACAAGCCCGGCATTCCAGCCCAAGTAGGGGTCGCGCCCGGTCCAAATCAGGGTGACGACGATGAAAATGCCGGTTGCGATGCCAGCGAAAACTCCGGCTGTCGTCACTCGTCGTGAGAACAGGCCGAGCACAACACCGGGAAAAAACTGCGCGACTCCTGCTGATCCCATCAGATAAAGAGACACGAGACTGGCGGAGGTGTACATGGCGAGCGAGACCGCTGCCACCGTCAGCACCAGCACCATCATTTTGGCAACTCTCGCGACCTGCTGATCGGTCATGGATGGCGCGAGCATCGGCCGGAACAGATTCTTGGCATACAAAGTTGCTCCGGTCAGCAATTGAATGGCGGCGGTCACCATTGCGGTGAGAACGCCGGCTCCGCCCACAATCCCCAGGAACCACGCGGGAAAGGTCTTGCGGACCATCGACAAAAGTGAAAGGTCCCCGTTACCAAGCTGGGGCAGGACGAGAACGGCGCTGAGGCCGACAAAGAACATCAGTGGCATGGTGACGCTGTAAAGCGGCATGATCACGGCGTTGCGCCTCAACACTCTGGCGTTCTTGGCCGTAAAACTGGCGGCAAAATATTGCGGCCACATATAAAAGCCGCACGACATCAGCAAAACTGTGGTGATGTACCAGGTGTGCCCGAGGTACTTGGTGGTTCCCGGCATTACCAGGTGACTCGGTTTCGCCTGTATGAGGGCCGCGAACATGGATCCAATCCCGCCGAAATAAATGCGCGGGATCGCGAAGCCGACAAATACTGCTGCAGACAGCAGCAGGACGTCCTTGATCAGGCTCACCCACGCCACCCCACGCACGCCGCTGACGGATACAAAAGCAGCAACCACCCCTAGACCGATGATCATCGCCGGAATGCGATGGATGGCTCCAAAGCTCGCAACTTCCACGATCAGGCCTAAGCCCGTAAGTTGAATCTGAAGATAAGGGATGAGGCAGATAACGCCGATAAGCGCCACCAAGGCGCCTAAAAAAACGCTGTTGTAGCGAGTCTGAAAAAAATCGGCCTGGGTCTGGAGTTTGTGCTTTCGGCCCATTTCCCACACCGGCGGCAGGATAAAGAATGAGACGACGTACATCAGCGGCTGGAAGCCCAGAATGTTCAGGACCGGGCCACCTTTTGAATAGGCCCAGCCGCTGGCGCCGAGAAAGGTAAATGTGGTGTAGATCTCGCCGGCCATCAATAGCCAGACGAATACCAGCCCAAAGCCGCGGCCGCCCACCGTCCACTGCTCCAAATCCATACGGTGATGAGATCGGGCGAGAAAGCCGACCAGCGAGCCAATCGCGACCAGAATAGAAATTATGGTCAGGGTCACAGCGCTGGAGCTCAACCCGCACCGTCCTGCTTGTCTCGATCACCCCGCGTACGCGGCTCCTCTAGGCGATACGCTCCCCACATGATCAGCGGAGTAAGCAGAAGCCACAAGATGAGCCAGAAGAAGTTGAAAGGAAGGCCAAACACTATGGGGTAGATGCGGTCCCACAGAGAAACGGAAAAGCAAGTGGCGATGAACGGGATCAGGCCGAGAAGAATAGTGCCTAACGATGGAGGCTTCACGAAGCTCCTTCCGGCAAATTCGCGGAATTGTACAGCAAACGCTGGCAAGATCCAGGCAGGTCTGAAGCAATTTGTTGCTGTCGCGTCAGCGAGACCGCGGGGCTAGTCGGTTGCAGGATCAATCTTGTGATCCAGATAAATCCAAAGCACGCGTGAAAGCAACGTCAACGCGGGTACAAGTGGCAAAAACAGTACCACGGCCCAGATGGCGATTCGGTCGATACGCAAATTGGTGACAACCCAGAGTAAAAGGCCGACAACGAAAATCACGAGCAGCGCAATGCCATAACTGATATACATCGCACCCAGAAAATATCCTGGCTCGCGGTTAAAGAGCAGGCCGCATTGAGGGCAGCGGTTATGCATCTTAGGCAGCCCCCAGTAGATCGATGAATGGAAAATCTTCGCAGAGCGACAACGCGGGCACAGCTGGCGAAGAATGCTGGCGAGAGTAGAGGAAGCCAAGCAGCGATGATAACCGCTGGTCTGCTTGCACCAAATTCGGGCGTTGACATGAATCGCCTGGGGTCTATGATGCAGGGCGTCCGCGTGTTCGGCATGGGTTTGGGCATCCTTTCGGGGACAGCCCGTTTTAGCTTCCCGTTGCTCGCGGCATCCTGCGGGAGAGCCTGCGTAAGCCCGGTTAGAAGCTCTTGCGCAGCGGCGCGCACGCGCCGTAAGCGCGCCCCGTCGAACACGCGGTATTTGGTTTTCTCCGCTAACCTCTGGACATTGCTCCCATCCAGCCGGAAGATAGGATCATGCGAGCCTTCATTCGCCTGTTAATCATTTTGTGTTTCGCTTTTTCAGCGTTGGCCCAGTCTAGTGCGTACATTTGGACGCGATTCCAATGGCCAGAAGACGCTGCTCCAGGTGAGCGAGGAAGAGAAGCAGGAACTGAAAGATGGCGAGGCGAAAACGGTGCGTACGATTTCGAATCCCGATTTGGAGGGCCGTCTCCAGCTGATCCAACGTGAGGTTGCCGACACGCGCAAGATAGACGCGGACACCAGCGAGACCAAGAGCATTGTGTTTCTTCCGGGCGTGAATGGCATGGCCGCTTCCATGCAAACGCAGGAACGGCAGCACCGTAATGCCGATACCATCGACTTTCAAAAAACCACGCTGCTTCCCGACGGTGCGGGCAACTGGCAAGCCGGCGAAGTTAAGCGCGGCACGATCAAGGATGACGGAAAGAGTCGTTCCAGCGAAGAGCGGGTCTCGCGCCAGAATGCCGACGGCCAGCTGAGCGAAGTTTCGCGGACGCTGGCAAAGGAATCAAAGGCGCCATCCGGCGAAAGCCGCAGCACGGTTGAAACTTTTTCCACCGACGTTCCGGGCAGCGCGCCTGACGGCCATATGCACCTGGTGCAGCGCGTCACAGGAACCCGGTCTGGCAATCCGAACGGTGCACAAACGACCAGACAGCAATTGGAACAGATAAAGCCGGGCGATCCGAGTGCCGGATTGCAGATCACGGTTACATCCACCAACGTTCAGGCCAGCGGCGCTTCCGGAACACAAGCCACTCAGACCCTGCAGGTGCGCGATCCAGGAGGCAACATGAATGTGGTTACGGTAGATATGACGAAATCAACCAAGACTCCGCCGGTTGAAGTACAGCCCGCACCCGCGCAACAAAAGCCCGCGCAACAAAAGGCAGCCGCACCGCCACAGCAGAAACCCAAATAGCATTTCACGGGTACGCGAGATTTATCGTTCCGCGAGAAAATCGCTCCTCTGGGAATGCCCCCGCAAAATGGAGCACTTTGCCAAATCAGCGGTCTGTTCTATCGAGCGAGCGCAATGAGGTTTCATAGGGCGTGCGGGCGATCCCGCGCTCGGTGATGATCGCGCTAACGTACTTGGCGGGGGTTACGTCAAAGGCGGGATTCTCGACGCTGACGCCGTCCGGGACCATCTGTCGGCCGGCGATATGGGTCACTTCCTTCGAGTTGCGCTGCTCGATAGGAATTTTGCTGCCGTCAGGGGTGGCAAGATCGATGGTAGAAAACGGCGCAGCCACATAGAACGGGATGCCGTGCTCTTTCGCCAGAATAGCAACCGTATAGGTACCTATTTTGTTCGCCACATCTCCGTTCGCCGCAATGCGATCGGCTCCCACAACGATCGCGCCGATCTTTCCCTGCTTCATCATGGCGCCCGCCATGTTGTCCGAAATAACGGTCGTCGGAATGCCATCTTTCATTAACTCCCAGGCTGTAAGACGCGAGCCCTGAAGAAATGGGCGAGTCTCATCGGCGTAGACGTGAATCTTTTTTCCCTGTTCCACTGCAGCGCGAATCACTCCAAGCGCAGTCCCATATCCAGCGGTTGCGAGAGCACCGGCGTTGCAGTGAGTCAGGACCCCTCCGCGCTCAGGCATGAGGGTTGCGCCGTGCCGTCCCATAGCCTGATTGGCGGCGATGTCCTCCGCGTGCATGCGCTGAGCTTCTTCAACCAGGGCGGCCTTAATCTCCGGGATGGGGCGGCACTTGAGCGAATCAAATTTGTCCCGCATGCGACGTATTCCCCAGAACAGGTTGACGGCTGTGGGACGAGTGGCAGCAATGATTTCCGCGATCGAGTTGAAGTCAGACTCAAGGGCTGAGACGTTGCTGGCCTCGGAATTCTGGATGCCGAGCGCCACACCCATCCCGGCGGCAACGCCGATGGCCGGCGCCCCACGCACCACCATGTTGCGGATGACGTCGGCTACCTGCTGGTGCGTGGTGCAGGTGACGTAAGTTTCTTCGGTGGGAAGCTTGGTCTGGTCAATGAAGCGAACGCCAGAGGAGGTCCATTCAAGGGTCTGGATCATGTGATTACAGGATAACGCATGCGGATGTTGGTTTACGGTCGCGGTGCGCGCGACTGGACGGCTCAGACACCCTCCCCCTGGGACGTGATCATTCTAGAATTTGTGTTCGAAGCCGGTGAATTCATCTTCCAGGCGGGATCGGACACGCGCGCGGTCGTTGGGAGGCAGAAAGCTGTACCGAAGGCTATTACCTGCCATGTTTTTGAGCTGCGCGTATGAAAGGTTGAAGCCCTCTACGGCGCGCAGATATTCGTGGGTCAGGTCTGAACGGGAAACCCCTTCATCGTCGGTGGCGAGTAAGACCGGCACGCCGTATTTAAGATAGATCGGCAGCGGATGATCGTCGCCCCTTATTCCAAGGATCAGGTCACTGGAACTCAGGCTGATTTCGACTGCGATGTTGTGGGCTGCCATCTTCTTCAACAGATCGACTGCATTATTTTCATTCATCACTGCAGTACCGTGGCCGATGCGCTCAGCGTGGCCGCGGTCGATGGATTCACGGATGTGAAAGCTCAAGCTATCCGGCGGAACCAGGCCCATGGCCAGCTCACCGGCGTGCAGGGCGATGTGGACCTTGGGATACACCCCATGCAGGTAGTTAAGCATTTTCATGTGCAGGCCGAAATCGTGCATGGGAACGTACCAGTCTTCCGGCATCACCAGGTTGAGACCAACGAAGCGGGGATCAGAAGAGGCAAGTTCGAACCCAAGGACAATCTGCGAGAAGACAGACTCTTTAGGTAGGCCGCGCAGGACTTGGTAAAGGTAACGGACGGTCACGTCGCAGCCGGAGCTGGCTTGCTGTGTTCCGCAGTGCAAAACCGAGCGCATCCTGACTTCGTCCTGATCGAGCGCTGAGCGAGTGGAACTCACGACATCTTTGAGGCCAGCGTTTAGAAGTTTTTCGCGCATTTGGCCAAAATCGTCATCCCAACCGAGGCTAGCACCTAACTGAGCGGAGGCCATGCCGTCCGCGGTGTGCATGAGTTCAACATATTGGAGATGATCTGCGGCAGCCAGAGAAGCTACTTCGGCGAGGGCGTCTCCAGTGTGATTGATCTGGGCGGGAAGAAATTTGTCGAATGTAGCGAAAAAATGGTCGTGGCCGGAGTTCTCCTCACTGCGGACCCAGTTCCGCATGCTCCAGGCATCGATTATAGAGTTGTACAACACCTGATCGGCATACGCGCAGCGTACGGAGGGTTTGCTGGTGAAACGTTCACAGGAAGAATCGCAGGGTGGCGCGATCAGGTTTGAGGTTGTGCGATCGACACACAGGCCGTTTTCGACAGCGAAGTTGATCCAGCTCTCGGCATAGATCGCGCCAGCCAGATGGTTGTGCAGATCGGCACCCTTCGGCATATCTCGAAGAAAGGCGAGCAGCAGTCCGGGATTGTGCCGCACGGAATCCATATAACGCGAGGCACGCTGTTCGGGCGAAAATTGAGCGGCGCCAGTAGGAACCGCGAGGAAGAAAGTCAGAAGAAGAGTCAGAAGCCGCAAGTCTGAACACCTCCCGGAATCAAGGTTCCGGCATTGTATTCAACTGAGGCGCAAACGGCGGAGCTACGAAATCCCTTTATCAACGCGGATTTTGCGCGATTTCCACAACAAAGCCGCGAGAGCAGAATCAAATCAGGCCGGAGCAGATGCAGACTTTTCGGCAGATTTCAACGAGTATCGACCCTCCCCTTAAAGCGCACTCGATTGGTTGCACAATTTTCAGTTCATGTCCCTGTGAAAGCCATGCACTTACCTGAAAACAATGCAGTTAGAGGCGCGCGGTTTTTATTGACTGTAATCTTAAAAGGCGTAAAAACATAATCGTTCTTTGACAGCTTCCGAAGTTTTCCCGGTTGGTGCAGCGTCCGGGGCTCAAGCGAAGTCACCAGTTACACCGCAAGGTGATGAATGGAAGGCTAGCGAGGGTCTATAGCAAAGTGCTGGTCGAGGCGAACAGGAAGAAACGTCGAAGGCAGGATAGAGTCCCGAGGCGTTAGGCAGGTTTATCCGGTTGGCGGTAAGCCCGGAGCCCGAGCTAATGATCGCGCGGAGCGATTCCGCAAGGAAAAGCGCCGAGAGCAGGTCAGCGAGGGTCTAAAGCGAGCTACTGGCCGAGACGAATAGGCTTAACACCACCTCGGGGCTCTTTATTTGTGTACACGGGTTGTACACGCGGCGTCACCCCTTCCGGTGTTCAGAGCGCAGCCCTCCCCAACAAGCGAGCGCAATGCAATCGTGGAGGGCTGACGCTGCCCTTCTCTTCACACTTCTTTACACACCATAAATTTACAAGAGGAACCCGTCTCATCAGCAGCCAGCAACTCGACACCGGCATCTGTGTTATAGCTGGGATAATTCCATAAAAATTTCAAAAGGACGCAGCAGTCGGCTGCATAAATATCATGAGACGAGCTTTGGTTCTGGCAATTCTGTCAGTGGTCGTTAGCCTGACGATCGGCTGCGGTTCTGACAACGGCGTTCCCGGATTTATTCCCAAAGGAAACTTCTCTTTAGCCAGCCTGAGCGGACAGTACGTTTATACGGTCAGCGGCCTGGATTTTTCAATTTCATCAGGAGGAGTTCCCTACCGGCAGGCGGGCGTGTTCACGGCCGATGGAAACGGCAACATCACCACCAGCACCGACGACTTTACGGAAGGTAGCGGCATCTCTACTACAAGCAGCACCGGGTCTTACAAAATCAACGTAGACGGGACGGGTGTGTTGAACCTGAACAGTGCTCTCGGCTCACTGACCTTCGCCATCACCATGGCCAGCAACTCCAAGGTTTACCTGATCGAGGGTGACTCGCCGCTCAACGCGGCCGGCTTGGCGGAGAAGCAAGATACTTCAGCGCTGAGCGCGGCTCCGACTGGAACCTATGCTTTCCTGTTTCACACCATTGGCGGAACCTCGGTCGGACGAATTGGCGTGCTGACATCGAATAACGGGTCGCTGTCTGGCCTGCAGGACATCAACAACTCAGGTTCGTTCAGTTCTCCATCTATCACTGCCGGTGTTCTTAACACACCAAGCGATCCAACCATCGGCCGAGGCACGGGCAGCTTCACCGACAACACCACCACCCACTTCAACTATTACATAGTTAATGCGAACAATATTCGCTTCCTGACTTCGGATTTGGGAGCGGTCGGCATAGGCCGGGCGGAAAAGCAATCGGGAACACCTGCCCTTTCCGGCAGCTACGCCTTCGGAACAAGCGGCGACACGGCGAGCTTCCTGGGCGGCGTGAACACCGTAGGACGCTTCACCGCCGGTAATGCCGCCATCACCGGTGGGGCGCTCGATACTGTGCAGGACGGGAACAACGCAGCAAACGCCCAGTTCACGGGCAGCTTTATCCAGAACGGCAATGGGCGGGCGACAGCGACTTTCAATTTCAGCGGCGGGACGGCGAATGAGGTGATCTGGATGGTCAGCCCATCGCGCGGCTTCATGCTGGTGAATGATCCGAACACAGTGGAAGACGGTACGCTTGATCTGCAGCAGAGCACATCGTTTTCGGCAACGAGTTTGAACGGCCAGTACGCATTCCTGAATAGTGGCTTCACCATCAATGGCGCCGCCTTTCCGCTCGACCGGGTGGGAACATTCATACCTGACGGATCGGGCAAGCTGAACCTGAATGAAACAGCAAGCAGCCGTAAACGGAGGCAGGTCGCATTTTCACGCGACCGCCTGATCAGTAGGCAGGTCGGGAAACAGGGCGGGTTCGAGGATCATCCGCCGGGCCTGTTCCGGCGAAACCGGCTGATCGGCCGAATATAACTGTTCAGGCTTGCCGTGCCGGCGAATAGTCAGAATGCCCTGTTCCGGAACGGCGATGCTGTCGCGCTCAGCTTCATAGCGGTATTCGATTGTTTTAGCATCCAGGTCGGCCGTGATTACAGCGGCGATCCCGGCGCCCGAATTTAGCAGGCGGACCTGATTGTCAGAAACATGATCGAGTTTGCATTCCCCTCCTGACCGGCGGAATTCCTCTGCATCCTGCTGAATTCCGTTCTGCAATCGCACCCACACCGATTGCGAGGGGCCGGAGTCGTCAAGGGCGGGCGGATTTTCATGTTCCAGGATTTAGAATTTAGCAACACGCCGCAGCTGATCGGTGATCCATCCCATGCGGGAATCAGATGCGCAGGACCGGTGTGCGTTGTCCGGCCGGGACCGTGTCACATCATGGTTTAACCGCAGGAGCAGATACGCTTGCCGCTTTGTCAACTGAGTTTGCAGGTTCCGAAGGGAGCAACTCCATTGAACATTTGGATTGCGCGCAGGCGAGCCGGGCACGGCGAATCAGCTTGATCGAGGACACATCGGGAAACTTTACCGGAAAATCCTTCTGCCGCAATTGAGCAGCAGCGCTGTTGAGCGAAGCGTCTCCGTCAGCGAACTCTACCCGTTCCGGTTTGTTGGAGCTATCGAACACCAGAATGAAGTTGGCAGAAGCGGTGGAAGAGCTGACCGCGCCCAGGGAAATTGTGCGCGCCTGGTGCAGGTCATCGCTGGCTTTCGCCATCTCCTGAGCCGCGCTATCGGGAGTTGCGGCCAGTTTCGCCAGGGCCTGCCGGGAAGCTTCTATCTCTGCGCCACCCGCGGCGACTGCGAGTGCATACATGTGGCGCGCTTTTTCGCGCTGGCCTTCCTTTTCGAACACACGCGCCAGCCGATTGGCGACGGTACCGGACTGGCTTAGGGCCCACGCAGCATTGAGGAACTGCATGGCTTCCAGGGTCTCGCCCTGCAGAAACTTGGCCCAGCCCAGGCGCGCCCATGCCAGCGCTACCAGGTTCATGCTCGAGACCGCAGAAGGCCCCAGGCGATTGAACTCTCCGGAATCGAACTGATCGCCGATGCTATCAAGCGTCTGGCGGGCCTCGCGTTGGGTCTGGTTTGGATCAATGTTGTCGCGCAACGCCCCAGAATAGATATCGGGGCCGGAGGTGGTAATGCTGCCGGTCACTGTTTTCATTAATGCCTGAGATTTTTCTAGATCTCCAGTGCGCTCATAGACGCGCGCCAAGGCCATCTTGATCTCGGGATCATCGGGAGGCAGTGAGGCAGCAGTTTCCAGTTCAGCTTGCGCGTCTTTGTCGCGATTCAGTTGCGCCAGCAGCAGCCCGAGGTTTTTGTGTGACGAGCGATCGCCAGGATCGATTTCAAGCTGCTTGCGATAGGCGGCAATGGCATCTTCAACCTTGGTTTGCTGCTGCAACTCGATTGCAAGCTCGCCATAGGCATGGGGATGGTACGCGTCCGCTTCCAGTTGTTTGCGAAACGCGGCTACCGCGTCATTATGACGATTCGCCGCGGCATAGGCGCGGCCCAGGTCGTACCACAAGTCTTTCTGGGCAGGATCTTTCTCCAACGAGCGTTTCAGAAGCTCGGCGGCAGTGGCGAAGTCCCTGCGTTCAAGCGCCGCCTCGCCTGCCTTATTCAACTGCTCGGCCGTAGAATCTGATTTCATGACCGCAACCGCTCCTGCAGCCGGCGAGGAGATGCTGCAAGTCAACACTTGCTGCGTGTCGCTGGAGGCAACATTGCGAAAGGAGCCGTAATCGGCGCGACGAGCGGCCGGCAATTCATTGACTTTCAGCACCAGGTGACGCTCGGCTTCCAGAACTCCTCCGGTCGCGACATAGGATGACGAGTAGTCGCCGTAGTCGCGGGTCATGCGTACGGCCGAGGGCGTGGCGAGGCTGAAATTTGCAGGAATCTCCACGTGGGCGCGATAAGTCTGCTCGGTAGCAGGGCCTACATCCAGAGGTTCTGATCCCTTCCGAGGATTGGCCTTTGACAGAGCGGGAAGAACGATCG
The DNA here is from genome assembly GCA_003224855.1 of Acidobacteriota bacterium. Taxonomy (GTDB): domain Bacteria; phylum Acidobacteriota; class Terriglobia; order Terriglobales; family Acidobacteriaceae; genus Gp1-AA142. The sequence continues at coordinate 16,024 of QHZY01000043.1, read as the reverse complement.
GCGGCAGGATGCGGAAGTTTGCTCCCGAGGTAGGCACCACGAAAAAATTCTCGCGGTGAAAATGATAAGACAGGCGGAAAGGTTTGCTGGTGTCGTCCAGCGGATCAACCTGAATGTCTGAAATGTCTCCCTGCAATCCCCAACGCAGCGAATAGATCTCGACCAGCCGTTGCCAGTTTGCCTGTGGTACTTCACGAAAAGCAGCGCGCAAGGGGACATCAGTATCGCCCTGAGCAGTAACCGAAACGGTCGCATCGAACGAGCCGTTCTCTGAAAACTTGCCGTTGATGGTGAAGGCCGTGCTGTCTTTGAAAGGCGACTCGGCTGGACTCTTGCGCAAGCCGGCGAATGAATCGAGAGAAGCAATGAGTGCCTGTTTGTTTCGCAACTGGTAAAGGATAAGCCCGTAAGGCGCTTGCAGTCGCCGTAATTGTTCAGCATTACCTCTGAGGCAGGGTGCGGCTGCAGCCTTCCCACCCCGAACGACAAGCTGACATATCGCACATTTCTGGCAACATAGTCGTAAAGGCGGCGGCTCTGCTCCAGCGGAGAGTCAGCTCCGCGCGTCAATTCAGCTGCTTTCTTTCGGATGCTGTCGTCCACCACTACCCGGTCATCCTGCAGTTTTGCATACCAATGTGCGACCTGCTGCCAGTCTGAAAAGGTTGTTAGCTGGATGTCGGGATCGGAATCGGTCTCTTCGATGTCCCGTGAGCGGGCTTTGCGATCCGGAACAAAATTTTTCAGTATCCAGGTGTAAGTGCGGCGATCGGCGTTTTCCTGAATCTCGAATTTACGTTCCGGGCTCTTGATCGTCAGCTGGCGCGCTTTTGGAACATTTATTTCCAGGCGCTCTTCGCCAATTGCAGTGTCGCGCGGAAAAGTATGCTGGTACCAGAACTCGTGAGGAGCGTACGCAAGTGTCACGTGCACGATGCTGTGATACTCGAGCGTATCTCCGGGACGAAGATCAGCCACCGAAACGTGACGCTGGCGGTAGTCGCTATACATGGGAGCTTCGCGCAGGACGTCGGGAGCGAAATCCTGTGCGTCTTTGGTCGAGCTAATGACCACACGGCCATCGCGCTTCCGCACACGGATGTAGTCAATCTCCAGATTTTCGGTAGCCGAGGAGTAAGCGAAGATCAACTGGCCGAACTGCTGAAGTCCGGCCTGGCTTTGCACTCGCACCACGGCGGTGGTATCCCGCAGCCCGGTACCGTCTTCTTCAAAGCGGACCTGTTCATTGATCCTTTCGAACACATATGGCTCGCCGCTGGTGTCGGCAGGTGCGGGCGACTGTGCGAAGGCGCGAGCGGCGAGAATGCTCAGCAATAAAGCGAAGAGACGTCGCAGCATCCACGGCTTTTTATAACGGGAGGTCGTAAAAAGCAATGGCGATAAAAGGACAGGGCCGATAGCACATTTGCCTGTGTATAGTCTGCCGTTTACGATAGCCCACCATGAAGATGCTGATTCTGATGTTCTGCACGGTAATTTGTTCGGCCTTGTGTACCCAAACCACACCGACCAGTTCCACGGTCTATCCAGAAGAACAGGGCTTCGTGGATGCCAACGGCGTAATGATTTACTACAAGCTCCTGGGACGCGGCAAACCCTTGCTGGTGGTGCATGGAGGACCGGGCGCGTCGCACGATTACTTCCTGCCTTATCTGCTGCCGCTGGCAAGGCATTACCGCCTGGTCTTTATCGATGAGCGCGGATCCGGACAGTCAGAGAAACTGGAGGAGGTTTCGGCTTACACCGTGGACAACATGGTGGAGGACGTGGAGGCGGTCCGACGCGCGCTGAATCTTGGGCAGATCAGTCTGCTCGGACACTCTTACGGGGGAGTGCTGGCACAGGCTTATGCATTGAAGTATCAGAAGAATCTTTCACACCTGATTCTGGGTAGTACGTTTTCGAGCACCAAAGCTATGAACGATGTGCTCGCACGAATCAAGCAGAACATCCCGTCCGATGCGCGCGAGCGAGTGAACAAGATGGAGTCCGAAGGCCTATACGGGCACGGCAAGGACTATGAGAAGAACCGCTATACGTCCGACTACATGATTGCGGCATGGGGCGACGGATACTTTCCCTACCTTTATCAGAACCGGCCTGATCCGAACTATGATCCGGTTGATAATGGCAAGATGGCGTGGGATTTATACAAAGAGATGTGGGGCGAGCACGGCGAGTTCGTAATCGACGGCAATCTTAAGTCGGCCGAATACACCGAACAGCTGAGTGCGATAAAGATTCCGACATTGATCATCGCCGGCGATCATGATGAGTCGGACCCCTCGCTGTCGCGGACCATGCACGAGAAGATTGGCGGTTCGAAGCTGGTGATACTGCCCAGGTCAGGGCATATGACGTTCGTGGACCAGCCCGGACTATTTCAGAAGTCGATCGAGGAATTCCTGGGAAAGTAAAATTCTGGTAAAAAGCGATGACGCGCCAACCACATCGCTAGCCAAGTTGTCATCCGCACTATAATTTCCAGCAATGCCTGTTGCCGCTGGTACCCGCTTCGGAGATTGCGAAATTGTTGCCCCGATTGCTTCGGGGGGAATGGGCGAGGTGTACCGGGCGCACGATAAATCCCTGGGGCGGGATGTTGCGGTAAAGCTGCTTCCGTCAAAAATTTCTGATGCCAACGGGGCGCGCCGATTCGAGCAGGAAGCCCGCGCCGCAGCCGCCCTGAACCATCCTAATATTCTTACGATACATCGCTTTGGCACCAACGATGCCGGCGAGCCTTACCTGGTGACGGAGTTGCTGGAAGGAGAAACCCTTCGCGAGCGCCTGAAACAGGGACCGGTACCGATCAGGAAGACGGTCGATTTTGCAGTGCAGATTGCGCGTGGCGTGGCGGCGGCACATGACCGGGGCATTGTGCATCGCGACCTGAAGCCGGAAAACATTTTTCTCACGCGCGATGGAGTATTGAAAACCCTGGATTTTGGGCTGGCGAAGCTGGCGTCCCCCGCTGAGGTCAGTGACTCTGCGATTACGCTTACCGCTACCGCACCGGGTGTAGTTCTGGGCACGATTGGGTATATGTCACCTGAGCAGGTGCGCGGACTGCCAGCGGATCATCGCTCTGACATCTTCAGCATTGGGGCGATTGTGTACGAAATGCTGTCGGGCGAACGGGCTTTCCAAGGGGCTACTCCGGCGGACACAATGAGCGCCATTCTGAAGGAGAACCCGCCCGAGCTTTCAAGCCACGTTCAGAATCTTCCGCCGGCACTGGGACGAATTATCCACCGCTGCCTGGAGAAAAATCCCGCAGACCGGTTTCAGTCCGCGCGCGACCTTGCTTTCAATTTGGAACTGCTCACAAGAGATGGCAGTGGCAGCGCAATTTCAATCGCTCCACCTTCAGCCAGAGCCCGCAATTGGAAATTGCCCCTGCTGATCGCGGGAGCACTGGCTTTGGGAGCGGCGACAGGATTTGCGGTGCCTTACTGGCTGCGATCATCGCCGGTGGCCAGAGAACCCGTAGTGCTGCGCCGATTAACGGATTTTGTCGGCATGGAAGAGTTCCCTGCCCTGGCACCCGACGGCAAGTCGGTCGCATTCACCGCCGATATCGGAGGCAGACGGCAAGTATGGGTGCGACTGCTGGCGGGAGGAACCCCGCTGCAAGTCACGCACGAAGATGCGGATCATGAGTTTCCGCGCTGGTCGGCAGATTCGGCGGCCCTGATCTATTTTGCGCCCGCCAGAGATCCAGATGGACCGGGCAAGATCTGGCAGATTCCGGCGCTGGGGGGAACTCCTCGCGCCCTGGTCACCAGCCTCGGCGGCGGAGACCTGAGCCACGATGGCAAGCACCTGGCCTTTTTCCGTTCCCGCGAAAGCAACGTGGAGCTGGTGGTTGCGGATAGCGATGGCAGTAATCCGCGAGTGGCGGCGAGTTTACCCGGGAATTACACCTACTCTGATCTTCGCTGGTCGCCCGACGACAGCAAACTGGGATATCAGAATGGCCGCACATTTGATTACGATCTCTCTTATGTAGCGGCGCAAGGCGGCAAACCGCAGCCCATCACGCAGGACGGGAATCCGCTCTCCGGATTCGCGTGGCTTGCCGACGGTAGTGGCGTGGTATACAGCTCCTCCCGCGGAGACACGGTTTTGTATTTGCGCAATATGAATCTGTGGTCCGTTAAAATCGGAGGCAAGGACCTTCGCCAACTGACATTCGGCGAGACTTCGTACACGTCGCCGGACCTGGACCGCCATGGCAACCTGGTGACCACACGCTTGCGCATCCAGTCAGATTTGTGGCGGTATCCGGTAGAAGGAACGCCAACCGAGAATGTTGCGCGCGGAACTCAGCTGACCCATCAGACAGGCGCGCTGGAAACTCCTTCGGTCGGTCCGGGAGACCGCGAACTCGTGTATTTAAGCGACAGCGGAGGACACGGTAACTTGTGGATACAGACTCTGGCCACCGGTCGCACGCGCCAGTTGACGTTCGAATATGATCCGAACATTACGGTGGGCGTGCCGGTATGGTCGCCCGACGGAAGGCATATTGCCTACGTGAAGCGCGGTAAAAACGCATGGAACGTCGACCTGTGGCTGATCGATCCGGATGGGAGCAATGCAGGCAGGGTTTCTGAGGGCGGCGGATGGGCGTGCTGGTCTCCGGACAGCCAATGGCTGTATTTCGCGCCCCCGGCGATTAGCGGGTTTCGGATCGACAAAGTGCAGCCTCGAGGCGGAACATCTGAATTGGTCCGTCCCGAAGGACAAAAGCCGGCGGTCGCTGCGGACGGCAGACTCTTCTTCACGACTGATCTTCCTACTTCGAACGGTGCGTCGGATATGGAGATCGAGGTAGCTAAGCCTGAGACGGCTGAAGGAAAGAAACTGGCGCGCATATCCGGCTCCCGGCTGGCTAACTGGGTGTTGGCACAACCTGTTCTCTCACCGGATGATAAGTGGCTGGCTACTATGTTTAACGACGGCCCGACAACCAATATCTGGGCAATCTCGACCAGCACCGGCGAATTAAAGCCGCTGACCGATTTTGGACACCAGTCTACCTTCATTGCACGGCGAGTTTCATGGTCCTCGGATGGCAAATCAATTTTCGCTGCGGTAGGAAAGGGCGAAGCGGACATCGTTCAGCTGAGCAATCTGCTGCAGTAATTTCAGATGAACAGAACCTTCATTTTTATTTTCCTGGCTGCCCTCACTCTGGCCGCCCAGCAGGGCGGGTCGCCCGATCCACTGCAGATCATCAGTCCGGCGCCTAACCGAGCATTCCTGCGCCAGCCTTACGAGTTCCAACTCGCAGCTCAAGGCGGCGTTCCGCCATACCAGTGGGACGTTTCGGGCGGAGTGTTGCCACGAGGCATGAAGCTGGGTTCGGATGGCCTGATTTCAGGCGCACCCGTCGAGATCGGAGACTTCCAGATCCGGGTGACAGTCACTGACAGCGGACACCCTGCCCGCGAACTGAGCAAAGAGATCGTGCTGCATGTGATCGCGCCGCTGCTGGTGGAGTGGAGTCGCTATCCAAAAATAACTGGGCAGCGCATTGAGGGCGCAGCACGAGTTTCAAACCAGACGGGCCAGGATTTTGACTTTACCATCGTCGTGCTGGCGGTAAATGAAATTGGGCGAGCAACCGCCATTGGATACCAGCATTTCACGCTCACGCAAGGAACCGTGGACCTGGAGATTCCATTCGGCGAGAATCTGCCGCGCGGTTCTTATGAAGTGAATCTCGACGCGGTAGGAGAAGTGGCGGCAACCGATATCATCTATAGATCGAGATTGGTGACCAGCGAGCGATTGCAGGTCCAGGTGGGGCCGTAGGCTTGCTGAATCAGTCCTCGGAATAAGTCTCTATCACCGGCAAGGGGATGGCTTCGGCAGCGGTGGAATCGCCCGCCAAAGCAAGATTCCCGACCCGCAGTAGTTTGCCGGCACTGTGCGCCCACGCCAGCAGGGCGGCATATATTCCACCGACGATCAACAATTGAAGCCCGAGCTGGCGATAGGTATGCGGTACCAACCAGCGTTGCATTAACAGCAGAATCATAGCCGGCGGCAGGGCAAGCGCCAGGGGCAGCAAGAATGCCTGGCGTAGAAAACTCGACATGCGAATGCCGAGCAATGAACAAAGATGAAACGGCATGAACAGAGTGTAGGTCGCAGCCAGCGGGATCGCGGTGCCAATAGCGTCACCCACAATCCCGAACGGCCGGACCAGCAGAATACTCAAAATGATGTTCGCCGCAGCCTCGATCACAGTGATTATCGCAACTTTTCCATGCTTGCTCATCCCATACAAGACCCGCCCGGAAGCAAACTGTGTCAACATCAGCGTGTAAGGAATGATCAGGGTCAACAGGACAGAATAGCCCTGGGCAACGTACCTTTTTCCCAGCCAGACTTCGATGATCGACCGGCCTACGATTACAAACGCGGCGGTCATGGGCAGAGTGATGAGCGCGCATGCCCGGTTTCCGGCAACGAAAATCTTGCGAAGGCGATCCTGGTCGCCCATCGCTTCCGACTGGCTCGACATGGGAACGAATATCTGCGCCAGGCTGGAGACTACCTCTGAGGCATAGTCCAGCAGGCGGGATCCGGCATAGAAATAAGTGATCGCAGCGGGAGAAAGGAAGCTGCCGATAATCACCGGATCAGTTTTCGATTTCAAACGGCTGGCAACTATGATCACAAATGTGACGCCACTGTAGTTAGCAATCTGACGCACGGCGCCACGGCTGATGTATGCCGGCGAAAATCTGAGCGGCAGAGCCCTTAATGCAAGGGCGCCACGGACGATGGAGGCGATGATCGGCAATCCTACCGTGATTAGAGCGACGGTCAATAGACCGTAACCGCGGCGCAGGAAAACGATAATCAAAATCGGCCGCAACATACCGGAAAAGAAGATATTGGTCCAATTGATAAGATAAAACTTCTGCAGGCCTTCCAGAATGCCGCCGAATACCCCGAGCGGGAACGTCAACGCAACCGAACTGCCAACTACCAGAAAAAGCCAGCGCGCGGTGGACTGAAAGCCGGGAGGAATCTGAAAAAGACGGTCGATGTAGATGCTGCCCACAACCGTAATCGTGAAAGTAAGCAGCCCAATGCCGGTGTATGCCAATAATGCCGTATTAATGAGCTCACTGGCTTCTTCGATGTTCTTCGTAGCCGCAAACTTAGAAACGTAACGGATTATGGAAGAGCGAATCCCGAAGTCGAAAATCCCGTAGTAGCCGGTCAGAGAGAAGATAAGAATCCAGATTCCGAACGCGGTGTCACCCAGGCGATGAAGAATGTAGGGCGAAAGAAAAAGTCCCACCAGGATATTCACACCCAGAGAGAACCAGCTCGAACCTACGTTTTTTAGAAGTTGGATTTTCTCCAATTTCTGCATAAGGGTAAGCTGCCAGAATTTGAGCGAAGCAGCAACGTGAAACCCTTATCATAATCAAGGGCCTGAACAGTTCACTATGTGCCTTTAGCTAATCTCGGCAGAAGGGTATGCCTCAAGAGCAGTTCGTAAGCGTCATCACCCCGGTCCACAACGGCGCCAGTTTCCTGGCAGAATGCATTGAAAGTGTATTAGGCCAGACCTACCAGAACTGGGAATACGTCATTGTGGATAATCGCAGCACTGACGAGTCGGCGGCCATTGCTGCTGCTTATGCACAGCGGGATTCGCGAATTAGGCTTGCTCACACTCCACAGCTATTGCGAGCTCCTGAGAGCTGGAACTATGCGTTGCTGCAAATCTCTCCACGAAGCCAATATTGCAAAGTCATCCATGCTGACGATTGGATTTTCCCGGAGTGCATCGCTCGCATGGTGGAGTTAGCTGCTGCCAATCCATCCGTCATCCTGGTTTCTTCGTATCGGCTGCTGGGCAACAAGCTGGATAACAATCAGCTGGCACGCTATCCAAATTCTGTTTTTCGTGGACGCGATGCCGGACGCTGGTTCCTGCGGGAAAAACATAATGTGTTCGGCAATCCGTCTTCAATTCTGATCCGGTGCGACGCGATCCGGCGGCGTCCCGTGTTTTATCAGGGATCTGACGACATTCGACAAGCGATGGACATCCAGACTTGTCTGGAAGTTTTACAGGACGGGGATGTGGGCTTTGTTCACCAGGTCCTGACCTTCTCGCGTCTGCATACCCAATCGCTTTCTACCTCCCTGGCGCCGTTCATGCTTGAAAATCCGGAGCGGTTGCACTTCCTCCAACAGTTCGGCGCCTTTTATCTCGACCATGACGAGTACAAGGCGGTATGGAAAGAGGCAGTCGCGGAATATGCCCGCATGCTGGCATTGTGCGTATTCTTCGGCAAGGCGCCGGACTTCTGGGCGTATCATCGCGAACAGCAGCGCCGCCTGGGGGTCTCCATCACTCCACTCACTATCGCGCGTGAGGCATGCCGGAAGGTTGTGCTCAGCGTTACGCGTCCTGTTCGTCGGCTGCTGAAGTGGAGAAGACAGCATCGGAGCTTGGACGAAGCCAGGATAGCGGCCAGGAAGAAGCCGGCAAGCGTGGGCATAAGCGAGATGGAAAGCATTAAAGATCAACCCGCCCAGGCGAAATACGCCCAGGATAGCGCTGGCGTAAATGAGGCGATGCAACGCCTGCCATCGCTTGCCGCCCAGCCGGCGAATCCAGCCGGAGGTTGAGGTGAGCGCCAAAGGAACCAGCAGCAGGAAGGCGGCGAATCCAACCGTAATGAACTTACGTTTGGCAATGTCAGCCAGCATTTCATGCACGTTGAAAAACTTGTCAAGCCAGATGTAGGTGGTGAAGTGCAGGCAGGCATAAAAGAACGCGAACAGGCCAAACATGCGGCGGTATCGGATGAGCCAAATCTGGCCTGTGACTCGACGCACAGGCGTAACGGCCAACGTGATCAGCAGGAAAATTAGCGTCCAATCGCCGGTAGAATGGGTGATCACTTCGATCGGATTCGCCCCCAGCAGGCCGGCGTAAGCCTTCCAGCCCAGGCGGAACACAGGTCCCATACAGGCAAGAAAGATGACGGGTTTGAACCAACGCACCATAGGCGATTACCCAATTCAAGTTCTGGTCTTGTCGGCGAAGCCGGGGCTGACCACGTACTCAGCTCAGTTCTAGAAGTCTTTCTTTAGATCCATTCCCGAATACAGCGATGCTACCTGGTCGTACCCGTTGAACATGAGGGTTGGCCGTTTGCGGAATTCCCCCAAGCGGCGTTCGCTGGCCTGACTCCAGCGTGGATGATCTACATTCGGATTTACGTTTGAGTAAAAGCCGTACTCGCTGGGCGCCGACTTGCCCCAGCTATTGACCGGCTGACGGTCGGTGAAGCGGAGTTTCACAATTGCCTTGGCGCTCTTGAACCCGTACTTCCAGGGCAGCACCACGCGGAGCGGTGCGCCGTCCTGGTTGGGAAGAGCTTCGCCGTACATGCCGAAGCACAACAACGCCAGCGGATGCATGGCTTCATCCATCCGCAGACCTTCGACATAAGGCCAGTCCAGGACAGGGATTTTCTGTCCGGGCATTTGGTTGGGCGCGTAGATTGTGGTGAACTCAACAAACCTGGCGTTACCCAGCGGCTCGCATTGTTTAATCAGTTCGCTTAGCGGAAATCCCACCCACGGCACCACGATCGACCACCCCTCGACGCAACGATGCCGATAGATTCTTTCTTCCGGGGATGAGAGCTTGATGATCGAGTCAACGTCCAGGGTCTTTTTCTTCTTCACCAGGCCTTCAACGTTTACTGTCCAGGGGCGAGTCTTGAAATTTTTGGCAAGGCCGGCAGGTTCGTACTTGTCAGTCGAGAATTCGTAGTAGTTGTTGTAGTTGGTCACGTCTTTGTAAGGCGTGATGGTCTCCGTGGTTGAAAACGAACTTTTCTGAAGCCTCTCGATCTTGGCGTTGGCATGCGCGACTTCCGATGGTGACCGGAGTTCGCGGAATCCCGCTATTGCCGCTGCAGCAACGCCGGCACCCGCAGCAGCAGTGATGAACGCCCGCCGGTTCAGATACAGGCCTTTGGGAGTGATTTCAGAAGCAGAAATGTCGGAAGCCTTTTTTATCAGCATAAGTAAGAACCTGCCAAACGTACGGTTGCGCTAACAGATTGGATTCACTTTATCCGGGAAATGTGACGTTTATCGCAGGCTGGAAGTTACAAAAAGGTCGTGCGCCTAAAGTTATAGCAATCAGAGACTTGTCAGACGTCAGGTTTGCGCGGCCAGGAATTCACAGGCGCGGCAAACGATATTGCGCTGTTCCTGGTTGAGGGTAAGGAATTCAAAGCCATGATAGAGCCCATTGCGATAGCGAACGATTGCCCGCACTTTAATCGGCTGCACTGCCAGCGGCACTGTGAATTCCATGCTGACTACTTCGCCGGGCGAGAGCTCACCCGTGAATGTTCCGCCAATTCCGTCCTGGCCAAGTTCTCTTGATCGCCCCCAGAACGACGCGGTGGCACCCTCACGAAGGACCTGCAGGCGCAAGCGGAGGTCAACTGCGTAACGAGGAAAACGGCGTTTCCTGCCGGGATAGGATTGGCCCTGGGGCGTGCTGGTGTTCAATCTTGCCTTTCTTACAGAACCAACGCGCTCTAATTGCCGTGCAGCACGTAACCTGGTTCGAGCGGGAGTTTGCCGGAAACACGCAGAACATTAATTCCGCCCGTGATGGAATAAACATCGACAAGTCCGACAGCTCCGGAGGTAGCTTCGACGCTCTGGACCAGCGACTGATCGGAATCCACGATGATAATTGCGGGATGATTCGCACGGCCATGGTTTGCGGCAAGTATCAGCGACGCGACTTCGTCCTTGGGCATGCTGTAAATCTTCTCGAGCACCAGTCGCATCTCCTGCGAGCCTGGATTGCGGATTATAAGCGTGACTGGCTTCCCATCGGGCCAACGGCTGGTCTGTCCTTTACAGATTTTCAGCAGATCAGCCAAAGGAACATTTTTAACAGGGTTACTCTTATTAGCGATCAGCGCGATATCTTTGCAGGCCCCCATGGCGCTGCAGGACAGCCACAAAGCCGCAAGAACTAAAGCCTTCTGTAGCAAACAAATCTCCTCGCGTGCCGTGTTTCGATTCTCGTGCAAGCAGCAGGCAGTCTCAATATCAACAAAGGGCATGTACCAGCAGAGGCACTAAACCGGGCGCGGAGCTTTGGCTGTCGTATCATCTTCGGCATGGCGTCCACCCAGAGCTCGCTGGTGCTCAGTTTTGAGGCCGCGCGCAAGATCATAGAGGACCACAGCCAAGGTTTGCACGCTACCGGCAAGGAATTGCTGGATCTGCTTGCCGCATACGGGCGCGTGCTGGCCGAGCCGGTCGCCGCCGATCGCGATTTTCCTCCGTTCGATCGCGCCACCCGCGATGGATACGCGGTGCGAAGCTCTGATCTTTCCGAGCTTCCGGCCAGCCTTCGGATAATCGGGGAAATTCGGGCCGGCGTGAAGCCGGAGGAGTTAGTGGAAGTACAGGTAGGCACAGCCGCCGCCATCATGACCGGGGCTCCGGTCCCGAGTGGGGCAGATGCGGTGCTTATGCTCGAGCACACCGAGCGGCACGGGGATAGCGTGCTGATCACAAAACCCATCACCGCAGGCGAGAACGTCGTCCCGGCGGGGGCCGAAGCCAGGCGTGGGCAGCGGCTGCTTTCTCCGAACACCAAGCTCGATCCGGCCTCGCTTGCGCTTGCTGCTGCAGCAGGAAGAAGTCGCGTTCTGGTGTACGGCAAACCAAGAATCGCGGTTCTTGCCACCGGCGACGAGTTGGTAGACGTCGACGTTCCGCCCGGATCGAACCAGATTCGCAACTCCAACACTTATTCGCTGGCCGCGCAGGTAAGGGCGGCAGGCGGCGATCCCGTGATGCTGCCCATTGCTCCTGATGAACCAAAACGGCTCAGGCAGTTAATCGAAGAAGGGTTCGAATCGCAGCTGTTGCTGATCAGCGGCGGAGTTTCGATGGGGAAGTACGATCTGGTGGAACAAGTCCTCGCAGAGTTCAATACTAAATTCTTTTTTACTGGTGCGCTGATTCAGCCGGGCAGGCCGATCGTTTTCGGCCGCAACCTGGCCAACAAATACTTTTTTGGACTGCCGGGCAATCCGGTTTCGACGATGGTAACTTTTCAGCTGTTTGTCGAGCCAATGATTTACGCGCTGGCTGGCCGCGTGGCGCAGAAACTTATCTTTTCGCGCGCGCAATTGGGCAAAGAAATCAAAGTCAAGCCCGGCCTCAAGCGTTTTCTCCCTGCCATGCTTTCGGGAGAGTTCGAGAACGCCAGGGTTGAGCTGGTTCCGTGGCAAGGCTCGGGCGATATGGCAGCAACCGCCCGGGCAAACTGCTTCATCGTGGTAGCTGCTGAGAAGGAACGGGTTGCGGCCGGGGAATGGGTTCCCATCATGCTCCGATGATTACTCCTCAGGTCGATGGCGGGAAAGTAGTGGCTGGAAAGCGGGGTACGTTCTGCTGCTAAGATGACAGCACGCGTGCGGCGCAAACTCTCTCATTACGATGGCTCCGGACGAGCGAGGATGGTGAACGTCTCCGGAAAACCTTCATCACGGCGCGAAGCGGAAGCCAGCGCCTTTGTACGTTTGAGCCATCGGGTGCTCGCGGCATTGCCCGAGAATCCCAAGGGTGATGCACTCGAAGTTGCGCGCCTGGCGGGCATTATGGCCGCAAAGCGTACGGCAGAGCTGATTCCGATGTGTCACCCATTGCCGTTGTCTCACATTGATGTCAGTCTGCGGCTATGCGAGAATGGCGTCGCTATTACCTCAAAAGTCCAGACTACAGCGGCTACTGGCGTCGAAATGGAAGCGCTGGTAGCGGCCTCGGTGGCCGCGCTCACGGTTTATGACATGTGTAAGGCGCTCGACAAGGGAATTGAAATCCAGGACGTGATGCTGCAGCGCAAGTCCGGCGGAAAAAGCGGCGATTACTCACGTGCGCGGAAGAAGATGGTTTAGTGGCCAACGACGTAAAGGTTTTGCTGGTAGATGACAATCCCATGGTGCTGGGGATGCTGCGAGGAGCGTTAGCACCGCTGGCCAATGTTTCCACTTCCAACGACTCTGCTGATGCATTACTGAAAGCGGTAGACGATCCGCCCGACCTGCTGGTCAGCGACTATCGTATGCCGGGCATGGACGGGCGGCAGCTGATTGAAAAGCTGCGCAGCCGTCCCCGGACCGCTGGAATCGCCATCATTCTGGTCGCCAGTAAAGCTGATATTGCGGAAAAACTCGCGCACGGCGAGCCGGTCGATGACTTTGTCGAAAAGCCGTTTTTTCTAAAAGACGCGACCCAGCGTATTAAGCGCATCATCGACAAAATCGCCCTGGAAAAGATGGCCAAAAGCGCTGCTTCAGATGGTGTGCTGCGCGGCAGTCTTAGCCAGATGAATGTGATCGATCTGATGCAATCGCTGGAGATGGGACGCAAAAGCTGCGCTCTCACACTCACCAACGGAAAGGAAAAGTGTGAGGTGTACTTTTCGGAGGGCCAGGTGACGCATGCGGTCTACGGAACCCAGAAGGGCGATGCCGCAGTATTCAAAGTGCTGCAATGGACGGCCGGCAATTTCCAGCTTAACTTCGAAGGAAAAACCACCGAGCAGAGCACGACCTTGAATACGCAAGGCCTTCTGATGGAGGGCCTCCGCCTGCTTGATGAATCAAAGCGTGACGAAGGCGGTGACCAGGGCGGAGAGCACAGCGAGGAAGAAGATGTCCTCCTCGACAGCTAAGCCCAGCGCCGCCGTTATTACCATCAGCGATTCATGCGCCCGTGGCGAGCGCGAAGATTTATCCGGCCCAGCGGTTCGCGATCGCCTGATTCAGCAGGGCTTCGAGATTATTTCATCGCCGGTGATCGCGGATGAACAACCCACAATTGAACAGACTTTAGTGCGCCTGGTCGAAGAGGCTCAATTGGTTGTCACGACCGGGGGCACGGGCATCGCAGAACGCGACGTCACGCCGGAGGCTACCACTGCTGTGTGCTCGCGTTTACTTGACGGAATTGCCGAGCAAATGCGCGCTCAAGGGATCAAAAAGACACCCCTGGCGGCATTGAGCAGGGGCGTATGCGGTGTATGCGGTAGATCGCTGGTGCTCAACCTCCCTGGAAGTCCGCGAGGAGCGGTGGAATCTCTGGAAGCGGTCATCGATCTGATTCCGCACGCACTGGAGTTGCTTGCTGGAAAAACTGCGCATTGAGTCTTAGCCGAGCTTCGCTCCGCTGGACAGCCGACGGCGGCTGTCCCCACCTGGACTGTGACGAGAAAAAAATCGTTTACGGTTCGGTACTTCTTTTAAGGGCGCGTCCGGGATAGACGTCGCTCACCAGTTTGCCTTGGTTCACAATCACAGTCCCATTCACCAGCAGATAGCTGACGCCGGTACTCGGCTCCATCGGTTTCTGATAAGTGGAGTGGTCGACGATGGTCGCCGGATTGAACACCACGATGTCAGCATCGGCCTGTTCCTGCAATCTGCCTTTCACGCGCGCTGCGGGGGTCGAACGCTCCAGCCTCTGGGCTGGCATTAACGTGATTTTGCGCAGCGCGTCCATCAAAGTAATAGTCCCCTGCTCACGTACATAGCGGGAGAGGAATCGCGAATAAGTCCCGGCATTACGTGGATGCCCGGAAGCGCCGTCGCTGGCAATCATGACCAGCGGATTCCTTATTACGCTGTCCACTATCTGCATGTTGTTGTTCCGGACGATGACCGTTCTTGTCTGGGTGGACGCGTGCAACTCGTCGAAGCGTTCTTTGGTCAGGCTTTCTCCGGTATCGGGCAGCATCAGCTGCGGATAATCTATGCCCAGCTTCTGCTGCCATCCTGGGTTGAACAAAGCGGAGTTGATCGAGGTCATGCCCGCATCATAAGGATAGGCTTCGGTGCTGACATCCAGGCCACGCGCCCGCGCGCCTGCCACCATTCCCAGGCACTCGGCTGAATCGCCCAGGCAGCTGCTGTTGATATGAACAACATGCAGCGCTGCGCCGGAGATGGCCGAGGCACCGATGACTTCGCTGACCGATTCGATGCTCGACCCGGGTTCTACCCGCCCGGCGCTGCGGATGTGGGTATAAATCGGCACATTGTGAGCCGCAGCCAGCCGGAACATCTCGATTACTTCGTACCGGGTTGCACCGGGCGTGTACTGAATGCCCATGCCAATGGCGAGCGCGCCGGCAGCTAGTTCATGCCCTAACCGTTCCCGGATGGCGACCAGTTGTTCGGGGGACGCTGGGCTATCAGTACCCGCGCCGCTTTTGGGTATGATCTCGGGAATTGCCGAACCAACCTTCGAACCTGAACTCGAAAGCGGCGTGCCAAAAGCAGCCACACGCGCCGCTGCATGGCTCGCCGCGGTGCCGTAGTTTATGAGCGAGTGGCCCTCTTGAGTTCTAAGAAACTCAGCGACGTCGGGCACTCCGATCTCCAGCTCAAGAGCGCTGGTCACACCATCGAGCGCCTTCATCCGCTGACTTTCAAGTTCCTGGCCGTGCTGGTGAAGGTCAATGAACCCGGGAGCCACAACCAGCCCTCGGGCATCCAGCACGCGTGCGCCGGAGATATGATCGGTGGCTATACGTGAAATCTTCCCGCGCAGTATGCCCACGTTGCGGACTGCGTCGAGACCGGTTTCCGGATCCATCACACGCCCGTTTTCGATAACGACATCGTATTGCTGGGCGAAGGCGAGGCCTGCGCATAAGAGGCCTGCGCATAATAAGATCAGAAGTCCAAGTTTTCGCATTGCTGCAGAATGCTACCAGAACAGCCGACCGACGCACTTCAAGTAGTACTTTAAGTTGTGTGCGCCCGGTTTTAACTTCCGACCTCATCTGGCCCTTTCCGGTCTCTTTGGATTTGCTTTTCCGTAGAAATTTCCGAGCTAACTATTACCGCTCAAGATTTTGAACCTAAGTACCTTATTTTTCAAAATTTTACGAGGTATA
>QHZY01000172.1 GCA_003224855.1 Acidobacteriota bacterium | reverse complement strand
TTGATGAAGCAGCCAAGCCAAAGCTTTCCGCCAAGAAGAACTTGCGGTTGGTTGAAATTGCCAACGCGCCCCAACCGTGGGTACTGAAAAACGTCTCAGGCGGCATCTTGCTGCAGGATGCCGACCTCCGGCCTCTGGCACAAAGCGATCTGAAGGTCGTCACAAAACGGGAGCCGACACCGGAGGAAAGACGCGCGCTATTGTTCGCGTGGAAAATTTGCAAGCACGTAAAGTCCAACGCCATCGTTTACGCGCGGGATGGGCAAACCGTCGGCGTAGGCGCAGGACAGATGAGCCGCGTGGATTCCTGCAAAATCGGCGCGATGAAAGCGGTATTGCCCCTCAAAGGAACCGTGGCCGCGTCGGACGCATTCTTCCCGTTTCCAGACGGCATTGAAGAGATCGCCAAAGCGGGAGCCAGCGCCATTATTCAGCCCGGCGGATCGGTACGTGATCAAGAGGTGATCGATGCTGCCGATCGCCTCGGGATAGCAATGATCTTTACCGGCGTGAGGCACTTCCGGCATTAAACTTTACGCTTCGAACCTCTACGCTTCGGCCAAACGCGAAAATCGCCGATTCGATTCCGGGAAATCCGCCCCCGAGACAAACCACGCCAGCACACCACAAATGAGGGCAACAACTACAGAGGACATCCCGAACACGGGCTGCGGAGTGTACGGCGCATGGGTAATCGTAGTGATGTAAGCGCCAATTATCACTGTGCCGAATGCAATCCACTGATAAAAGCGTAGACCACAAAATATCGGAGTTTGTGGTTCTCCGCGGTAAGCTTCTTCGACAAACCTTCCCAAACCGGAAAGAATTAGATAAACGCCGCCGATCATGGACGCTCTTCCATGTAGAACGTAAAGCCTGGTGGCAGCCAGTGCCACCACAATGTTCCACAGAATCGAATAAAGGGGAGTGGCGTGGATAGGCACTCCACCAAGATCGGCGAGCCGAACCACTCTGGAGCGAGGATGAGAGTAGCGAATGCCGATTTGCGCAGTGGTTGGTCGTCCGTGGCAACAGCCTTGTATCAGACAACGCAACCGGCCAACACCTTGGATCCAAGGACCAGCCACACACAACGCGCCAAGCGGCAGCCAAATATCTGTCTTTGACAATAATGCGGCTATGACGCCGCCGGCACAAGAACCTAACATGCCGCCGTAAAATCCCAGCGGCCGTAACATGGCGGGCGAGCCTTCAACAAATTGCGCCCAGATCGCAGCTCCAATGATCCCTCCAGCAATAATCGCGACCGTTATCGAGTGCCGCGCCTGCAACAGGGTGTCGAGTATCCAGGCTCCAATAAACACGCCAGCGCCGGCATATAGTCCGTGATTTATTACTCGCAAGGGCCCGATCCGCCATTCTATCCAGGAATTGGCGATCATCTCAGATATGGAACGCAAACAAGACCATACGGATTCAATTCGTGTCAGGGCCACTACTACGACCACGCCAGCGATGACGTCTACCAGGGCATGCCTCCCGGCGATGATGCAGGCTGCCGCGACTGCAAACGCCCAGACGTTCCAGACGACACGCTCCCAGAAACGACGCCCACCTATCGCCCACGCAGCAAGGAACGCCCATATGACGTGGAACGAGGGGAAGGCTGCGGCAGAAGTATCGAACACACGATCGAAGGCCAGAATGTTACCAAGAGGTCCGGGTGTAACGGAGGGCCGAGCTGGAGCAATCAGGGGAACGGTTAGAAAAAGTGGGAATACGATGAGCATCGCGACCAACCCGCGAATGGAAAATATTCGTAAGTCATGTCGAGTACGCGTCACTGCCGGAACAAATAGCACGACCAGGTAAACGCTGGCATAAAGGAGCTCGGCCCACCACTGTACAGGTATTTTTTGTTCGAAACTCAAATAGCCAACCCTGGCGTCGGCTGGAATTCCCAGGTTCACGATGCCCTCGTAGAGAATGAGCCATGGCAAAAGTACGGTCATGTAGCAGCGGATTCTGTCTCTCGCTGAAGGAGTGGAGCAATCATCGCGCGGTAAAAATCGGTCTACGCCGAGGGAAGGGCCAAATCGTGCCTTTAGCTCCGGCAACTCGTATCCGAGGACCAGGGCGATACTCGCGAGCGAGACCGTCGGCGAGACTAGCCAAACCCCGGCAGCAGATCCCGCGCAAATCGAGATTCCAAAACATACCAGCGCGAACCCAAGGTAAATGGGATGTGAAAATATGCGATATACGCCGCTGGAAACATAAAACGGGGGCGGAAAAGCGTTCATAGGCAATCCGCCGCCAACGCGCCAGAGTGACAACATCCCCAAAGACATCAGGAGCAGCCCTGCGCCGATACCTAAAGAGCCCCAGACCGGCTGATGTACGATGGGCAAGCTTACGGCGCCCTTGGCGGCGACCGCCCAAAGCAAGAGCAAAGCAGGCAGCACTACTACAAATAGAGTGCCGTAAAGAATCTTCCCCAATTTTGACGGTTTCATTCGATCCATCGAACAACCTCGTGAATGGCTGAGCCTGGACGCACTTGATCTCCGCTCCGCAAGAAACCGGCGCTCAGCCATTTCGTTTCGTAAATGGATTTGACACGCCCGGGAAGTATGGCCGTTATACCGGGTAGAGTGGGAAACACCGTTTTTCCAAGAGGCCCAGTGCGAAGGATGGTCGAGCGGTCGAGTTCAACACGTGTTCCATCAAATAAAGTGATTGCTGACTCGCTCACAGATTCGGCTTCAACGTCATTGCCGTTATAGAGGATGACACGGTTTTTGTATGCGCCGCGCCAGTCAATCCAGACAACACAATCCTGCGTTGTCAGGAATCGTCCCCAATGCAATTCGTTAAGCGGTAGTTTCCAAGGGGGCATCGAGAGGGTGAGACATTCTGCGTAACCCAATCCCCTTATCGTCTGATGGGATGCGAAGCAAAGCTCCACTTGGGCTTTCGGCTGGAAGCATTGCCAGTCAATGGTTCCGTCTTCGCATTCAAAAATTTTGCGTTTGATCGAGTTTGCGAGTGGCCTCCAGGTGCCCCGAAAACCCAGCTGTGGCGCGTGAACCTCAATGCCGCTTTCGCTCCGAGCGGGAAGTGCACGCCTGCAGAGGGAAGATTTTCTCTGCATCTCACCTGCCCGAAGAGTTAGTAAGCTGCTGTATTGAATAGAAAGCATTCTCCACGACAGGTCCGCAAGGTAAATCAGGGCGGCATCGCCGGCTGTCGTGACACAGTCCAGGTACCACTTTTTCAAAAGAAAAGACTTGTTCACCGGTGCGGATCTCAAGCCGAGTTGCCTGAACCAAGAGGCTGCCATTATACGGGCTGCTGAATGGAGCGGCAGTACGTGTCCAAGTTCGTCGTGCCGGCGTCTGTCCCCTGGGGTGGGTGCGGAGCGCGGAAGCACGTAACCGTCTTGCCGGCCCAGACGACCCGGTACACTCTCCACGCGACCAATCAGTTTGGCGGGACAACGGCAGCTGTGACAGTGAACGTTCAGTAAGGAAGGCAACATCTGCGAGACCCATTTGTGTGTGTACCTCGGATTATTTTTAATCGAGGTTCAGCAGTCAGATTCCGCTCTCAGCGGCTTACAAGGGTTTACAATAATCCGAGCACCCGGCGGCGGCGGTTCGGCATCCAATCGCTATGGTCGGAGGCCGAAGGTCTTCAATGAAAAGCATTTATCGTCTTTTTTTTGTCTGGTTGACAGTCATTTCTGCCTGCGCGCTCGCACAACAGGCTTCGCCGGATTCCGCCAAGTCTGCCGCTCCCCCGGCCCCACGAAAAGTTGACAAGGCGGCTGCTTATTATCACTACACGCTGGCTCATATGTACGAAGAGCAGGTCGCGGTTTATGGGCGCAGCGATCTCGCCAATAAGGCGATCGAAGAGTATCGGCTGGCAATTGACGCTGACCCTGGTTCGGGGTACCTGACTTCAGGCTTGGCTGAACTTTACGCGAAGACCGGCCGTATTCGCGACGCCGTAATGGAAGCGCAAGATATTCTCAAGCGGGATCCAAACAATCTTGAGGCACACAAGCTGCTGGGCCGCATCTACCTGCGATCTCTAGGCGACGTGCAGAGCGGACAGGGATCGCAAAACGTTCTGAAGCTGGCCATCGAACAGTACGAGCAGATAATAAAGATCGAGCCGGACGATATCGATGACCACCTGTTGTTGGGCCGGCTTTATAGCATGCCCAGCGATTTCAAGGATTATCAGAAGGCAGAAAAGGAATTCAAAACCGCGGTCAAGCTGCAGCCCGAGTCGGAAGAAGCGGTGACTTATCTGGCGTATCTATACAACGAAGAAGGAGACACCGCGCGCGCAACCCAGGTGCTGAGCTCGATTCCGGACAAGTCCCGTTCCGCGAAATTGTATTCAGCGCTTGGCTACACCTATGAGCAGCAAAAACAATACAAGCAGGCGGTCGATGCGTACCGCCGCGCCATCGCTCTGGATCGCGACAATCTCGACGCCATCCGCGGGCTGGCGCAGAATCTTTTGAATGATGGTCAGACCGACGCCGCACTGGAGCAATACAGAGTTATTGCGGATACCAATCCTGAAGATGCGCAGACTTATCTGCACATGGCGGAGATTTACCGCAAGTCAGGGAAGTTCGACCAGGCGCTCGAAAATCTGAAGAAAGCCGGTTCGCTGGTCCAGGATTCAATCGAAGTTCCCTATAACATCGCCGCCGTTTACCAGGCACAGGGTCGTTATGACGAAGCGGCGCAGAC
This sequence comes from Acidobacteriota bacterium, assembly GCA_003224855.1. Classification (GTDB taxonomy): domain Bacteria; phylum Acidobacteriota; class Terriglobia; order Terriglobales; family Acidobacteriaceae; genus Gp1-AA142. The sequence continues at coordinate 493 of QHZY01000172.1, read as the reverse complement.
CATGCAGGACCTGCTCAAGAAAACCGAAAAAGCGGACGACTCGTATACGCAGTCAGAGAAGAACAATCGCGCGGTCTTTCTGGAGCGGCTGGGGACCATTTATCGCGAAAACAACAACTCCGCGGCAGCACTGGAAGCTTTCCGCAAAATGCTGACGCTTGGTGACGAGAACGCGCAGCGCGGTTATCAGCAGATCATCGACACCTATCGTGAATCGAAGCAATGGCAGCAGGCCACGGACGCAGCGAAGGAGGCGGTGCAGAAGTTGCCTAACGATCGCGGCTTGAAAATGGTTTATGCGTCGCAATTGGCTGATATGGGCCAGGCGGACGCAGGCCTGGAGCAGGTGAAATCCATGCTTCAGGGCAAGCCCGAAGATCGCGAGGTTTACATTAGCCTTGCCCAGATGTACAGCCGGCTGAAACGCTGGCCGGAAGCAGAGCAATCGCTGGACAAAGCGGAGCAGCTTTCCACCAAAGATGAAGAAAAGCAG
>QHZY01000160.1 GCA_003224855.1 Acidobacteriota bacterium | reverse complement strand
GCGGCCCTTTTCGTCGACCACAGCGATTGAACCCTGGCGGTTCATTACCACCAGATCGCCCGCCTTCGACTTCACAGTCTGCAGGTTGACGAAGCGGACGGCGCCGGTGTTCTTGGCGTCCAAACGAGACTGCTCGGACACTCGCGATGCGGTACCGCCGATGTGGAAGGTACGCATGGTGAGCTGAGTTCCCGGCTCGCCGATCGACTGCGCGGCAATTACGCCGGTGGCTTCGCCGAGTTCGACCAGCCGTCCCGATGCCAGGTTGCGTCCGTAGCACATCACGCACACACCGCGCTTCGACTCGCAGGTAAGCACGGAGCGAATCTTGACCCGCTCAATGCCGGCCGCCTGAATCGCGCTGGCCAGGTCTTCGGTGATCTCGTTGTTGATGTCAACAATGACATCGGCGTCATAGTCTTTTATTTTTTCGAGCGAGACGCGGCCGACAATACGATCGCGCAACGGCTCGATGATCTCGCCGGCTTCGACGATACCGGAGACGAAGATGCCGTCGACTGTGCCGCAGTCGTATTCGCTGATGATCACGTCCTGCGCCACGTCTACCAGACGCCGCGTCAGGTAGCCTGAATCAGCGGTCTTGAGTGCGGTATCTGCCAATCCCTTGCGGGCGCCGTGGGTCGAAATGAAGTACTGCAACACGGTCAACCCTTCACGGAAATTAGCGGTAATCGGGGTTTCGATGATTTCCCCCGACGGCTTGGCCATCAATCCGCGCATGCCCGAGAGCTGGCGAATCTGCTGTTTCGATCCGCGAGCGCCCGAGTCGGCCATGACGTAAATCGGATTGATGACGCCTTCTTTATCGTGCTTCTGCATGTCGCCGAACATCTCGTCCGCGACCTTTTCCGTGATCGCCGACCAGATTTCGATGACCTTGTTATAGCGCTCGCCGTTGGTGATGGCGCCGTCGAGATACTGCTGCTGTACGCTGACCACCTGCTTCTCGGCGTCGCGCACCAGCGTCTTCTTGTTGTCGGGAATGACCATGTCGTCAATTCCGATCGACAATCCGGCGCGAGTCGCATAGCGGAAGCCCAGGTCTTTCACTTCGTCGAGCATTCTGACCGTGGTTTCAAGCCCGAAACGAAGGTAGGTGTAGTTGACCAGCTGGCCGATGCCCTTCTTTTTGAGCAGGCCGTTAATGAACGGCATCCCCTGGATGCCGCCCTGGCCGTCGGAAATGTTCTTGGGCAAATGATCGTTCAGAATCGCCCGGCCAACGGTGGTGTTCAGGTAGCTGCGGTCGTACTGCACGGGATCGGTGTGGATGATCTCCTGATCGTCGTAGGCGGTCGTGAGATCGATCACTTCTCCGGTGTAACGCAAGCGGATAGGAGTAAGCGTCTCCACTTCGCCCGCTTCGAGCGCCAGCAGCACTTCTTCAATGTTGGCAAAGGCGCGCCCTTCGCCCTTTGCGCCCGGCTTGCCTTTCGTCAGGTAGTAAATTCCGAGCACCATATCCTGGGTAGGAACGGTGATCGGCTGACCTGAGGCAGGCGACAGGATGTTATGCGAAGAGAGCATCAGCACGCTGGCTTCAACCTGGGCTTCGGGTGAAAGCGGAATGTGAACCGCCATCTGATCGCCATCGAAGTCCGCGTTGAACGCGGTGCACACCAGCGGGTGGATCTTGATCGCCTTGCCTTCCACCAGCACCGGCTCGAATGCCTGAATGCCGAGGCGGTGAAGCGTAGGAGCGCGGTTCAGGAGCACCGGATGGTCTTTAATGACCTCTTCCAGGATGTCCCAAACGATCGGTTCCTGCTGCTCGACCATCTCTTTGGCCTGCTTGATGGTGGTGCAGTGCCCGGTCTGCTCGAGCCGGTGGTAGATAAACGGCTTGAACAACTCAAGCGCCATTTTCTTCGGCAAGCCGCACTGGTGCAGCTTGAGCTCGGGGCCGACCACGATGACCGAACGTCCGGAGTAGTCGACGCGCTTACCGAGCAGGTTCTGGCGGAAACGCCCCTGCTTGCCCTTCAACGTGTCAGACAAGGACTTCAGAGGACGGTTGTTGGCGCCCCGCAGTACGCGGCCACGGCGGCCGTTATCAAACAGCGCGTCCACCGCTTCCTGCAGCATTCGCTTTTCGTTGCGCACGATCACTTCGGGCGCGTGCAGGTCCATCAGCTTTTTCAACCGGTTGTTGCGGTTGATCACGCGGCGATAAAGATCGTTGAGATCTGAGGTCGCGAACCGCCCGCCATCCAGTGGAACCAGCGGACGCAGCTCGGGCGGAATGACCGGGATCACATCCAGGATCATCCAGTTGGGTTTGTTGCCACTCTTGCGGAAGGCCTCAACCACTTTCAGGCGCTTGGCGTATTTCAGGCGCTTCTGCAGAGAAGTCTCATTCTTCATCTTCTCGCGCAGTTCGCCGGAGAGCGAGTCCACTTCCACCCGCTTGAGCAGCTCCTTGATCGCTTCCGCGCCCATCATGGCTTTGAAGCCCGCCGGGCGGTATTGCTGATCCAGCTCGCGGAACTTGGCTTCGTCCTTGATGACCTCGCGGTCTTTCACCGGAGCATCGCCCGGTTCAACCACCACGTAGGCCTCGAAGTAAAGAACGGATTCAAGGTCGCGCAGAGAAATATCCAGCAGGTGCCCGATGCGGCTGGGCAAGCCTTTGAAGAACCACACGTGCGAGCAGGGCGACGCCAGCTCGATGTGGCCGAGACGCTCGCGGCGAACTTTTGAGAGCGTTACTTCCACACCGCATTTGTCGCAGATAACCCCGCGGTGCTTCATACGCTTGTATTTTCCGCACAGGCACTCCCAGTCGGTTACCGGACCGAAAATGCGGGCGCAGAACAAGCCGTCGCGCTCCGGCTTGAAGGTCCGATAGTTGATGGTTTCCGGCTTGGTAACTTCGCCATGCGACCAGCTGCGAATTTTTTCAGGAGAGGCAAGGCTGATGCGGATAGCATCGAAGTCGGCAATCGGATTGGCCATGTCAAAGGGGCTCGAACGGTACAAGATTTCCTCCACTCCTGCGGTTCTTACGCGTCCGCTCACGGCTCCTGATTACAGTCGGTGGTGGTTGGCTTAAGCCCATCACCATCGCAATTCTCGAATCCCAGCCAGGAGCGCGGCTGACGATCCGCATGTTTCAAAAATCTCAGGCGGGCGAGGGCGCCCGCCCATACCAAACTAATCGGCTGCTGCGGCCTGTACTGGCTTGCGTTCGCTGACTTTGATGAGTTCCACATCCAGGCAAAGCGATTGCAGCTCACGAATCAGCACGTTGAACGATTCCGGTACGCCCGGCTCCATCGCCGCTTCACCCTTGACGATGGCCTCGTAAATCTTAGTGCGACCATAGACGTCGTCAGACTTCGCGGTAAGCAGTTCCTGAAGAATGAACGCCGCGCCGTAAGCTTCGAGCGCCCAGACTTCCATTTCTCCGAAGCGCTGTCCGCCGAACTGGGCTTTTCCACCCAACGGCTGTTGCGTAATCAGCGAATACGGCCCGATGGAACGCGCGTGGATCTTGTCATCGACCAGGTGCGAAAGCTTGAGCATGTAGATGTAACCGACGGTAACAGGCTGTTCGAACTTGTCTCCGGTCATGCCGTCATACAGATAGGTCTTGCCTGATTCCGGCAATCCGGCGCTGTTCAGCAAGGCCTTGATTTCACTTTCCTTCGAGCCATCGAACACCGGCGAGCCGGTGAAGACGCCCCGAGTCAGGGTCGGCGCCACTGCCGCCAGCTCTTCATCGCTGAGTTCGGCAATGGTGTCGGCCAGGGTGGTGTCCTTGAACAAGGTTTTCAGTTCGCGACGAATCACTTCTTCTTTCGAATTCTGTTTCAAAAGTTCAGCGATTTTGCCGCCCAGTTCATGTCCGGCCCAACCGAGGTGAGTTTCAAGAATCTGGCCCACATTCATACGGCTTGGAACCCCGAGCGGATTGAGCACAATCTCCATGGGAGTGCCGTCTTCGAGATACGGCATGTCCTCCTCCGGCAGAATGCGCGCGATCACCCCCTTATTACCGTGACGGCCCGCCATCTTGTCGCCCACGCTCAGCTTGCGCTTCATGGCGATATAGACTTTGACCAGCTTGATGACGCCCGGCGGCAGCTCATCGCCTTTAGTCAGCTTGTCTTTCTTCTCGTTTACGATCTTCTTCAGAACGTCGATCTGACGCGAGGTCATCTCTTCGATCTCATCGATCTGCTCATTCACACGCGGATCTTTGTCGGCGTACTTGATACGCTTCAGGTTGCGCGTGGAGATGCGCTCGATGGTGTCGCGATCGAGGATGTTGCCCTTGGTCAGCAGGCGCTTGTTGGTCCGCTCGTCGTGCAGGTCGGCCTGCACTTCCTTGCCGCCCAGAATGTTCTCCAGGCGCTTCAGGCGCTCGTCGGTAAGAATTCGAATTTCATCCGACAAGTTCTTTTCGAGCTTCGCAATCTGCGTGCCTTCAATCGCCTTGGCCCGCTCGTCTTTCTCCTGACCTTTGCGGGAGAAGATCTTGACGTCAACGATCACCCCTTCAATTCCGGGCGGGCAGTAGAGTGAAGCATCGCGAACGTCTCCGGCTTTCTCACCGAAGATGGCCCGCAGCAGCTTCTCTTCCGGGGTCAGCTGAGTCTCGCCTTTGGGCGTGACTTTACCTACCAGGATGTCTCCCTGCTTGATGGTCGCGCCGATCCGAATCACGCCCGCCTCATCCAGATTGCGCAGCATGGATTCGCTGACGTTCGGGATGTCTCGGGTGACTTCCTCGGGACCGAGTTTGGTGTCGCGCGATTCAATCTCGAACTCCTCGATGTGAAGCGAGGTGTAGTAGTCATCCTTGACGAGCTTTTCGGAGACCAGGATCGCGTCTTCGAAGTTGTAACCGCGCCACGGCATGAAGGCCACCAGGACGTTTCGTCCCAAAGCCAGCTCGCCATGATCGGTGCAAGGCCCGTCAGCGATCACCTGCCCTTTGGTGACGCGCTGGCCACGCTGCACCCGGAATCACGAGCAGTGACGCCCTCCATCCCAGTACCGACGATCGGCGCTTCTGCGCGCAGCAGAGGAACGGATTGACGCTGCATGTTGGCGCCCATCAGAGCTCGGTTAGCGTCATCGTGCTCGAGGAACGGCACCAGCGAAGCGGCTACCGAAACCAACTGCTTGGGGCTGACGTCGATGTAGTCGACTTCATCGCGGCTTACCAGGACGAAGTTGCCGGACTTACGGGCATTGACCAGGTCGCCGACGATGCGCCCTTTGTCATCGAGTTCGACGTTCGCCTGCGCGATGACGTGGCGGTCTTCTTCCCAGGCCGACAGATAGAACGAATAGGGCTCGTAATCAGCCGGCTTCTTGCGTCGGTCTTTCAGGTCGGCATTGATCTTTTCGATCTCATGCTTTTCCACATGATCGCCGACCTTGAAGTCGCTGTCACCGGCATTGACGATGCTGACGTAATCCTGCACGCGTCCGCTCTTTACCCGACGATAGGGCGACTCGATGAAGCCATAATCGTTGATGCGGGCGTAGCAGCTGAGTGACGAGATCAAGCCGATGTTGGGACCTTCCGGGGTCTCAATCGGGCAGATACGTCCGTAGTGCGTGGGGTGAACGTCGCGCACTTCGAATCCCGCGCGCTCACGCGACAGACCACCCGGCCCAAGCGCTGAGAGACGCCGCTTGTGGGTGATCTCGGAGAGCGGGTTGGTCTGATCCATGAACTGAGACAGCTGGGACGATCCGAAGAACTCGCGGATGGCCGCCATCACCGGCTTGGCGTTGACCAGGTCGTGCGGCATGGCGGTAGACATCTCCTGGTACACGCTCATCTTTTCCTTGATGGCGCGTTCCATGCGCACCAGACCGATACGAAACTGGTTTTCAAGCAGTTCGCCGACCGCCCGTACGCGACGGTTGCCGAGGTGATCGATATCATCGACCGCGCCGATGCTCTTGCGCAGCTTCAGCAGATAACGAATGGTGGCGTAGAAGTCATGCGGCTCGAGGGTACGGTTGTCGAGCTTGGTGGCATCCTGATTTTCGAACAGCTTGATGTTGAACTTCAGACGGCCCACCCGCGAGAAATCGTACTTGCGGGGGTCAAAGAACATGCCGTGGAAAAGGGCGGTAGCCGTATCCAGTGTGGGCGGATCGCCGGGCCGAAGTTTCTTATAGATTTCAATCAGCGCTTCCGACGGTGTTTTCACGGCGTCGCGCTTCAGGGTCTGGCTGATGACGGTGCCCACGTCATCGCGCTCCGGGAAGAACACCTGCAGTTCGACCACCGGCGATTCGAGGATCTTCGAAAGCTTGTCGGCAGTGAGTTCGGAGTTGGCTTCGAGCAGCACTTCGCCGGTGGTGGTATCAACCACATCGCTTGCGACCCAGGCGCCTTCGAGATCAGAGACATCAATTTCGATTTCGCTGATCTTCGCCTTTTGAATGTCTTTCAGAACGGCGGCATTGATCTTGCGGCCGGAGTGGGCGATCTCGTCGCCGGATTTGGACTTCACACTGCGGGCAAGCTTCATGCCAACCAGGTTGGTGGCCTTGTCGCTGGCGGGATCGAGCGTCCAGTAAAGCTTGTTATCGCGTACCGCCAGGCGATCGACAGTGTAGAAGGTGCGGAGAATGTCCTCGCTCGAACGCAGCCCCAGGGCGCGCAGAAAGATGGTGCCCAGGAACTTGCGTTTGCGGTCGATGCGGACGTAAAGAACATTCTTCTGGTCGTATTCGAACTCGACCCAGGAACCGCGGTAAGGGATGATCTTGCCCAGGAAGTAAGTGCGGTTGTTGGCAGTCTCAAAGAACACGCCGGGCGAGCGGTGCAACTGGCTGACGATCACGCGCTCGGTGCCATTCACGATGAAGGTGCCGTTATCGGTCATGAGCGGCACATCGCCGAAGAAGACTTCCTGCTCCTTGATATCGCGGATGGAGCGGTTGCCGGTTTCGGCGTCTTTTTCGTAAATGGTGAGCCGCATGGTGACCTTGAGCGGGGCGGAATAAGTCATGCCGCGCTCTTCGCACTCGGCTACGTCGTACTTGAGCTGCAGGCCGACCGGGTCGCCGCACTTGTTGCAGAAATCAGGGGTATTGGTGTTGTAGGTGCCGCACTTGTGGCAGAGCACGTCGCCCGGGTGAAAGGGATCGGTGATGACGGTCGATCCGCAGTTCTTGCAGGTGGTGCGCAGGTGATGCAGACCTTTCAGGTGCCCGCACTTGCACTCCCAGTTGCCAATTGCGAAATCGACGAACTCCAGCTGTGAGACGTTCCGGAAATCGCTGATCGGAAAAACCGAATGAAAGACAGACTGCAAGCCGGCGTCATCGCGCTCGCTCGGCAGCCGGTCCATCTGCAGGAAACGGTCATAGGAGCGCTTCTGCACCTCGATCAGATTCGGAATCTGGATGGTTGCCGGAATTTTTGAAAAATCAAAACGTGTGCGGTAGGAATTGTTAGTCGCCATTCGGTATCAAACTCCCAGTTCTGTGAACGCGGGTAACTCACCGCGCGCGCAGGCTTTATTTGCGCCCGCGCTTCGCAATGCGCTCGCAATTACGAGCAGACAAGTACGCGCCCACAGGGACATGACTCCCCGCAGGCGCCAATCGCGGCGCGTCGCCTTTTTTCAAATTTGTCGTTCTGCGCCAGTGCTCCAGGCCTGTTCCCGTCCCGCTGTACGCGGAACAGTTGCCAACCCTTTTCAGCGACCCTTCTCCGCTTCCCTGGGTTGTGAGGAGAGTCGCGTCACTTCGGTTAAAGTGGGGAAGCGGTGTTGATATAGATGGTAACACCGCCCCAGAAGATTCAGCAATACGCTTGTGAAAATAAAAGCGGAATGGTAGCCGGCTGACCTCGCCCGCTTCCAAAAAGCCCTCTATTTCACTTCGACTGTGGCTCCTGCATCAGTGAACTTTTTCCTGATGGTCTCGGCCTCTTCCTTCGAAACGCCTTCTTTCACGCTCTTGGGCGCTCCATCAACCAGGTCCTTGGCTTCTTTCAGGCCGAGGCTAGTGACTTCGCGTACCGCCTTGATTACATTGATTTTGTTCGCGCCGACCTCTTTCAGGACGACGGTAAACTCGGTCTTTTCCTCAGCCGGAGCTGCACCTGCTGCCGCTCCGCCGCCCGCGCCGGCAACCATCACCGGGGCTGCTGCCGCCGCCGAGACGCCCAGACGCTCTTCAAGTTTCTTTACCAGCTGCGCTGCATCCAGCAACGACAGCCCAACGATTGACTCTTCCAACTGCGCCAGATCCGCCATTTTTCATTTCTCCACTTTTTAAGTTATCGGTCCTGCTATTTTGTTACCGGGAGCAAGTTTCCAGTGCATTCAGCCTTGTCAGCAGCGCCAGACAACGCCGCAATTCAGACCGTCGCAACCCTTGACCTGATAACCAAAAACCATGAGCAATTGGGCAAATTAAGAGATTTGGTAAATTCCAAATTCCCCAATTACAAACTTTCTACGCGCCTGCCGGCGCGTCGTTCGTAAACTTCTGTTTTTCCACTCCCTGGTTCAGCACCACCGCCAGGTCGCGGCCGACTGCGTTGATGGCCGTTACCAGCCGCTGCGCCGGGGCGCTCATCAGAAACAGAAGCTTCGAATAAATCTCTTCCTTGGAAGGCATGGTGGCCAGCGACTCGATCTCTTTGATCGAGACCACGCGGCCCTCGACCACGCCAGCCTTAAACGAGAACTCCGGATTGTCTTTGGCATACTTTGCCAATGCCTTGGCGAGCGCAACCGGATCGCCTTCTGTGTAGGCGATGGAAGTTACGCCGGTCAGGCCCTTCAGCACTTCTTCGGCTTTGGTCCCCTTGGCGGCGCGCTCTGCCAGCGTGTTCTTGACCACCCGGTACTTCGCGCCCGAATTCCGCAAGGTCTTGCGCAGCTCATAGTCCTGGGCAACGGTCAGTTTGCTGTAAGTTGCTACCACCAAGTTGGACACCTTTTTAAGGTCGGTGCCGAGTTCCTCAATCTGCTGGTGCTTTCTTGCTTTGGTAACCGCCATATTTTTCCCTTTTCAAGAGTCGGCCCGGAATATCCGACCCGCATAGTCTTGTCTTCTTATGCCTTTGCCGCCGTTTCCAGCGCTGACGTGTCGATAGAAATTCCCGGGCCCATGGAGGAGCTTATGTAACACCCCTTCACATACTTGCCTTTAGCCACCGACGGTTTAGCTTTAATTACGCTGGTGATCAGAGTGTTCGCGTTCTCGACCAGCTTTTCGGGTGAAAACGAAATCTTACCTACCGGCACATGGACCAGTGCAGTCTTATCAGTCCGGAACTCCACTTTGCCGGCTTTCACTTCCTGTACCGCGCGAGCGATGTCGAAAGTTACTGTTCCTGTTTTAGGGTTGGGCATCAAACCCTTGGGACCAAGCACTTTACCAAGGCGTCCGACTGATTTCATGACGTCCGGCGTGGCAATCAGGGCGTCGAAGTCGGTCCAGTTTTCTTTGGTGATCTTCTCGACCATCTCTTCTCCGCCGACAAAGTCAGCGCCCGCCTGCTCGGCCTCTCTTACTTTATCGCCGGTAGCGATCACCAGGACTTTCTTTGATTTACCCAGTCCATGAGGAAGGATTACCGTTCCGCGCACCATCTGGTCCGCGTGCTTGGGATCGACTCCCAAACGCATGGTGACTTCCACGGTTTCGTCAAACTTGGCGAATTTTACTTTCTGCAGAAGCGGAACTGCTTCCTGTAACGTGTAAGGTCGCGCTTCCACTGCTTTGCGCGCCTTCTCAATGTTTTTACCTGACTTCTTCATTTGATCTTCTCCGTCTCCCACCGCTGAAGGTTGTTCTGATCAGCCGTGGTGTTTTCGACTTTGTTACCTCATTACCTCAGGGGCTAAAGCCCCAAGCCTGAATCCGTCTCTAGCGGCACGGCTGAAGCCGTGCCCTTTCCAATCGCTTTGTCATGCGGCACGGCTGAAGCCGGTGCCCTTCGAAAACCAAAGCGCGCCTGCGTACCGGGCGAGAACGCAGGCCTAGATCGTTACCCGACCACTTCGATTCCCATTGATCTTGCTGTGCCGCGGACGCTCCTGATGGCGGAGTCAACCGAAGCGGCGTTCAAGTCCGGCATCTTCTGTTTGGCGATGTCTTCCACCTGCTTCAAAGTCACTTTGCCGACTTTATCTTTGTTGGGCGCGCCCGATCCTTTAGCAATGCCGGCAGCGCGCTTCAACAACACGGAAGCCGGAGGGGTCTTGGTGATGAAGGTAAACGAACGGTCGTTGTAGACCGTGACCACCACCGGAATGATCAGCCCTTCCATTTCCTTCTGGCTGGTGCGCGCATTGAACTGCTTGCAGAACTCCATGATGTTGATCTGCGCCTGTCCAAGCGCGGGACCAACCGGGGGCGCCGGCGTTGCCTTGCCTGCCGCAATCT
>QHZY01000042.1 GCA_003224855.1 Acidobacteriota bacterium | reverse complement strand
CGGGATGCCGGTCCGGTGGAAGCCACACGCATGTGGCAGCGCCTGGCGGAGGACAACACGCTTGACCATTTGCAGAAGATCGGATTGCTTGCCCCTGCAGGAAATGTGGATCGCGTGCTGCAGACAGTGGTCAACAACCTGATCATCACCGACAAGCTGGAGATTGTGCCGGACGTTCGCTGCCGTATTTTGCTGACCACGCCGCTCGAATCCTTCACCATCGGTCACACGATTGTAGTGAGCCGCGGGTTGCTGGACGTGCTTCCGGATGAGGGCTCGCTGGCCGCGGTGCTGGCGCACGAACTGAGTCACATTGCCCTGAACCATCGCATTGATACCAAGCTGGCATTCAACGATCGCTTCTTCTTCCCCGACCAAAGCACCTTCCAGCGCCTGGAGTTCGTACGCAATCCGGCCGACGAAGAAGCCGCCGACAGCCGGGCGATGCAGTTGCTTGAAAATTCGCCCTACAAAGAAAAACTCGCTTCCGCCGGACTGTTCCTGAAAGCCCTGCAGGCGAGAGCGCCGCAACTGTCAAGCCTGATCAGAGCTCACTTGGGCAACGGCATGGGAAGCAGCAAGACCGTACGTATGCCAGGCCTGTTGCAGACCGCTCCCCAGCTTGAGACTGCAAAAATGGATCAAATCGCAGCCTTGCCCCTGGGCGGCAGAATCAGGCTGGATCCGTGGAGCAATAAGCTGGAAATGATGAAAATCAAGTCCGTGGCCCTTCTCTCCTCACAAGAGAAAATGCCGTTTGAGGTCACGCCCTTCTTCCCCTATCTCAGTCGAGTCTCGGATTCCCCATCCGAGTTAGCGGACCTCAAACAATAGCCAGCAAACACGGAAAGGACGCCGGAGACAATGAAGATGAAAATCGTAGCGCCGACAGTGTGTCTGCTGATCGCGAGTGTGATGATAGGGTGCGGAGGTGGCGGCAGCGGAACTGGCTCCGGCACGCAACAGCCGCCCTCGGGGCAGACCCCCCAACCCGGTCCCACTCCGGTGCCTGCACCCACGCCTACGCCTGGGCCGGTTTCTTCCCGCTCGCAGCTTGGCGAGTGGAGCACACTTTCCTACCAGATGCCCATAAATCCGGTTCACGCGGCGCTCTTGCATACCGGAAAGATATTGATCGTCTCGGGCTCCGGCAACGATCCCAATAATGCGTACCCCATCAATACTTCTCCAAACTTCCAGGCCGCAATATGGGACTCGCAATCGGGAGCTATCAAAATTCAGCGTGTCGATTGGGACATGTTCTGCAACGGCATGTCGGCCTTATCGGATGGCCGCATCCTGATTAATGGCGGCACCCTGGGATACGGCGCTCTGGCTCCGGTCGGCGGAGCTTCTGATATCCCGTTTACCGGCTTATCCAACACTTCCATTTTTGATCCTTCTACCGAAAGCTTTCTACCCGGCGAAGGACCGAACCAGGGGAACACCGCGCACGGACGCTGGTATCCGACCGTGAACGAGCTTGGCGATGGACGACTGATGACGACCTCCGGGCTCGATGAGAACGGAAACACCAATAACACCAGTGAGATCTATACAGCTGGCCAGGGATGGGGCGGGGAAATCCCCGGCACCGTGAGCGGTCTCGGTGATTTCAATTTTGAATTTCCGTTGTACCCGCGCCTGCACCTGTTGCCCACCGGGCAAGTTTTCTATTCTGCACCCTCATCGGCGTCAGTGGTGTTCGATCCCAGCTCGCGGAGCTGGTCTTTTCTCGCTTGGACGATTTATGGCGGGCCAATTGAGGAACGCACCTACGGTTCTTCTGTTCTCCTGCCGTTAACACCGGCGAACAACTACGATCCAAAAGTGATGATCATGGGCGGCGACAACCCAGCCACCAAAACCACTGAGATCATCGATTTGGGGCAGATCACTCCGCGATGGGTGCAGGGGCCGCCTATGTCGCAGGCGCGCGTGGAGATGGAAGCAACGCTGCTGCCGAACGGGAAGGTGTTTGTTTCGGGTGGCTCGGCGGAGGATGAAAATGCGTCCACCGCAAGCCTGACCTCGGAACTCTACGATCCGGTCACCAATACTTTCTTGCCGGCGGGATCGAATACTTACCCCCGCCTCTATCACAATGTGCAACTGCTGCTGCCGGACGGAACTGTCATGATGGCGGGCGGCAATCCGGCGCAAGGCGTGTATGAAAAGCACATAGAGCTGTACAAGCCGCCTTACCTGTTCAACTCCGATGGCACCCCGGCGAGCCGGCCCTCCATCTCCAGCGCGCCCTCGTCTGTCACATATGGCTCGACTTTCGCAGTACAGACTCCGAATACCGACATTGCATCAATCGAATTGATCAAGCTGGGGGCGGTGACGCACTCATTCGATATGGACCAGCGCTTCGTAGGATTATCATTCACCAGTTCGGGCGGCACTCTGAACGTCACCGTTCCTGCCAATTCAAATCTGCTGCCGCCCGGTTACTACATGCTGTTCCTGGTAAACAGCGCGGGAGTTCCCTCCGTCGCGAAGTTCGTGCATGTGAGCGGAGTGGCAGCGCCGGTGGCCGCCACGCGCTTCCAGCCACTCAAAGAAGTACCCGCATACGTCGCCCATCGACCTCGGCACGTAACCGAATCGCCCTTGCCCCTGCGCAAGGAAATGCATATCCACCAATCCAACCGCTAACCCGGTTGGATTGGCAGTTCACAGGGGCGTGTAGGTGAAACGGGAGATATAAAGAAAGCGCTCCACGCCCACCGTCGCTGTGCCGCCCCACTTGCTGTTGTTTGTTCCCCAGTGGTTGACCAGGATGTACGCCGAAGCGCTCGGTATGTTGACGGTGTGTGTCGAAACGAACACCCCATCAAGATAAAAATCGATTCTGCCTGGCGTCCACACGAACTTATAACTGTGGAATCCCGCATCCGGAGCAGTTAAGGTCGCGCTGGTGTACTGCTTTGCATTCACCGTGGTCCAGTTGGTCATCCACACTGTATCGGGATGCCCGCCTTCAATTTCATAATCGATTTCGGTCTGAGAATTATTGATGAACGTGAAACCGGACGATACCTGTCCGCTGACTCGCGATCCGCTTCCGTTCGGAGTGGAAGAGGTAGAACTGGTTCGCATGATCCATTCGTACGTTCCGTAGCTGTAGGGAACCACCGACTGTATCTGCCCGCCCACCGACATCACTCCCGAACTGCCTTGCTGCTGCTGCAATCTGAGGCAAAGCATGCCCTTCGAGAGATCGACATTGCCCGGCACGAACGATCCGTAGTTCACACCGGAGATGCTTCCCGGCGCCGGTTCGTTAGAAGCCAGCCACTTGCTGCGATCGAGCGAGCCGCTGCTGAACGTATCGGTAAGTGTGCCGGGCTTGGTCACAGGATTGTTCACCGTTATCTTCGCGAAGTTGCTGGCTTTATGGCCAAGATTATCCGTGACCACCAGGGTTGTTGTGAACCATCGCTGAGCTTTCCAGGTGCGGTTGAAAGATACGTAACCGGAGAAAGCACGATCTGATCAATCATGAAGCCATCTTCGCGCACCTGAACGCGAATCGTGTGTGTACCGGTGCTCTGAAAGAACATTCGCGAGCCGAGCCCACACCAGCCGTTGTCCGTCCATCCCCAGTTGTGGATCACACCGTTAGTGCAGGATTGCAGGCTGACAGTGACGCCCTGCGTCGTGCCGATCCGGTTGAGCGGCATTCCTGCGCTGCTTACGCTGTCAGAAAACTGTACCCACACCGAATCGTTGTTGATGGAATTGCCGGTCGCCTTGCCTCGAATCCACAGCCGATACGGGACCATTCCATTGGCCGGGAACTGCAGTTCGAAATAGTTTGCCGGGTTGGCCAGCGCGGGAGCGACGGTTTTGCCGCCTGCGTCCGTATTCCTCACCCCCGAACCGCCGGCAGCGCTCGAATCGGTTATCAGGCTCCAGGTTCCTTTGCGGGTAGCTTTCGAAGCGTAGAGAACAATGTCGCCGGCAGCCGCATGGGCGGCCAGGGTTGATGTCACAAGCAACCACGAGATGGCTGAGATAAAACGAAAAGTACGGTACTGCGCCTCAGGCGTCGTCATAAGACGTTTAGTCCTTCCTTTCAGGATTTTCGTGGCGCAGAAGGTCCCCAGCCTCAGCAAACACAAACAGGTGCAATCGCTGTCCGTGCGCGGACAAATGAAACACCGATGGGAACTGCGATAGAACGCGCACTTAACAGCAATCAGCGATTGAGCGCAAAGAGAGAGACGCCCTTGGCGCAAAGCTGGATTAAATGAGAAACCTTAGTTGCTCAGGATAATAACCATTGAACAAGCCGATTGGCAAGGCTTTCAGCCGTACACTTTAGTGTATTGGCCGTTGGTAGCCCAGTTTAAAGGGGTGTCTTACGAGATTCGGCCAGTGGCGCACCGTCTGGAGAATGCTGACTGCCAGAAACACCATGCTCAACCAGTTCGAATATATAGATAGAAGAAAAGACCACGCTACTGCTGGCTCTCCAGCACCCATCCGATTCCTTCGAGCGCGCGTTCATACAGAGAGCGGTTATTCCACTCCTGCAGTGTCACTCGCCGGGATTGACTGATGTCCTGTTGGAAGTAGCCGGTCAATTGTGCGGCCAGGTTCGCATCGCGGGCCGCCACGTTTACTTCGTCATTGATTCCGAAGGAGCGGTTATCAAAATTGGTCGACCCCACCACACTCCAGGTCCCATCCACAATCAGAATTTTGGCGTGGATCATGGCCGCTTCATACTCGAAAACCTGGCCTCCGGCTTGCAGCAAGCTGCCGTAGGCAGCGCGGCCTGAACTGCGGGTCAGGGAATGGTCGCTGTGCTTTCCGGGCACGATCAGCTTGATCTCAACGCCTCGTTTCACTGCACGCGTAAGTTCCTGCTGCAGATTGTCATCCGGCAGAAAGTACGGAGTGGTGATGTAGATCGTTCTTCGAGCAGAAGCGATCAGTAATTGGAAAAGGATACGCGCCGAAGTAGAGCCGCCGGCGGAAGGAGTGCTGGTGACCACCATTGCCGGGCTGTGACCGGGATTCGGCGAAGCCGGCGGAAAGTAATCGGGGCCGTTGGGAATTTGCCCCAGTGATTCCAGCAGGTTCTCAGTCAGCGTGCCTTGCAGATGGGCCACGATCGGGCCCTGCACGCGAAACATGGTGTCACGCCAGCGCGGATTTTTTCCTTTCGGAAAACGCCACCAGTCGGCATAGCCCGCTCCCCCGATAAACGCGATCTTGCCGTCCACGATCGTGATTTCGCGGTGGGTGCGATTGTTGGAGCGAAACCAGTTGTTCCAACGCACCGGATGATACCAGCCAACCCGTCCGCCAGCTTCGCGAAGCGATTTGAAGTAATGCTTGGGGGTGGAAAGGCTGCCCAGCGCGTCCAGCACCAGATTCACATGTACGCCGGCGCGTGCGCGCTCAGTTAGAACCTCCAAGGCGCGCTTGCTTACCTGGCCGCGGTGAAAAATGTAGGCTTCGATATTTATGCTGTGCTGGGCCCGCTGCATCGCCTGCAGCTCGGCCTCGTAAAAATTTTCGCCGTTGGGCAGAACATCTATCATGTTGTCGCGGGTGAAATCGGAGTTCACCAGCGGCTCTAACTGGTTTACGAATGCGTCCGATTCCACCGGAGTATCCGGCCGGTAGGCGAGCGAGTATTTGGGGCCGGGGGAAAACAGCGCCGCCAGAATCCAGGTGGTGAGCGCGAGAATCGCAATAACGGCTACGATTCGAAGTGCTTCTGAATGCTCAAATTCACGCGCCAGCGGCCGGTGGTCCTTGCTCCTGCTGGTTGGTGGTCGGGATTTGGTCGCTGTCGCCAATGCGAATCAATTAAGCCGTGTCTTGGATGCAGGTTTACCAGAGCACGATACCAATCAGAATGTCTGTGCGGGGGGCACGCTCTATTTCAGCAACTCCAACTCGGCAACAATGGGCAGATGGTCAGAGGCCACCAGGGCAGTGCGGCTGCGATGAAGCCGGAAATGCCTGAGCTCAAAACAATGGTCGAAATAAATGTGATCGAGATGCAGAAAGGGGAGAATCCCGGGATAGGTGCGGCGGGATTTCAGGAACTGCTTCAGATCGATGCTCTGGAAGTTTTCGCCCATCAGGCGTGAGGCCAGGCCGCGTGTCCACTCGTTAAAATCTCCGGCTACAATTTTGGGACCGCGGATTTTTCCATGTTGCAGAATGTCCGCGCTCACCAGTTTCCGGGCCTGGTGCCTTCGTTCAATAAACCCGGTTCCCAGGTGCACATTGAAGAAATGAATGGCATTCTTCTCATCTAATGCCAGGTCGGAACGAAGGCAGCCCCGCCGCTCGCGCTTTCTCCAGGTGACGTCGTAATTGCGAAAAAATTTGATCGGGAAGCGGCTGAAAGTCATATTTCCATACGGCCCGCCTTTTAAATCCCGGTTATCTCCAAAACACCAGGAATATCCGCTGAGTTCTGCCGCCAGGTAACGCGCCTGTCCCAGCCGTGCATCATCCGAGTTCACGTTCATGATTTCCTGCAGCGCAATGACATCGGCGTCCAGTTCGCGGATTACTTCGAGCACGCGTTCCGGTTTCACCCGCCGGTCGAGCCCCCGGGACTTATGAATGTTGTAGGAAGCGACGCGCAGTGATCGAGATGAAGACACAGACATTCGTGTGTCTAAGATAGCAGGACGATTTCTGCCGATGGTTAATGCATAAGCGATCACTCAGAGCGCATCGGTTGAAGCGTGCTTAGTCTGATATTGGGTTGGTCACGCAAGCACGCCCCGGATAATCCGATCCCATCGGCCCTCACTGAATGTACTTCGTGACCAGTTCACGAGAGTGCCGCTATTTCCACATGACTCAACTCTTATCTGCTTGACTTTTCTCTATCCGGTGTCATATTGCTGGGCAACGTGAGTAGATGATCCCCCGAACGTCTTCGAGGATCACTGCTCACGAGATGGCTCCTTCCCCAGCCGTCTGGACCTTGGGACAATTCGTTGAGGCTCGCTGTTCCTCTACTCCAAGTGAAGGACATGGCAAATGGAGTCCTATTCTCTTCTACTGCTCTTATTCCTACCTCTAGCGGTTGTGGGTTCCGATCCAGAGCCAACAAACCCGATCACTCTGGCAAAATTGCGAAAGATTGATGACGTTTCGTCTTCGAAGGTCGAGACGCTAGAACAGGCGAAAGAGTATGTAGCACGCGTTATTCACATTTGCGGTTTGGATTCTTCCTGGCGGGCAACCGCTGACGTGAGAAGTCGTTTTGAAACTGGCGAACTCGCTGCGGCACGAATTACAACTCGCCTTGTTTCGGACGATTCCATCGCAAGCGCCTTTGGTTTGTTATCTCAGGAACTTCGTATCCCGACTCCACCTCAAATTACTGCACAAGATGTTGGCGAATACCGCTTGGCTCTGTCGTGGGTTTTTCCACACTTGATGAAATCAGCAGAGAAACAGGGACTTCGGCCTGTGGCAGCAGGCGTTTTGCTGCATCTGTTGGTGTTCAATGGCGGACACTTCCCTGGCGGTGTCAAGACCCTCGCAAGAAGAGGACCAAACACAAGTCGGGTGCAGCCGGACACGTCAACGGCCCAACTCTTGCCAGCTAAGGCAACAGCAATTGAGTTCGAATACCAAAGAGCGTATTCGAGCTACTTCCGCGAACGTTCTCCCGCTGAAATTGACTCTCTTATTGGGCGGGTCCTCGATTTCCTGAAGTTCTGAAACGAATCACCCAATCATCCACCACGAAGTACCCAAAACATGCGCAGATTCCGCCAAGAACAATGCACGGTCTCCTGTGTTCCTAAGTCAAAGCTCGTGTCGCTGTTCCACTCCGTAGGAGTTCAACAGCACACATCCTTCCTGATTTTGAATGCTTGACAGTGATACCGGCAAAAGACTACTGTTCCAGATCGAAATAATAAGCAATCAAAAGCAACAAATCGCAATATCGCTAAAAACCCGCTAAAAGGGGGATGCCCGTGGAACAAACTGCAAATTCCTCATCCGTGAGCGCAATCAGGGGCCTGGGCCGTGTGTGCCTCATGCTGTGTCTATTCTGTGCGACCCAGGCTTTCGCACAAAAAGATACGGGAAACATCGTTGGCAAAGTGACTGATCAGTCCGGAGCGGCGGTTGCCGATGCGAAAGTCAACGTGACCGATGCAGACCGTGGCACTACCTTCCTGAGCAAAACCAACTCCGATGGCGACTACGTTGCCGGCCCGCTCAAACCTGGCCGGTACAACGTCTCGGTGGAGAAGACTGGCTTCAAACGGTCGGTGATAGGCCCAGTCGAACTGAACATTCAGGAGCGGCCGGCGGTGGACGTTACCCTGCAAGTGGGCGCAGTCACTGAGACTTTAACGGTCACTTCCGAAGGACCGCAGCTGGAAACAGAGACTTCTGATCTCGGCCAGGTGATGAACAGCAAGCGGATCACAACCCTTCCGCTTAACGGAAGGAACTATGCGCAGCTGGCGCAGCTGGGGGCAGGTGTAGCGCCCAGCGAACCCGGTTCGCGAGTTTCTGCCAGCTATGGCTTCAGCGCCAACGGCGCGCGGGCGCTGCAGAATAACTTTCTGCTGGATGGGGTCGATAACAACGCCAATCTGGGCGACGTCCTGAATGAAACTGCATTCGTGATTCAGCCTCCGGTGGATGCCATCGCAGAGTTCAAAGTACAGACCAATGCTTACAGCGCCGAATTCGGGCGCGGCAACGGCGCGATTCTCAACGCGGTAATCAAGTCAGGAACCAACGGATTTCATGGGAGCGTCTGGGAGTTCCTGAGGAATGACAAATTCGACGCGACCAACGCCTTTGAGGCCTTCGGAAAGCAAGCCTACCGGCAGAACCAGTTCGGCTTTACGATTGGCGGTCCGATCATCAAGAATCGAACCTTTTTCTTTGGTGATTATGAAGGCCTGCGAGTGCGGCAGGCAATTCCGCATTTGAGCTTGATTCCGACGCCGACGCAGATCGGGGGAGATTTCAGCGATCTGCTGACTACCCAGTTCGCCCCACAGGTCGACCAGGACGGTGTTCCAATCGACGGGTCTCATGCAAAAGACTGCAATGGCAACGATACTTTCATTGGCGAGATTTTCAATACCAGACTCACCCAGTTCCTCGATCCGACGGTTCCAACCAACCATCCGCTGAACCCGAATGGCTTCTGTGGATTTCCAATCAATGGAAACGGGCTGCCGACCAATATCTTCCCGACAGGTCTGATTGATCCTTTGGGAGCGCGCCTCTCTGCGCTCTTTCCCGCGCCCAACGCCGACATCGCGGGCAACAACTTCTTCTCCAGCCCGCGGCGGCAGGAGAGCCGAAACAACTTCGATATCCGTATCGATCACAAGATCAGCGAGAAGAACGACATCTTTGGACGTTTCAGCTATGAAGATCAGCCCAGTGAAATTCCCGCTCCCTTCAACAACGCGCTGGATGGCGGCGGATTCTTCGATGGAATAGAAGAGAACGCCTATCGCAGCCTGGCGCTGAGTGAAACCCACATTTTTTCTCCCACGCTGGTCAACGAATTTCGCGTCGGTTATAACCGCATTAACGCACATCGCTTCCAGCTGAATTTCGATAAGGACATCTCCGGCGAGCTGGGATTTCCCGGCGTTCCCTTTACTTCTATTAACGGAGGCCTGCCGAACCTTAGCTTCTCGGATGGCACTGCAACCGTCGGCAGTTCGGGCTTTCTGCCGTCGGTCGAGAAGCAGAACAGTTACGTCTTCACCGACAACCTGACCTGGATTAAAGGCCGCCACTCCCTGAAATTGGGTGGCGAAGTCAGGCTGGAACAGTTCACCATCTTCCAGCCGGCTGCATCGCGCGGCGAAATGGGATTCGGTACTGAGTTCACTGACAATCCCGCATCGCCCGGCACTGGCGGCAGTGCGTATGCAAGTTTCCTGCTGGGCATTCCTGACTTCGGCGACATCACCAGTTTGCACAACGTCGATTACCGCCGCCAGATCTATGCCGGATATCTGCAGGATGATTGGAGAGCGACTGACCGTCTGACTTTAAATCTGGGATTGCGTTACGAAGTCTTCAGCACCATCAAAGAACACAACAATCAGGAAGGAACGTTCGATTTCAGTTCCTTGTCATTGATCGTTCCCAAGGGCCAGAAAGCACAGCTGACGCCGACCATTGCGGCGAGTATTCCACTGCGCGCGACTGCCTCTCGCGGATTGATTGATCCTGACCGGAATAATTTCGCCCCGCGCATTGGATTTGCGTACAAGGTGAGCGAGAAGCTGGTGGCGCGTGGAGGGTACGGAATCTTCTATGGAGGTCAGGAGAACGGGCCGTTTTCAAATCCCAGCCCGGGCTTTAATCCGCCGTTTTTCTCGCTGGAGAATTTTCCGACCAATTGCGGTGCGCCTTCGGCAAATCCGGGCAGTCCAGGCAATCCACAGGTCGACTGCTCCGCTCCTCGCCTCAACGTCCTCGGCAATGGCTTCCCTTCGGACGCGCTCACCGATCCGAATGTGCCTATCCTTTATTCGCTCGATCCGCGCCTCAGAACGCCTTACAACCAGCAATGGCATTTAGGATTTCAATATCAACTGCCGTCCGATTCGGTGCTCGAAATCTCCTACGCAGGTTCACGCGGCCTGAAGCTGTTTGGTTTTTACAACGGAAATCAGGCAGTGCCGACTTCCGACCTGAGTGCCGCCACTGCACCCCGTCGCCCCGCGAAGAGAGCCATCGATCCATCAATTCCTTGTGATCTGGCGAACCCGGACAATTGCGATCCTGTCTTCGATACTTCGATCGCGACCTTTCGCTCGAACATAAAATCTAATTACCATTCTCTGCAAGTCCGCTGGGAAAAGCGCATCACTCATGGCCTGCAGTTCCAGGCCTCGTACACTTATAGTCATGCGCTTGATGATGCTTCCAGCGCCAGCCTGGGCTCCCAGAATCAGGGAGACTTCCGCGACCAGACCAATCCCAACCTGGAATACGGCAATGCCGATTTTGATGTGCGCCACCGTTTCGTGTTCAGCTACCTGTACGAGCTTCCCTTTGGAAAAGGCAAGATGTTTGGCGGCAATGCTTCCGGGCTGCTGAATCACATTATCGGCGGATGGCAGGTCGCCGGAATTACCACTGCCTCGACCGGCAACTGGTTCACCCCGACTGATATTGAAACTGATCTTTCGAACTCTGACGGTGGGGGAACGGTCTTCGGCTCGGCACGTCCAAATGTGGTGGGCGACCCCAACGCCAAGCCCTGTCTTGCGGGAACTCTGTTCAATACCTGCGCTTTCGTAACCAACCAGATCGCAGGCAGTTCAGGCAATGCGGGCCGGAATATCATTCGCGGACCCGGTTTTCAGAACTGGGATATCTCGGTCTTTAAGACGCTTCCGATCCGAGAGCAGATGCAACTGGA
This sequence comes from Acidobacteriota bacterium, assembly GCA_003224855.1. Lineage (GTDB taxonomy): Bacteria > Acidobacteriota > Terriglobia > Terriglobales > Acidobacteriaceae > Gp1-AA142. The sequence continues at coordinate 7,028 of QHZY01000042.1, read as the reverse complement.
ATTCCGCGCGGAATTCTTTAACGCATGGAACCACCTCAATCCGCTGTTCAGCAACCCTAACAACATTGAAGAAAACATCGCCACCGAGCATGGCCAGGACCTCGGGCTTGCGGACAGCGGCTGCTCTAACGGGAACCCCAACTCAAACTGTGCTTTCGGATTTGCGCAGTCGGCGCGTGATCCGCGGCTGGTGCAGTTTGCTCTGAAGTTTACTTTTTAAGCCGGACTGATGAGCGAAAAAGCAAAATGGGCGAGTCGCTTTGTCGCAATCGCGATGGCGCTTGCGATTCCCGCTTATTTCCTTGCGCAGCAGATCGGCTATAAGTCGGCCGAGAATGCCGAACAGAAAAAGACCCTTCTGTTGCGCGATTTCCAGCCGCAATCCATGCTGCATGCGTCCGCGCATGAAGTGAAGCGCGCGCGCTTTCCTGTGATCGACATGCACCAGCACGTGAACGATGCCATGCGCATCGAAGACCGTGTCCCTCCTGCAGAATTGCTCAAGCGAATGGACGAACTGAACGTCCGAACCATCGTCATTCTCACCGGTATGTGGGGAGACAAGCTGCAAGGCGTAATTGACGAGATGGTAAAGCCCTACCCCGGGCGCTTCATCGTATTTACACAAATTGACTGGAGCAGGATCGACGATCCGAACTTTGCGCAGAACACGATCCAGCAGATCGACGCTAGCGTGCGGCGCGGGGCGCGCGGCTTGAAGATTTTGAAAGACTTCGGCCTGGGCGTGCGTGAGAAATCGGGCAAGCTGCTGGCCATCGACGATCCGCGGCTCGATCCCATATGGGAAGAGTGCGGCCGGCTTGGGATTCCGATCTCCATTCACTCGGGCGATCCGGAAGCTTTTTTCCATCCGATCGACGGCAAGAATGAACGTTATGAGGAGCTTATCGAGCACCCGGACTGGAGCTTCTACGGATCGGAGTACCCTGGCCTGGAGTCTCTGCTGGAAGCGCGTAATCGAGTTTTTGCCCGGCATCCGAACACGATCTTTGTGTCTCTGCACATGGGCTGGCCGGAAAATCTTGACTGGGTCGAGCAGATGCTGAAGCAGCATCCTAACGTGTACGCCGAGTTCGGCGCCCGCGAAGCGGAACTGGGCCGCCAGCCTCGTCGTGCGCGCAAGCTGTTCATCGATTTTCAGGATCGCATCATGTTCGGCAGCGATAACGGCCCGGAGCTGGAGATGTACCGCAACAATTTCCGCTGGCTGGAGACGGCAGACGAAAGTTTTGATTACTGGGGTGCGCCCGGTCAGGGACGGTGGACAATTTCTGGTCTCGATTTGCCCGACCCGGTGCTCAAGAAGGTCTACCACCTTAACGCGGAGAAGATCTTCGCACAATACAAACCACGGAATTAGAGATGGCGAAGATCCTGGCCAACCCGCTGCAGCAAATCCTGGAGCTCAACCAGCAGGAAAAGGAGTTGAAGGGCGTCACGCACACTGCCGCGGAGATTTTTCAGCAGCCCGAGACCTGGAAGCGGACGTTTGAACTCTGCGAAACACGTAAACCAGAGATTGAGGCCTTCCTGCAGCAGGCGGGCATTACAGAGCAACGTCCGTCGGTGCTGCTGGTCGGTGCAGGCAGCTCGGACTACATCGGACGTTCTCTTGCCGTCCTGTTGCGCCGCTGCTGGCAATGTGAAGTACAGGCTGTCCCCAGCACCGATTTGTTACTTGAACTAGATCAGTATCTGTTTCCGCAGCGGGATTACCTGATCATTTCTTTCTCCCGTTCGGGCGACAGCCCGGAAGGCGTCGCGGTTCTGCGGCAGGCCCTGGAACGTTTTCCGCGCGCATTACATCTTGTCATTACCTGCAACGCCCAGGCGGCGATGGCGCGAGTGTGCGCCGAACATCCAGAGCGCGCGTTTCCTCTGCTGCTCGATGATGCCGTAAATGACCGTGGGCTGGCCATGACCAGTTCGTTTACCAATATGCTGGTCGCCGGGCAGTATCTGGCGTTCATCCATGATGCCGAGGCGTATGGGCGAACTCTCGAATGGATGATTAACGCCGGAAAAGGCTTGCTCGCTGAGTTTCCTGAAACAGCTTTTGGCATCGCCGAAAAGCAGCTGACTCGCGCCTGCTTCATCGGCTCAAATGCGCTGGCAGGGGTGGCTTACGAATCTGCGCTCAAATTGCTGGAGCTGACCGGCGGCCAGGTCGTCACCATGGCCCAGTCAACGCTGGGGCTTCGTCACGGGCCCATGACGGCCATCGACAGCAATACTCTTTTCGTTCAATTTCTTTCGCGCGAGCCAAAATGGCGCAGCTATGAGATGGACCTGCTCAAGGAAATCCAGCGCAAGAAACTCGCGGCCATGCGCATAATCATTGACCCAGACCAGGGCGGGAAAACGGCGGGCCTTGCCGATCATGTGATCCGGCTGAATCTGCCCGGGAAATTCCCCGATGATTGCCGTCCGCCAGTGGACGTAATCACCGGGCAGTTGCTCGGACTGTTTGCATCGCTGCGATCCGGCCTGCGCCCCGACAATCCGAGCCCGAGCGGGACTATCAGCCGGGTGGTGGCGGGCATCAGGATTTATCCATAACATTCAGGCGGAGCGTGGAATGTCGAATGTCGAAGTATGCGTCGTCGGCGAGCTGAATCTTGATTTGATTCTCTACGGCTTGCCGAAGCTGATGGAGCTCAATCGCGAGTTGCTGGCCAACCGCATGGCGTTGACCCTGGGAAGTTCTTCCGCCATTTTTGCGCACAACCTGGCTGTACTCGGGACCAGCGTGGGCTTTGTCTCCAAGGTGGGACAGGATCCGCTGGGCAAAATTGCCTTGGAGCGGCTGGCAGAGGCCGCGGTGGATATATCGCACGTAGTCAGCGGAGCTGCAGGCACCATGACCGGACTGACTGTCATTCTGCCCCAGACCCAGAACCGCTACATCCTCACCTATCCCGGAACCATGTTCGAGATGCAGTTTTCTGATATCGACATGGACTACATTAAATCCGCGCGTCACCTGCATCTTTCGTCTTTCTTTCTTCACCGCGCGCTTAGGCCGCAGATGGTCGAGCTATTCAGGCAAGCCAAAGCTGCAGGTCTTACGACGTCGCTCGACACCAATGATGATCCGGACAACAAGTGGGGCCATGACTTGCTGGAGGTGCTGAAGTACGTTGACGTGTTCCTTCCTAACGATCGCGAGGCCAAAAAGATTGCCCACACTGATGATCTGTCACAGGCCATCAATTTTCTGGCCGATCGGGCGAAGGTAGTCGTCGTAAAACGGGGTTCAGCGGCTGCGATCTGCCGCTCAGGATCGGAGCAGGTCAGCCTGATCCCGCCGGCTATTAAACCGCTGGACGACGTAGGCGCCGGTGACAGCTTTGGCGCGGGATTCATTCACCAGTACGTGAAAGGATCCCGGCTGGAGGATTGCCTGGCTTACGCCAATCTTGCCGGCGCGTATTCAACCTCAAAAGAAGGCGGAACCGAAGCCTTTCGAGACCGGGAGGCTCTGGACGTTTTTCTTAAACAACAAACGACCCCGGCCGAGTCGGCAAAGTAAATCAGACCAGCGTCACAGCCACGCCGGACTTCTTGAGCGCGCGTAGGTCCTGAGCAGGAATTCCGCGATCTGTGATGACGTGTTGTACCGCCGAGGGCGGAATGATCAGCGACAAGCTTCTTCTTCCAAACTTGCTGGAATCGCAGGCCGCCACCGTTTGGGTTGCGACCTCCACCATCACCCGGTTCACCTTAGCCTCCAGCAGATTGGGCGTGCTCAGGCCATAGCTCACGTCGAACCCGTCCACGCCTAGAAACAGTATGTCAGCGTGCAGGCGGCGCAGCGCTTCCTCGGCAATCGGCCCTACCAGCGAGAATGAGTTGGCCCGCACCGTTCCGCCGGTAAGAATCACTTCCACGGATGATCCGGTTAGTTCAGTGGCGATATTTACCGCATTGGTCACAATGGTCAAATTGCGAAACCTGCGCAGTGCGCGAGCGATAGCGGTGGTGGTGGTGCCCGAATCGAGAATTACTACCTGGCCTTCCGATACCATGGCGGCTGCGGCAGCAGCAATTCTCAACTTTTCATCGCGATTGAGTTGTTCTTTTTCTCTGAGACTAGGGTCTTCGAGCGCTCCATGCCTGGTTGGCAGCGCTCCACCATGGGTGCGATGGATAAGTCCGTGGCTCTCGAGCGCATCCAGATCCTTACGAATAGTTACCTGAGAGGTCTTGAAGCGCCGCGCCAGCGGCCCCACCAGCACCCGCCCTTCCCGCTGCAACATCTCCAGGATCGCGCGGCGGCGTTCTTCGTTGAGTAAATTGTTCCCCTCAGGCGATTGCATAGAGGCAGAGATTCACCAGCGCGCTCTTTATATCGGAATGCAGGTATGTTTCACAACCGCGGTTGAGCGCAAAGCAGGGGATCAGTGTGCCGAAACCGGATCTGCCTCCAGCAGCAGATTCTCGGTGAAATCCGCATGAATACGGGCGGTTGGCCCGCTCACCTGGCCGTAATCTTTTCCGTTTACGTAATCGGTCACGTGGTATTGGCCGGGTTTCAGTCCTCGCAGTTCGATCTCGCCGCTGAACTTCTGGTCGGATGAGAAAAATCCGTAATACATCTTCCCGTTCTTCTCGATGGCATAACCTTCCGGGTGGTCATAGCCGGTGACATACAGATCAAGAAACGTACCCTGCGACAGCATTTTATCGTTGTAGAGTCCGGTCCATTTTTTCCAGTACGCTTCTTTTTCAGGAGTCAGTGCTACGTTTTTGAATTTAGGGCGGTTTTCGTCCCAGGTAAACTTGGTGCCCAGCACTCCTCCGGTGCCGAGAGTGGAAGCGAAGTCGCGTCCGTCGTCCTGCTCGTCTCCGCCTTTTATGAATTTGATCCGGGTCAGCTCGACGTGATCGCCATAGACCGCAGAGTTCGGCCCCAGCAGCGCTTTATACATCTTGATTCTCCGGCGCACCTGCACGGAACCCACCGGATCAGCCGTCACCGCCTGGTCCATGTAGCGGAACCATGCCAGGCTGGGCGGCGTGCCGCAGGGACAGCTTTGAGTGACACTCTCCGGCTTCAAAGCCCGCGTAGTTTCAAAAATCGTTTTGTAAACCTCCCCCATTGCGTAGACCGAATCCATAGGCGACTTGTGATGGTGCTTCGGGTTGTAACAGAGCGGGGTGGAGTAAATGTTATCCAGTTTGTGGCCGTCGAAGCCCCAGTCCTTGATGAAGCGCTCCGTCACCTGGCGATAGTAGGCCTGCACTTCGGGGACCGCCGGACAGAGCGCCGGCAGATTGCGCGTCATAAGTGCGGGCTTGCCGTTCTTATCGAGAATCAGCCAGTCGGGATGCTGTTTTACGACGTCCGAAACCACATAGTGATGGTTGCCATAGCGCCCGTGCCCATCTTCCGCGGCCAGCGGCAGCCACCAGATCTGCACTTTGATTCCTTGATCGTGGAAGTCCTTCACCATCTTCTTTATCGAATCTGCCGGAAAGGTATCGGATCGCGGCTGCCAGTCGCCGTAGTTGTCGAACCAGCGATCGTCGAGTGTGGCCCAGTGGATCCCAAGCTCTTTTAATTTCGGAATCGTGTTCACCATCTGTCTGGGGGTGACATCTTCTTCATATCCCCATCCACACCAGCTGATCGCATAATTTTCAGGATTGTTTGCCGGGCGTGTCAGGCCTTCGCGGTCCACCATCCGCGACCACATGTTCAACGGCTCATAAAAGTCCCCGGAGTAAACTGCGACAAAGGCGCGCGGCGTCGAATAAATTTCTCCCGGCTTCAAATCGGTTTTAGGCGACAGATGCACGGCGGCGCGAACCCCATCGGCCTCGGCCCGTACCGGTAATGAAACATCCAGCGGCAGAGTCTCAACGTGCCCGATGGCCTCGCCAACATCGCGCGTCCAGAACGCTACCACCGGAATTCCTCCGCCCACTCGTCCCAGGTCGCCTTCGGTTTCAACCTGCACGCCGAATGCGTTCTGCTGCGAGAAACTCTTCGAGATTCTCAGCACGTCATCTTGGCCCCACTTGATGCTTGCGCCGTGGAAAGACCACATGTCATAAGGCGCAGCTTTCGGGTCGGCCAGCGTGGCGTTCAATTCCCGTTCCACCAGCGAGACAGAATCAACCGGAACATTCGTTGATCCAGTGTTCTGATATGACGAGGACACGATCGCCGCCTGGGGGAAGTCATCGTAAACTTCTATCGTGAGCGTCTGCTTAAGCCCCGAATTCGGGCTCGCCCCGCTGACCTCAATCCGTTTGCCGAGCTTACCCAGCTTTCCGTTTGCGTCAGCAACCTTGGCGGCGGCCAGTTCCAGGCCAGCGCCTGCTGAGCCCTGAGCCGGCTTTGCTGGGTCAAGACTTAAACTCTTACCTTCCTTTATTAAGCTTGCTTGCAGATAACCGCTCGGCAACAGCACAAAACGCGAAACCGGCGTTTCAATGGTAATCGCGTCAGCTCCTGCATTTACACGGACGCTCGAACTCGGTTGATTCGCCGGCGCCGGCTTGGGCTTCCCGCACCCAGCCACAATTCCCAGGCAGAGAAACAACATCGCTGATTTTGCTGACTTAAGCTGTGACATAGCGGTGGTTTCTTTCACTTTCGATATATTTCGTATGCTTACTTTTAATCCCAAGTGGCGCAACTGTCAACGCTGTATTTGCAGGTCCGTCCCAGCACCCCCTCAACCATTCCAGCGTTCCCACAATGTTCCCAGAGTGGAAAGATGCAATCCACGGGCATCTTGCCCGCGGAAATTCCCATCTCATTTTTCTGCTGTAGTCCCGTGAGAGCAATCGCCGTGCTCAAAAACAGACTGATCTGGAGTGCAAGCGCGGTCGCCGCGGCGGCAATCGCTAATGCTGTGCGCGACCGGGGAAGCTTTCAATTCCGTGGACGATGTGTCCTGATCACGGGCGGCTCGCGTGGCTTGGGATTTCTGCTGGCGCAGGAATTCGCCCGGCGAGGTGCGCGGGTTGCTATCGTTGCGCGCGATCGCGAAGAA
>QHZY01000041.1 GCA_003224855.1 Acidobacteriota bacterium | reverse complement strand
CCGCTTACTGGAGCTTCGCGTACTCCGCTTGGGCTTGCTTCAGGATCGGGATATCGCGATCGGCTTCTTTCCACAGATTCAGGAACTCCTGATACGCGGCCTTTGCTTTGCCGGTGTCGCCAGACATCGCGTAGGCTCGGCCGAGCTGCAGTCGCGACAGAGCGCCGGTTACGGAATTCAACACCAGGCCTTTATGATCGACCAGTTTTTGAAATTCGGTAGCCGCGGCGGCGCCGTCATGTGCTATCAGATAGGCGTGGCCGCGCAGGTATGCTGGGTAGAGCATTCCCATGCCAGCGGCTGCCAGTTCGTAGGGCGCCGTGGGCTCCAAAAGCAAAAGTGCTTCAGATGAGTTTCCTTTGTTGACTTCGATAGCCGCCTTCAGTGTGGGCAGCCAGTAAGATTTGATAAGGGTGTTCAGCGGGTTGCTCTTCTCCAATTGGCCGATTATCACCTTGGCACGGGCAGTGTCGCCGGCCCGCGCCAGAGCCAAGGCCGACAATACCTTAACATCGCGAGTCCGGGCGAGGGCCGATGCAGCCATCACTTCTCGTTTGGCTAACGATGAATTACCAAGCTCTGCTTCCCGGAGAGCGCCATCTACCTGCCACAATGCGGCCGACTCCCGAGCATCAGCACGGACAGCCGAATCCAGAGCACGTCGCAAAAAATCTCGTGCTTTGGTGGTTCGACCGTAATAGGCTTCAGTGTCGGATTGGACCGAGAGTAGCACGCCTTCGACTCCTGGCTTTCCCGCTCCCCATGCAACCTGCTGCTCCATCAGCGCCGAATCACCACGCAGGAAAGCGATCCAATATGTCATCAGATGCAGCTGTTCATGATCGAGCTTGTACGATAGCGCTTCATCCACCATGGATTTAGCATCATCCGGGCGATTGAGCTCAACGAAGACCGCGGCGAGATTGGCATAGCAGGCCACGTCATTCGGTTCAAGCCTGCGCGCCTCCTCGAGTTCTGGCATCGCCTTCTCGGGTTGGCCAATTGCCAGGAAGTTACCAGCTAGGTTGAGGTGTGGGATGTAGTCGTGCGGGTAGCCTTCTATCCAAAGCTCATAAACTTGGCTTTCCTTTTCTAGCTCGCCGGTTGAAATTCCATAGTAATCAGCTGTGATGTGAAATCGCTCGCGCTCACTGACTCGGTCACGAAACTCATATGCTTTCTTCAAGTTTTGACTGGCAAGGCCAGGTTGATTGAGGTTGCTGTAAGCCGCTGCCATGCGGGCATAGGCGAGTGCGAAATTGGGATCTAGGTCAATGGCACGCCTAAAGAACGGAATAGATTCGGCGTCTCCCTTTTGTCGGCTGGTGCTTTCCCCCATGCTGAAGGCCCTAAGCGCCTCCAGCGACGATGTAGTTGCCTCAATCGGAACATTGAATTTCTGGATGGAGCTTAAAGATTCGCCCAGCTTGCTACGAAGTCGGGTAGCTACGTTGCTCAAGACTTTGAGCACAGCTTCCTTGGCTGGTGCTTCGGCTTGCTCCTTGGCGAGCGTATCGCCGTTGCCACAGTTCACCGCCTCAAGCCCAATCCTATACTCACTACCGAAGCGGGAAATAGAACCTGCCAGCAATGCTTTACTGCCGGTTCGAAGGCAAATCTCCTGAGCAATTTCACGCGTTACCCGGTCGCTGGACCCACGACCCATTAGGCGCAGAGTTTCTTGCATCCGGCGATCAGAAAGTACGTTCAGATAAGGTGACTGTTCGAGATCAACCCCCAAGGCCTGCTTCAGAGCATCGTCGAAGACAGCCTCACCCGTATTGTTCTCGAAGTCGGCTAGGACGATACTGTCTTTTTCGGTTAGGGGCTTTGCCGAATGGGGACGCGAGTAGAGATAGCCAGTGAGCAGAGCTGCTGCGACAATAACTATTGTGGCGGCAACCAAAATCCTTCTCATCTTGGGCCGAGCAATCCTTGTAGCTTCGACTCCGTTAACGGCACTGGATAAAGAGGACGGGGCAGCCGCAAGGGCGCCTGATATAGCGGACTGCCGTGTACTGGGCTGAGAAGGAACTCCCTGCGCGAGAGCCGTCGTGCCCGGCTCCGTAGCAATCGCGCGCCCGGTGTCGGTGTTTCGCTTCAGTCGCAACAGCTCCGACCGCAGGTCGGAAGCGTGCTGATATCGTAAATCGCGGTCTTTCTCGAGCGCACGGTTAATAATGTCCTCCAGCTTAGGCGGAAGATCTGGATTCAATCTTAGTGGTGGTAAAGGGGAACGATTTAGGATCCCATCGAAAATAATTCCGGAACTCTCGCCTCGGAACGGCAAAGTGCCGGTTGCCATTTCGTAAAGCACAACTCCAAAGGAAAACAAGTCCGTTCGCGCGTCCAGTTCCTTGGCCCTAACCTGTTCCGGAGACATGTAAGCGACCGTCCCTAGCGCTGCGCCCGGACTGGTTAGGTGTTCCTCACTCACTCCGGCAGTCGCTTCAACCGACACGGGGGCCGTGTCGACTATCCTGCTGGTCACGGAGATCACTTTGGCCAACCCGAAGTCTAGAATCTTTGCGTGGCCGCGCTTCGTTACGAAGATGTTGGCAGGTTTGATGTCGCGGTGGATGATGCCTTCGCAATGGGCAGCATCAAGCGCGTCTGCTATCTCGATTCCGAGCTCCAGCAAAAGTTCGGTTTCGAGCGGGCGGCCGGTGATGCGATGTTTCAGGGTTACGCCAGCTAAAAATTCCATGACGATGAAGGGCTGACCATTATGTTCGCTGACCTCGTAGATGGTGCAGATATTCGGGTGATTCAGTGCGGAAGCAGCTTGCGCTTCGCGCTGAAAACGAGCTAAGGTTTGCTCATCTGTGGCTACTTGATCCGGTAAAAACTTCAAGGCGACAGCGCGGTGCAGTTTTATGTCCTCAGCCTTATACACGACACCCATGCCACCACCGCCCAGCTTCTCGATGACACGGTAGTGCGAGATGGTCTCACCGATCAATTTCGACGACCTCCATTCCTCGGCACGCCATGTTAGGTCGGGAGAACCCAAAATTCAATTCTTTTGCATACGACGCTTGGGGCGGCGATTAGGGAGGCGCAACCGTTCGAAAATACACGCATTCGGCGGGCTAGTTTTGCCCTTGTCCGGCAAAGTCATTAGGAAGGGCGGAATATCCGCCGATCCGAAGGTTTCTGGCTTCGATGAACTCCATACTGAGGCGTCGATACTCGTTGTACGTGTCTCGATCTGTTGGCACCGCTGGAAGATTGAAGTCATCGAACGGCATGAAGAATCTCACCTCGGAGCAGTCTTTGGTGACTAGGTCCTGTAACATGAAAAATTCGACGTACCCTTTGAAGTTCTCGAAAATGCGAAAAACTCGCGGTACCTGGCCAGCGTCTCGCCGAGAGGGCTGCGCTGGACAAGATAGTGCCGACGAATGCACTCGAGGGTGAGATCGAACCGGTCCGCGATCTTCCTATTGCACCCGCGAGCGCCGTTGATGGTCATCTTGCGATCGATCCGGTTCCCCGGGAACACCATCATCCCGCCGATCGTGTAGCCGATTGTCCTGAACGCTTCGTTTTCTTCCTCAGTGAACAGTTCGGTGATGCGCCTCAGCGAAACCCATCTCGTGAACGAGGGAATGACTGTGTCGCTACAAAGGACGAACTCACCAACTTCAGCAGTCCTGAAGTCAAAGGACGTGTCGATCAGCATGCGTCGGGAGTATAGCGCGTTGAGATGCAAAATAGCACTCCTTTACGGTCACGCGGAGATCAGTGTGCCAATGTATTTGAATGGAAAGGCTTTTGCACGCGTGCAGCAGAAGTCGGGAAATCAAAAGCCAATCGAAGGCTATTATCCTGAAGGGTGACTGCGAGGCCACAAAAAGCAATGTCCTGCTTCGGAGGGATCTCCTTCGAACTTTTCTGCGCTGGCTGTCATTGGTGCAGTGGTTGCGTGGTCGCTTGCCGCGCTGAGCCTTCTGGCTGCACGGTGGATCGAGCCACCGTCGACCGCGGTGCACATCGGACGCCGGCTGCAGGCCTGGCTTCACCAAAGACCTTATCGCAAACGCTACAGGTTCATTCCGCTAGTCAAATCGCGCCCGATCTGCAGCATGCTGCCATCACAGCGGAAGACCCGCGCACCACGGGTTCGATTGGCACCAGATCCAAATCGCTGCCGAAGACAGTTACGATGGTGGTCGAACTCGCGGAGCCTCGACCATTTCGCAGCAACTCGTAAAGAACCTATTCTTCGGAACGGGCCGATCCGTGCTCCGCAAGGGCGCGGAGTTCGAATAAAGAGGAAGTAAATTTCTTCATCCCTTCATCGGGCGCCCTTTAACCAAATCATAATTTTAAATGAACGGAAGAGCTAGCCTATGTGGTTCTTCATCACTCCCGAGCATCAAAGCACTGTTGCGTTAGCGCGTCTCCTTCGGAATTAACTCTCGTTGCGAAAACACGGCGGCAAAGGCCAACCCAAGTTAACTGTCCAGCTCTTCCGATGCGCTCAGAAAACAACCTCCTCGCCCAAGACCACTAAGAGCGAGTCGCATAAGGACGGAATCAATTGTGGCACTTGCGCACGATTCGCAATGCGATACAAACTTACGGCAGCTTGCGCTGGATTCCCGTCCAGCTAGGCGAGCGGTGGTCCAACACCGAATAAACTCGCCGCCCCGAGCTGTTCGCTGAATGCGAACGTGGCAACGGGCAGTCTTTTGAGGTTTGTTTGCGAATTGAACCCCGGCAAATCGTGCTCTGGCACGACATCAGACTCTCTCCGCGTTGTACTCGTAAAACGGTCTGGCTTTTGCCCATCTAACTCGCGTTCCAGATCATTCCTTTCACCTCTATCGTTTGTACGAATTCTTGGGCCGTTTCTCGCAAGCGCGCGCTGCCTCGAGATGCAGGAGCTGGAGCAGAAAAGTAGTGGCTGCCCGGACCGAAATCGAGTACTCAGCAACCTCCTCCGGCTGGGGCCCTGCTTGGAAATGCGCACTGAAGGTTGGGGCAGTTGGTGAAAACTAAAGAATCAATGCATTTGGGAAGCTAAATTATGCGACGCAAATCGAGTACGTCACTTCGTCCTCAGTACGTTGAGCAGTTTCGAACGGCGACATACGCCTTGCGTACGCTAAACCAAGAAGCTGCTGAGCTTCTGCGCGCAGTGGCAATTTCACATTTTCAGAAGACCGTCTATAACACCGTTGGCGAACGGCTAACCAGCTGCGCACGACAAATAGTTTCGACAATTAAGCATCAACAAGCGCTGCTGTCGGGAGCACACGAAAAGACGACCATAAGGGTAATCATCGGGACGATATGTGGGGATTGCGGCAACGATTTCGATGAACCCAAGAATGAAGACACTGAGCTGCTCCAAATTGACCACGAGCATCTCGCAGAAATCGACCTCCTGCTGCCGCTCGTGCAAGAGGCCTATCGGATCGTTAAGAATCGCTATGCGTTCGGTGCATCGTTGCCCAAATCGTATTTTTCAGGCGTCGATCGTCTCATGCGCGGGATTTTGCTACAGCGCAAACACCTGCTCGAGATCGCTCCCGAGCAGCAAACAGAGATTAAGGTAATCGAGGATCCTTCGGATCGATGCTCTCAATGTGGTCGAGAGATTCCGCAGAACACAAATCCTGACGGCGCTCAAGCGGCATCAACGACCCGCGATGGTTTCTGTCGAGGTGATTAGGTCTGGGAGGAAGGAAAATGACGGCTTGCAGAGAGACAAAAAAATCCGGACAACCCTGCGGCGCGGCAGCCGGCGCTGACGGGCTATGCCATTTTCATCGGTATCCCGGCGAGGCTCGCAGACTAGGACAAGAGGGCGGGAAACGCAACCGGCGTCGCATTTTGGATCCGGTCGAACTTCCTGAGAGGATGTCCATTGCGGAGTTACGCGACAAGACCTTGGAGGTAATGCGGCTCGTCCTCAGAGGGGAAATAAGCTCACATGAGGCAATCGCTTTCGAACACCTTTCGAAGCAATATGAACGACTGTGGGGCGTAGCAGAAAAGTTAGCTCGGTTGGAAATTTTGGAGCAGCGTTTCGCCGAGTTGTCTAAAGCAAATGGACCGAAGCGGCCCATAGACAATCAGCAGCAGGAGGTGAAGCTGAACAATGAAGCCGGGGAAGATGCTGGTGACGCGCACGACGCAGAGGACCCGGAGCTCTTTTGCACAGGGGCAAAGCAATTCAAGGAGGATAGCTAAGGCGGTTTGTAGACCATTTGTTGTTCATAGCTTTGGCTGCTTTAAGCTATACAAAGAACTTTCTAGGCCCGAGTGGCAGAAGAGCGTTAGCGGTGATCGCATTTTCAGATCACGACGGAGTCGGAGTAAGAGCGCCCGTTAACACCTCAATCGCAAAACGAGAGTTGCCCGTACCAACTCTTGTCCTGGAAACGAGTCGACACAGCTGATTGTTGACTAAGGACGGGCCTTCAACCTAAGATTTAGCCGCCCAATGCCCGCAACACAACCAACCCTGATAGGACAGACCATTTCTCACTACCGCGTCGTCGACGTGCTTGGCGGCGGCGGCATGGGCCTGGTTTTCAAGGCTGAAGACACACAGCTGGGCCGCTTTGTTGCCTTGAAGTTTCTCTCCGAAGAAACAGCCGAGGATCCCCAATCGCTCGAACGCTTCCGACGCGAAGCGCGCGCCGCCTCAGCGCTCAATCATCCCAATATCTGCACCGTCCACGAGATCGGTGATCACGAAGGCAAGCTGTTCATCGTTATGGAATACATGAGTGGGCAGACGCTCAAACACCTGATTCAGAATCGCCCACTCGATCTGGATCGCGTGCTGAACCTGGGCATTGAAGTCGCCGATGCTCTCGACGCAGCTCATGCCAAAGGCATTGTTCATCGCGACATCAAGCCGGCCAACATCTTTGTTACCGATCGTGGCAATGCCAAGGTTCTGGATTTCGGTCTGGCAAAGATTGCGCAAGCCATGAAGCCGGCGGGCGGCGATTCGCAAACCCGCGCCGATATCACCGCGCTCGACCTCACCAGCCCGGGCACTGCGGTAGGCACGGTCTCCTACATGTCGCCCGAACAATTGCGCGGCAAGGAACTGGATGGCCGCACCGATCTGTTTTCCTTCGGGGTTGTGCTCTACGAAATGGTTACCGGGATAGTGCCGTTCCGCGGCGAAACATCGGCTGTAATCACAGAAGCGATTCTGAACCGCGCTCCTAGTCCGCCGGCACGTCTGAATCCGGACATTCCACTCAAACTGGAAGAGATCATCAGCAAGGCGCTCGAAAAAGATCGCGACATGCGTTGCCAGACGGCCGCTGAAATGCGTGCGGATCTCAAACGGCTCAAGCGCTCCATCGAATCCTCCCGCACGGCGACTGTCTCCGAAGAGGCGCAGCAAACCTCGAGTACCAGGATTGTGCTGCCATCATCTGCACCCGACCCAAAGAATTCTCGCAAGGCTTTATTCGCTCTGTTCGCGCTGCTCGCAACTGCATTGGCGTTTTATGCAGGCACTTACTTTTCACGCGCCAAGCCATTCGCTCCTCCGATGTATCGTCAACTGACTTTTCGACGCGGCAGCATACGTTCGGCACGCTTTGCGCCTGATGGCCAGACCATTCTCTACAGCGCGGCCTGGCAGGGGAATCCGGTGGACGTCTTTACTGCACGGCCGGAAGCGCCGGAGTCGCGTTCCATGGGTCTGGCGCGCACCCAGCTGATGTCGATTTCCAGTGCTGCCGAAATGGCTGTGCTGCTGAACAGCAAGGCCATTGGAACGTGGGTCACGATGGGGACGCTGGCTCGCGCGCCGCTGGCCGGCGGCGCTCCGCGCGAAGTTTTGGAGCATGTGCAGTGGGCCGATTGGGCTCCCGACGGTACTAATCTGGCGATCGTCCGTGACTACGACGGACGAAACCGCCTGGAATATCCGGTGGGCAAACCGGTGTACCTGACGGGAGGCTGGATCGGGCATCCGCGCTTTTCGCCGAAAGGCAATCTGATCGCTTTCCTGGATCACCCCATCCAGGGCGATGACAGTGGCTCGCTCGCGGTGGTCGATCTTCAAGGCAACAAGAAGAATCTGACCGGCGAATGGTTCACGGCGCAGGGTCTTGCGTGGTCCCCCGATGGAAGCGAAATCTGGTTTACCGCCAGCAAAACCGGCACCGATCGAACGCTTTACGCCACCACTCTGGACGGCAAAGTCCGCATGGTGCTGCGTCTTCCGGGCGCCCTGATGCTGCTTGATATCGCGAAAGACGGCCGCGTGCTTCTGATGCGAGCCAGCTGGCGGCGCGAACTGATGGGTCTGGTGGGCACGGAATCCAAAGAACGGGAGCTTTCCTGGCTGGATTACTCCTATCCGGCGGACTTGTCGGCGGATGGGAAAACTCTGCTGTTCGATGAAGAAGGTGGCGGCGGCGCGCTTGACTACTCAAAATCAGGCGGCTTTACCTATGCTGTATATTTCCGCAAAACCGATGGATCGCCCGCGGTGCTTTTGGGCGAGGGTGGCGCGGTAAGTTTGTCCCCTGATCAGAAGTGGGCGATTGCACAGACGCAGGGCTCGCCCTCTCAGCTCCGACTGTTAGCGACCGGTGCCGGCGAGCAGCGGGAGCTGACCAAGGACAATATCAATCACAGCTGGGCGCGCTGGTTTCCCGATCAGAAGCGCATATTGTTCTCTGGAAACGAGCCCAACAAAGGCGTGCGGCTCTATGTGCTCGACCTTGCTTCTAATAAAAGCCACGCCATTACGCCGGAGGGCGTTCATGGAACGGCTTTCTCCATATCTCCCGACTCGCAATGGGTAGCAGGTATCGGGCCAGACCAGAATGGCTACATCTATCCCGTAAATGGCGGCGATCCGAAACCCGTCCCCGGATTGAATCCCGGTGAACAGCCCATCACCTGGAGCGCCGATAGTGGTTCACTCTATGTTTATCAGCCAGGAGAGTTGCCGACTCGCGTCTTCTCGTTAGACCTAAAAACAGGCAAGCGCACATTGTGGCGGCAGCTCATGCCGTCCGATCCGGCCGGGGTAGAGAATATCGGGCCCATCCTGCTCACCCCCGACGCAAAGACTTGCGTTTACGGATACCATCGCATGCTGGCCGATCTGTATTTGGTGGAAGGCCTGAAGTAGCGTTCCCAGCCGGAAACCTTTCCCAATTAGTTCCGATCCTTCTAACTGACGCCAACGCCAGTGCAATTTTCCGCATCTCCATAAGCTACAATTTCAGCGACGGAGGACTAATCACCATGAAAATGCGCAAGGAAAATATTCTCACCAATGTTCTGCTGGGAACTGGACTTTATCTACTTGATTCGATGCGGGATCGCCTTTCCGATAGCGTAGATGATCTGCGAGGGCGGGCGCGCGACACCTATGACGAAGCCTCAGACCGGGTGAGCCGGGCGACAGACGTGATCCGGGGCGAGGACCACTCGGGACTGAATACCGGACTGGCGGTTTTGATCGGCGTAGGTATCGGTGTCGGAGTTGGCATGTTGCTCGCACCGGCCAGCGGTGAGGAAACACGGCAAAAAATTCAGGATTCAATCTCCGGCAGGCGCGATCCCGCTACCGGCACCTACGGGATGTAGGTTCGCGATTCAAACCAGATTTGGACTACTTTCGCTGCAGCGGGTTCGAGGTTTGCGTAAGCGGGCTAAGCTCGATGCGCCAAACCGGACCCGTGGCCGCGAGATATGTCCGGTAACCCCGCAGACTATTTCTTCCCGCAGGTACCTTCTTAACCTTATACAACCACGCTAGCGGCGCCCGTTCACTCCTGAGGTTTGCGCGATGGGCCTCCAGCGCGTGCAATTCGCTGCTGCCTGGTGTGCCGAGCCTGAATCCTGCGGTAGTCTGTTGTTGATGCTCTCACGTTATGGCCGCTGGATGGAAGGCTGGGAAACACGCCTCACTTCGGTGGACAATAATCGAATCGTGCGTCCGCTTGATTTCGGAATTGAGTGGACTCAGCAGTGGCCGTGTCGCAATGGTCATCCCCCCGGCTTGGTTCCAGCCGACTGTGAAGATCATTTACGCGATTACAATCTGCGCGCAGTTAAATCAAGCGATGAATTCTTCAGCTACCGGCGTCCTGAAGACTTCCGTCTGGAGCGGCGTGAAGTAGAAGTTTGCAGTACACGCGAGATCCCTGATCCGCAACTCGAGTCGAAAGTAAAGGGCACCCACGCCAGCTTCCTGCGTTTTACTTCTCCGGTGAAAACCGAGTATCCCGAAAATAATCTCGCGAATGCCCGCTGGTTTCCCTCGCGAGGTCGTCGTGCCGTGGTTCTGTTGCCGCACTGGAATTCGGATGCAATTTCTTACGTGGGATTGTGTCGCCTCCTCAACCTGCTCGGGATCGCTGTTTTGCGCTTGAGCATGCCTTATCACGACGTTCGCCGTCCGACCGGCGTGCACCGCGCGGATTATGCAGTCTCGGCCAACATCGGCCGTACGCTGGATGCCTGCCGGCAAGGCGTGATCGACGTTCGCTGCTGCCTCGACTGGCTTGAACAGCAAGGCTATAACCGGCTTGGCATCGTCGGAACCAGCCTCGGCTCCTGCTATGCCTTTCTGGCTGCGGCCCACGATGCACGCATCCGTGTAGCCGCGTTTAATCACGCTTCGACCTATTTTGCAGATGTTGTGTGGCATGGACAATCGACCCGCCACATACGTGAAGGCCTGGAGCCGCATATCGACCTTGAGCGCTTGCGGGGCCTGTGGGCTGCCATCAGTCCGATGTCCTATTTCGAGCAGTATGCGCGCTGGCCACGGAAGTCGCTGATTATCTACGCAGCGTATGACCTTACTTTTCTGCCGGAATTTTCGCGCCAGGTGGTCAACGAATTTGCCCGCTACGGCCTCGATCATAAGGTGGTCGTGCTGCCCTGCGGGCACTACACTACCGGCGAAGCCCCATACAAGTATCTCGACGGCTGGCATCTGGCCAGATTTTTGAGCGGTGCGTTTGCCTGATTGCATGAGCGCCCAGAGTTAGAATGTCGCGCATGGATTTGCCCGCATTCGAATCACTTCGTGGTGAGTTCGCAATCAGCACCAATCGTGACGCTTTGGATCTGGACGTCATCCATAATTTTCTGGCCGATTCTTATTGGGCTGCAGGTATTCCCCGCGATGTAGTAGCTCGGTCCATCCAGAACTCGCTCTGCTTCGATATTTATCAGCAACAGCAGCAGGTCGGATTCGCTCGTGTGATCTCGGACTTCGCCACTTACGCCTACATTGCGGACGTGTTTGTGGTGGATGGCTTTCGCGGCAGGGGGCTAGGCAAGTGGCTGATGGAGTGCATCATGGCGTATCCACAGCTGCAACATCTCAGGCGATGGGGTTTGGCCACGCGCGATGCCCTGGTCTGTACCAGCAATTCGGGTTCTCCGCTCTGGCTTCGCCCGGACGCCACATGGAGCGATACAATCAGAATGTTTACCGTCGCCTGCAGGCTGAATAACAACTCACAGACGTTATCGAAAATCTGGCGCGTGATCGCGCGAAGCAGCTCTTTGGCGCCGAGCATGCCAACGTGCAACCGCACGCCGGTTCGCAGGCGAATATGGCTGCCTATTCGGCAATCATCCAGCCCGGCGATACCATCCTGGGGCTGAACCTTGCCCACGGTGGACATCTCACGCACGGGCACCACCTGAACTTTTCGGGGAAGACTTACCGCATAGTTCCTTACGGTGTCACTAAAGAGACCGAAACCATCGATTATGGTGATCTGGAAAAACTCGCGGAAAAGGAACGACCGAAGCTCATTATCGGCGGCGGAAGCGCATACCCGCGAATTATCGACTTCGCTCGCATGCGCCAGATTGCCGACAAGGTGGGTGCGCTCTATCTGGTGGACATGGCGCACTTTGCTGGACTGGTCGCCGGAGGAGTTCATCCTTCCCCAGTGCCACACGCGCAAATCGTAACCACTACTACGCATAAGACTCTGCGCGGACCACGTTCGGGCTTGATTCTGAGCAAGCAGGAGTTCGCCGCCGCTATCGACAAAACCGTCTTTCCAGGTATGCAGGGCGGTCCGTTAGTCCATATCATGGCTGCGAAAGCGGTGTGCTTTCTGGAGGCTATGCAACCAGAATTTAGGGACTACGCTCGCCAGGTGGTCGCTAACGCGCGCGTACTGGCGGATGCTCTGTCCGCGCAGGGTTTCCGCATCATCTCCGGCGGTACTGACACTCACCTCATGCTGGTGGACGTCTTCTCGCAGGGCATGCTGGGCAGTGAAGCAGAGAAAGCTCTCGGCGAAGCTGGAATCACCGTGAACAAGAACGCCATTCCGTTCGATACCAACCCACCCCTTAAGCCGAGCGGTATTCGCATCGGCACTCCTGCCCTGACCACGCGCGGGATGAAGGAACCGGAGATGCGGCAGATCGGAAGCTGGATTTCTAAAGCCTTACGGGAACGCAGCGATGCGGCGGTTCTTCAAAGTATTCGTCGACAGGTTTTCGAACTAGCAGAGGCGTTTCCGCTCTACGCCGAGCGCCGTGCCAAAGCGCAGGCGGAAGCCAGGGTTTAGCCGCCCGTTCTGGGATTAAATTTCCGTGCGAATTGCAATCGACATCCGGCGCATGACCGACTTCGGCGTCGGAACTTACACTCGTAACATTGTTCGCGCGCTTGCCCGCCTGGACCGCAACAATGAATACATGCTGCTGGGGTCGGCAGAAAAGATAGCCGAAATCGGGCCACTACCGGAGAATTTTCGAGGCCAACCGTTCGACAAAAACGATACCTCTGTTTCCGGATACCTTGAATGCCGCAATCTGCTGCAGAGAATGCGCTGCGATCTGGTGCACATTCCCCATCTTTTCTGGGCGCCGCGCAGTCTGCCCTGTCGGTACGTAGTTACGGTGCATGACCTGCTTGAGCACATGTACCGCACGCATGATCGCTCCAGCCTTCGCCGCTCCATGCACTTTCAGCTCACGGGACGGGTCCTGCGTCATGCCGACCGGATATTCGCAGTCTCAAAGTTCACCAAAAGTGAGGTTGAAAAAATCTTCGGCATTCCCGCCAGCCGCATCCAGGTGATCTACAACGCAATCGATGAACGCTTTCTGCGCGGACACGCAACCGAGCAGGACCGCCAGGTGCTCGCCGAACGTTACCTGATCAATCAGGACTTCCTGCTTTATGCCGGGCGTATCAGCCCACACAAGAACGTGGTTCGCATCATTGAAGCCTTTTCTGCGCTGAAAGCCGCGCTCGAGAAGGAAGGGAAGTTTCCCGGCCTCAAGCTGATCATTATTGGCGACGAACTGAGCAAGCATCCCGATCTGCGCCGTACCGTCATTCGCGGCGGCGTCCAGAATGACGTGAGATTCATGGGCTTTGTACCGATCGAGGTCCTGCGAATCTTCTACGACGCTGCCAAGGTTTTTGTGTTCCCGTCTTTGTATGAGGGATTCGGCCTGCCGCCGGTCGAGGCCATGGCCCACGGCACGCCGGTCGTAACCTCCAATACCTCGTCTCTTCCGGAAGTCGTGGGCAGCGCCGCGGTGCTGGTCAATCCCGAGAACGTGTTCGAGATCATGCGCGCTCTTCATCGCGTGCTGGTTGACCAGGTGTTACGTGAAAAGCTGAAACAGCGCGGTTACGCCCAGGCGCAAAAATTCTCCTGGGACGCTTCCGCCGAGCAGTTGATAGCTGCCTATGAAGAAATTGGGGGCCGGGGCCGGATTCGGACGGTGAAGCTCAAACAAACCGTCGGTCCGTGATTACTTGAGCAAAGGAATCCCGGGTGAATTCAGTGACAGGCGGTGCAGCTTAGCAGCCAGGCGCGTGCGATCCGCATCATTTGCGGCTGCGGCGTGGCGCTTCTTAAGTTTCTGGATTTTTTCCTGGCGTGTTCGGCGGCGCCGGATCTCTGGCCTGCGGCTTGGTGCGGACATTCGATATCGCTCCTGATTAGGAATTTGTCAGACTCCATTTTAACCGGTTTGCTTGAGATAACGTCATTGTCCGTTTCGAAAGGCCAGCTTTAACAGCGTTTTCTGTTCGACTTCATGCGCCTTGGCCGAGCCTGTAGAGGGGCTTGCGCTGGCAGAACGCTTGACCGAAAGCACCGAGCGTCCGCCGGAGATGTGCCGCAGGCGGGGCAGCATATAAAACAGCGCTCCCATATTGGCCGGCTCCTCCTGCACCCAAACGATGTCACGCGCATTCGGGTGTTGCGCCAATGCTTCGCTCAGTCCCTTGTCCGGGAACGGAAACAGCTGTTCAAGGGAAATGATGGCGGTAGTAGTGTCTTTCCTGTTCTTGCGCTCCGCTCGCAGTTCATGACCGATCTTGCCGGTGCAGACCAGCACCCGGCTCGCATCACTCACTTCGGAGTCGGCAATCACATTGTGAAATCTTCCGCTGCTGAAGTCAGAAATCGGTGATGAAGCGTCCGGATGACGCAGCATGCTCTTTGGTGTAAACACGACCAGCGGTTTGCGCCAGTGCCGTAGCCCCTGCCGTCGCAAAAGATGAAAATATTGTGCTGCCGTCGAGGGCTGGCATATCTGCAGATTGTCTCGCGCGGCCAGCTGCAGAAAGCGTTCGATACGCGCGCTTGAGTGCTCCGGTCCTTGCCCTTCGTAACCGTGCGGAAGCAATAGCACCAAACCTGACAGCAGGCCCCATTTATCTTCACCCGCGCTCACGAATTGATCGATTACAGCCTGGCCGACATTTGCGAAGTCGCCAAACTGCGCTTCCCATAGCACCAGCGCTTCCGGATAATCGCGGCTGTAACCATATTCAAAGCCAATCACGCCCGGCTCGGAAAGCGGGGAGTTATAAATCTCGCAGCGCGCTTGGGGCTCTGAAACATGCTGCAGCGGAACGTACTCCTGCTCGTTCTCGATGTCGAGCAGCACGGAGTGACGCTGATTGAAGGTACCGCGCCGGCTGTCCTGTCCCGTCAGGCGCACCGGAACTCCCGCTTTTACCAGGCTGCCAAAAGCCAATGCTTCTGCCATCCCGTAATCGACTGCCCTTTTACCCTGCGTCATCTCGGCCCGCTGTTCCAGCAACTTCTTCACCTTGGGGTGGATATGAAAACTGGGCGGATAACTTACCAACCTTTCGCCGATCTGTTGCAGTTCCTCATTATTGACGGCCGTTTCCACTTCGTACTGCGCTTTATGGGGGCCTCCATAAAATTCATTCCAGTACCAGGGCAGTTCCCGGAGCGAAGGCTTCTTGGTCAGTGTTCCGGCTTCTTTTTGCGCTGCTTCATACTCCGCCCGCACCGCTGTGGCCAGTGCCGGCGCGTCGTCCAGGCCGTTGTCTCCAGCGTAGATTTCCCACAAAGGCGGGTGCTCCTTAATCGCCTTGTACAACAAAGGTTGCGTCACCGTTGGATCATCTACTTCGCTGTGTCCATGACGCCGGTAGCCAACCAGGTCGATCACCACGTCACTCGAGAATGTGTAGCGATAATCCAACGCGATGCGGCCGATCCTCACCACTGCGTCTACATCTTCTGCATTGACGTGGAAAATCGGTATGTCCTGTCTGCGCGCGGTTTGCGCTGAAAATCGTGCCGAATGCTCTTCGCTGTAAGCCGTGGTAAAGCCGAGCAGATTGTTGGCGATGATATGGATGGTGCCGCCAACCGTGTAACCCTTCAAATCGGACATGTTCAGGACTTCTGAAAGCAGACCCTGACCGGCAAACGCCGCGTCTCCATGAACCAGCAATGGCAAAAACTTCTTTTCTCCATCCTCACCTGCCCGGTCCTGCTTGGCTCGCGTCCGACCGACCGTTACCGGATCCACCGCCTCCAGGTGACTGGGATTCGATACCAGATGAACATGCACATGCCCGCCGTCACGCGTCGGGTACTCCCCGGTCGCGCCCATGTGGTATTTCACATCACCGCTGCCTAATACGCTCCGCGGATCAACGTCTTCAAATCCGGCAAAAACCTCTTCCGCTGGCCGTCGTGCCACTTGCACAATCACATTCAGTCGCCCACGATGGCTCATGCCCATTACCAATTCCACGGCTCCGCGTTGTGCTGCGGCTTCCACGATCTCATCCACTAAGGGAATCAGCGCTGTCACGCCCTCCAGCGAGAACCGCTTGTTCCCGAGGTATCGCTGCTGCAGGACCTGCTCGAACAAATCTGCCCGTATGAGCTGCTCCAGAATGTGCTGCTGGTCCACTTCATCCTGCGGTCCTTCCATCTTTTCCTGCAGCCATCGGCGGCGTTCCGGGTCCGCGATATGGCCGAATTCCAATCCAACTGTCCCGCAATAGGCTGCTCGCGCCGAACGGGCCAGTTCGTTTTTAACCTGTAGTTCAGGATGCGGCTGCGGCGGCAGAAAGCCTAAGGGATCGAGGTCGGACTCAAGATATCCCCATTGCCGGAATGGCTCGAAAATGCGGTCTCGTTCTTCTTTGTTTGTTTCCAACAGGTTGGCTGAACCGTTGATCTCGGTCTTCGTACTCGTTGACATAACTGATTACTAGAATAACGGATGTATGGGCTTGCGTGGAGGATTCAGGAGGGCTGGGGGTGTCTCAGAAACTCGTTCACCCGAGTCGCTGCTCTCCTGAAATTGTACCCTTCCCTTTATGAACCGCTGGGCAGTCTTTTCCCTCTCTCCCGATGCCCGTTTTCAGGTACTTGCCGACCTTGAACCGATGTTACCAATGGAACCCGACCAATATGGCAACTGCCGCCCATACCGATGTGGCTAGCGTTCAGATGCAATTATTGCTGGTCAGCCAGAGCCCAACCGATGCTGATTACTTGCGCAACCTGCTGGAGCGAAATGGTAATGGCCATGTGAGTCTTCAGCACGCTTTGAACTCAGATCATGCCCTGGAGTGCATGCGGCACACAACTTTTGACCTGCTGCTTTGCAACTTCACTCCCGGCGAGGGCACCGCTCTGCGCCTGATTCGCGATTTGCGGAAGGAAGGCGCCCGCGTCCCGGTAGTGTTTCTCAGCGATCACGTCGATGAGGTTGCATCCGATGCCGCCATCAAAGCCGGCGCCAGTGGATTCGTCGAAAAGTCCAAGCTCGATCACGCCTCGCTGACGCGCAATGTGCAGTGCGCCATTGACCTCTATTGCAAAGAGCGCCAGCGTCAACGCGCGGAGAATATGCTGCGCAAAGTCTCCCGTGCGGTTGAGCGTTCGGCCGATCTCGTCATCATCACCGATCGTTCTGGCATTATCGAGTACGTTAATCCTGCATTTGAAACTCTGACCGGGTATTCGCGCAAAGAAGCGATTGGCCGCACCCCCCGCATCCTGAAATCAGGGCATCAGCTTCCCAGTCTTTACCGGGAGCTGTGGGAGACGGTTCTGGCGGGAGAAGTGTTTCGCGGGGTGCTCGCAAACCGTAAAAAGAACGGTGAAGTGTTCTACGCAGAAAAGACCATTACCCCGCTCCATGACAATGCAGGAAAGATCACCCATTTCATCTCCAACGACCGCGATATAACCGAGCGCCGACGCCTTGAAGCTCAGCTGCACAGCTCGCAGCGTATGGATGCGGTCGGCAAACTCGCCGGCGGAGTGGCTCACGATTTCAATAACCTGCTGATGGTCATCAGTGCCAATGCAGAAATGACTCTGGACTCTCTGGCTCAGGAACATCCTTTGCGCAGGCATGTTCTCGAAATCCAGACCGCGTCTCGTCGTGCTGCCGAGCTCACGCGTCAACTGCTGGCCTTTGGGCGCAAGCAGGTTCAGGCCCTGCAACTTCTTGACCTCAATCACGTGATTCAGGAAATAGTTAAGATGCTGCCCCGCCTTATCGGCGAGGACATCGAACTCAAATTTATGCCTGGTGAACAACTCGGAATGGTCAAGGCCGATCCCGTACAACTGGAGCAGATCGTGATGAATCTCGCCGCCAATGCCCGGGACGCCATGCCACGTGGCGGTAAGCTCACTATCGAATCCTCGGCGGTCCACCTCGACGAGATTTACCTGCGCCGCCACAGCATGGTACCTGCGGGTAACTACGTTTTGCTCAGCGTCTCTGATACCGGAGATGGCATCAGCTCTCAACATATCAATCACATCTTCGAACCGTTTTATTCCACAAAAGAACAAGGCAAGGGCACGGGCCTCGGTCTGGCGACGGTATACGGCATCGTGAAACAGAGCGGCGGCTACATATGGGTTTACAGCGAGCCCCGGCTGGGTACGGCCTTCAAGATCTATTTGCCACGTGTAAATGCCAAGGCGTCGTCCTTCCCGCCGCCTGTCCGGCAAGAGCCGGTTCCTAATGGGTGCGAAACAATTCTGCTAGTAGAGGATGAGGCTGCGGTCCGGAGCTCTACCCGCGATTTTCTGAGAAGCATTGGCTATATCGTCCTGGAGGCCGGCAACGGACAGCAAGCCCTGGAACTCGCCCGGAGTTATCCGGCTGCAATTGATCTGCTGATGTCCGATGTGGTCATGCCCGGCATTAGCGGAGTGCAGCTTGCCTCCACGCTGATTTCCGAGCGCCCAAAAACCAAGGTCTTCTTTGTCTCAGGCTACGCGGAGAGCACCGTACTTCGACATGGGCATGTGGATGTGCTCTCCAGGTTTCTGCAAAAGCCATTTTCGCTGAAAACCATGGCCTGGAAATTGCGCGAAATTCTGCAATCGCAACCCGCTCCCGTCATCTCTGTTCGCGCTGCCGGCGCGGCGGGCTGACCCGGTATCATCCCACTCTCGTATAATTGCTGCTGCACCCTACATGGATTCATTGCAGGCATTCCCTGTGGCTTTCGCCGTCACCCGCGATGCCGTTGCTCCCGCTAAGCTGCGCCCCGCTGCCCTCGCCATCATTGTTCTCTTATGGTTCGTCATCTACGTCGCAGGCATTTTTTCTCCTGCGCTGCTCGACGATGCCGATACAGTCCACGCCGAAGCCGCTCGCGAAATGTTGCTGCGCCACGACTGGGTGACGCTGCATGTTAATGGAATTCGCTATATGGAAAAGGCGCCGCTGATGTACTGGGGCGTAGCCGGCAGTTACCTGGCTTTCGGTGTCTCGGAGTGGAGCACGCGCTTGCCACTGGTGCTTGGTGTACTGGCGCTTTTAATCTCTATCTACAAGCTTGGCAGCTATGCTTATGGCGAGAAGGCCGGGTTCTATTCAGCCGTTGTGCTGGCGACCAGCCTGGGGCCGTACATCTTTACCCGTTTTTTGATCCCTGACATCCTGGTTGGGCTTTGGCTCGCGCTGACTTTCTATTTCTTCCTTCGTACGCTTGATACACCTAGGCCATCTCGTTTCGATTGCTGGGGACTCGCTGTTATATGCGGCCTGAATGTACTAACCAAGGGCCTGATAGGCATGGTCTTTCCGGTGGGCGTGATCGGGCTTTATCTGCTGCTGACCGGAAACCTCCGCCATCTTTTGCGCTTGAGACTGCTATCGAGTCTTGCGGTGTTTCTGATGGTCGCCGCCCCATGGCATATCCTGGCTGCTCTGCACAATCCTGACCAGGGCAACATTCGCGGTTTCTTGTGGTTCTATTTCGTCAACGAGCACTTCCTGCGCTTTCTCAATAAGCGCGTTCCGCGCGATTACGACACTGTACCCTTGTTGCTGTTCTGGTTACTTTACATACTGTGGGCTTTCCCATGGTCAGCCTTCTTGCCACAGGCTGTAAAAACTATCGGTCTGCGCTGGCAGGCAATGCGCAAAGAAATGGATCGCGAACAGCGTGCAAACCTGATCTTTTTATTGTGGGCTGTGATCATCGTTGCATTTTTTAGTTTCTCCACTCGCCAGGAGTATTACACGATCCCGTCCGTGCCCGCGCTTGCATTATTGATCGGCAACTTCCTGCGCCGCGAATCCGAATCTCCCGTCCCCAGCCCATTGCGCCGCGCCGGCCGCATCACTTCCGGGGCGCTCCTGGTGATGGGAGTTCTTGCATTCGCTTGTGGCATTTTTTTTCTCGTGAACTCGAAAGCCCCGCCGCCTGGCACTGACCTGTCTGAGCTGTTGAAGAAAAACCCTGAGGAATACGCGCTCTCATTCGGACATTTTCTCGACCTCACACCGCAGTCGCTCGGTGCTTTCCGCGCCCCGCTCCTCGGGTTCTCGCTTGCACTGCTGTTGGGAATGTCCGCTAATTGGTGGTTTCGCCGGCGGGGCGATGCCCTGAAAGGCAACGTCGCGCTCGCTGCCATGATGGTAGTGGTGCTGACCTGTGTGCATTCCGGATACGTCATTTTTTCTCCGATTCTTACCTCCAAGCCGCTGGCGCTCGCAATTAAGCAGCGGTTCCAGCCGGGGGACATCGTGGTAGTCGGCGGTGAATGGGATGCTGCATCGAGTTTAAATTTCTACAGCGATGCGCATCTCCTGGTTCTGCATGAGCCAGTCTCAAATTTGTGGTATGGTTCGCAATTTCCGGATGCACCGCAGGTGTGGCTTACCCAGGCAACTTTTGAACCGTTGTGGAACGGTCCTCATCGTGTTTTTTTCTGGTCTGACAGCCCTCATCCGAATGCCCTGCATGGCGCGCCCGGATTCGAAGTCGCCCGCAGCGGGGGCAAGTACCTTTTTTCCAACCGCCCTACTACTTAAATCGCGTGCGGCTTATACCGCACCCTTTAGGGCTTTTCAGCGTTTAAGCCTGGTCCAAATTCCCGGTATAATTCAGCTACTAACATGAATAGTTTGGGCCTGTTGGCCTCCATGTTCGTTTGGCGCCTGTTGCTTACCCTGGCATTGCTTGGAACTCTAAGTTCCACTGTTTTTCTGATACTTGCGCTGGCCGCTGCTGTTCGCTATCGGATTCGTGCTCAACGGGAAAAGCAGCTTATTGCCTCAACATCGGCTCTGCCGCCTGTCACCATTTTGAAACCTGTACATGGAGCCGAACCGCGGCTCCGAGAGAATCTCGAGAGTTTCTTTCTTCAGGACTACCCAGACTTCGAAATCGTTTTCGGTGCTCGCGACCCTTCCAACGAAGCTTTAAAAGTGGTGGAAGACCTGCAGCGTCACTATCCTCAAGTCAAGGCCCGAATTGTCTACTCCGGTCCGCCGCAATGGCCCAATGCTAAGGTTTTTTCCCTGGACAAGATGATCGCGACGACCACCAATGACCTGCTGGTCGTCAGTGACAGCGACGTGGAAGTGGGCGCAGATTTTTTGCGAAATATCGTTCCTCCTCTGCTCCAGCCAGAGAATGGGCTGCTTACTTGCCTCTATCGCGGCGTTCCCGCCAGCAGTTTATGGTCTTCGCTGGAAGCACTGGGCATGTCGGTCGAAATGACGTCCGGTGTAATTACTGCCGACATGATGGAGGGGATGCGCTTTGCCTTGGGCGCGGTCATTGCATTGCGACGGGATGCACTGAACAAAATTGGAGGCATGATTGCTGCCTCTGACTACTACTCCGATGATTTCGTGCTCGGCAACCTGGTATGGGCGGCAGGTTACAACGTGGTGTTGTCCTCTTATATCGCAGGGCATGTGTTGATGCCCACTAGTTTCATCCGCAGCTTCGGCCATCAACTGCGGTGGACCAAGAGCACACGATATTCGCGTCCACTGGGGCACCTTGGAACCGGACTCACGTTTGCGGTGCCTTTTGGCTTGCTCGGTTGGATCTCAGCAGTTGCCCTGGGCCGTCCGCAGTTCGGTCTCGCACTTTTGCTGGCCGCAATCCTGAATCGGATGATTCAATCCCTGGCCATTGGATGGGGGGTCACCGGCGACGTGCGCGCACTGGCACTGTGCTGGATTTACCCTTTACGCGATGTGATTGGATTCTTTGCCTGGGCGGGCAGCTACTTCAGCCGGACCTTCTTGTGGCGTGGAGAACTCTATCGCTTCGGTGCCGGTGGCAGAATCACTGCCGAACACCGAAACGCACGCCCATTGACGGACCAGGCATAACCGGAACGTCGGTTTCCATTTCCTGCAACTTGCCGGTAATGACCCGGTGCGCGATTTGCGCCAGCTTGATCTTTGGACTAAAGCCTGTCAGCCGGTGCAGCTTTTCGATATTGGGCACTCGCCGCTGCATGTCTTCAAATCCCGGCTGATAGGCTTCATCGTAAGGAATCAGCCGAATCGGCGAAGCGCTCTCGGTCATCTCTTTTACCAGCCCTGCCAACTCACCGATGGTGATCTCTTCCGGGTTGCCGATATTGAACACCTGGCCGGCGGCTTCCGGGATGTCTGTAAGCAGGATCAGCGCTGTTACGACATCGCTTACATCGGCGAAACAGCGCGACTGCTGGCCGCTGCCGAACACCGTGATCGGCTCTCCGCGCAGCGCTTGCTCCACGAATCTCGGTAGCACCATGCCGTATCTGCCGGTCTGTCGGGGGCCGGTAGTATTGAATAGGCGCGCGATGGTTATGGGCAGCTTTTTGGAACGGAAATAAGCCAGCGCTAAGAACTCATCGATTGCTTTAGAACAGGCGTAGCCCCAACGGCTTTTGGTTGTCGGTCCGTAAACCGCATCGTCATCCTCAGTAAAAGGATGCTTGTTGCTCTTGCCATACACTTCTGAGCTTGAAGCCAAAAGGCAAGGCTTGTTGTGGCGGGCCGCGAGTGTGAGCACGTTGTGTGCGCCCAGGACGTTGATCTCGATAGTGTCAATCGGGACTTCAATGATCTTCTGAACGCCTACGACCGCGGCCAGGTGGAAGATGCGGTCAACTTTTCGCACCAGAGATTCAAGCAGCGGGTAATTCAGGATGGTTCCCGAAGTGAAGTGAAACGCCCGATGCCCATCCAGTTGTGCAACATTTTCAAGCCGTCCAGTCGATAAATCGTCAATTACATAAACCTCATCTCCACGCTCCACCAGGGCTTCACATAAGTGGCTGCCGATGAAACCAGCCCCCCCAGTCACCAAAACTCTACTCATCGATACCTCTCCAGCTGGATTTCAGTTAGCAGTCGGCCGTTTGAGATGGCCCTTGAAATGGGCAAAAGTGATGATTGTAAAGGAATGTAAAGGGGCGAGTAAACGGAAGCCTGCCAGGAGATTGGTTCAGCCGGTTCTCACCAGGCGTCCATGCCGCAGCACGAATTTTTGTCCGCGCCAGGTGATGCGGTTCCCAAACCATCCGGCGACCCATATCCAGAACGCCACAATGTCTCGGATAGGAATCAGAAATGCACATTTCAACACCGAGCTGTCTTTTAGCACGCGCACTCCGACAAACAGGGCTACAATTCCTCGCAGCGCGGCTATCGAAATCAGCAGCATCCACGGCCATACATCATTTCCCGAGAGTATCGACGCGAGGAGTGCCCACCACAATCCGAACGTCACACCAAAACCGAGATAGCCCCAGGGGCGGGCATCACGGATGGTTCGCGACCAGCGCAACTGATGTTCGAAGAACTGCCTCCAGTTATAGTCGGCAATACTGGTTTGCACCACGCAATCCGATAACAGGACTTTTTGACCGTTCTGCTTGATCATTCGTCCCAATTCGTAATCGTCAGCAAGAAAATCCAAAAGCTTCTCAAAGCCCCCCGCCACTAGAAGATCCTTCTTTCGCAGGGCCAGAGTTGATCCCAAACCGAAATTCAGACCGCCTTCGATCTGCCGTGATACCAGCACTCCTGGCGCAAAGTCGGTGCTGATCCCCAGACTCTCCAGATAAGAACCCAGACCGCTGGAAGGAATCCCGCGATAAAGACAGGTCACCAGCCCGGCCGTCGAATCAGCCAGTGGGGACATCACGCGTGAAAGATAGTCGGCGGGTACGCGGATATCCGCGTCGTTAACCACAATGTGCTCATACTTCGCGAGCGGAAGCATTTGAACCAGATTGCTGACCTTGAGGTTCGTGCCCAGTTTTTGTTGGCAAACAATGTGCCGAATCTGCTGTTCTGGAAATTCGCGTCTGAGTTGCTCGACTAATTCCAGCGCAGGATCATCTGCCTCGCTCACTCCAAAAACAATCTCGTAGTCGGCGTAGTCTTGATCGCAATGACTCCGAAGTGCCTCGTACATTCCGTGCTCACGTCCTTTGAGTGGCTTAAGAATTGAAACCGGCGGAGCATATTTCCTGGGCCCAATGGCCATGCCCACAAACTTCCATGCACTCCAGATGCATAGCAGGTAGTACACGACGCTTCCGGATGCGCAAAGCGTTGCAGTGATTTCGATAGTTTTCAGGATTGCCGGCAACATCAGGCGCGCAGCATAGCACGTGGCAAGTTCCGGATTCGAGTGGCGCTCATCTACTCATACCGTAACGACTCAATAGGATCTAGATTTGCTGCTTTCCACGCCGGATAAATTCCGAACAGCAGCCCTTCCACGGCGGCGGCCCCAAACCCGAAGCTGGCCCAGAATACTGACATGCGGGCCGGGAGCGAACTCCAGATCACCGGAATGATCCAGGTGATGGCCGCTCCCGTCAGCACGCCCAACAGGCCGCCTAGCCCGGTTAGGGTAATAGCTTCCAGTGTGAACTGCAGCAGGATATCGCGCTTGCGTGCGCCAATCGCCTTGCGCACCCCGATCTCGCGCGTTCTCTCGGTCACGCTCACCAGTTGAATATTCATCACACCCACGCCGCCCACGATCAATCCGACGCTCGATACCGCAAACATGAAAATGAATACCGCCCCTGTCACCTGGTTCCAGACATCTGACAACGAATCCTGCGTAAAGACGGCAAAATTGTCCGGCTTGTCTGGTGTCACTCGCCGCCTTCGTCTCAACAATTCGCGAATCTCATCCATCGTCTTCGGCATGTCTTCATGGGAGGTTGCCTTCACGCTGATCCAGTGCTGCTTCAGTTCCGGATGCAGCTTGCGAAAGGTGGTAAGCGGGAAAAACACGATGTTGTCGTCGGGATTCTTTCCGCCCGCGAAAACGCTCTTCCGCTTCTCTGCCACTCCGATCACAGTAAACGTCTGGCCTTCGATGTTGATCTCTGTCCCCAGCGCGCTTCGATTAGCGAAGAGTTCGTCTGCCGTTTCCGATCCCAGAACGATCACCGGGGAATGGTGTTCGTCGTCCACTTCATTGAACCAGCGGCCCTCGGCCATGGTCATGTCGAACACGTCTTTCACTGACGCCATGTCGCCTTCAAGAATCACGCTCTTCGCTTTACGGCCGCCATACTTCACCTCATAAGTCCCGGTGCCGAATTCGGGCTTGAAGTAGCGGATGCCCGCCGTTACCGCCTTCACGTGCGGCAGATCGCGAATCGCGAGCGCGTCCTCAAAGGTCAGTTCCTTGCGCGTACGCATCTCTTCCGTAGGCCGCCCGAAGGTGAACGGCTGAATATGGAACGCAAAAACTATGTTCGACCCCATGCTGCTGATCACCTGGCGCACGTTGTCATTCAGTCCTCGCACTACTGACGAAATACCGATGACCACGGCGACCCCAATTACGATCCCGAGAATCGTCAGCCCCGAACGCAGCTTATTGCTGCGGATGGTATCGAGTGCCATCTGTACGATTTCACCGTAATCTCGTCGTTGCATCATGGGGATGACTCACCGTGGAGTGGCAGAGTCCGATTTGTTTTGAATATTAGAGATTTCCTTCGTGTACCTTCGCCCTTTGTGGTCGAACTCCTTCGTTAGTAACTCACAGTTCAAATCTAAGTGCCGCGATCGGATCAAGTCTCGCCGCACGCTTCGCGGGATAAACTCCAAAGAACACCCCGACGCTGGTCGAAACCATCAGCCCGGCAATCACCGCCCAGGCCTTGATCTCTGACGGCATGCCGATCACCGCCGTTATTCCTTTGGCGAATGTGATTCCGAACAACACACCCAGCACTCCGCCCACCAGCGCCATCGTCCCCGCTTCAATCAGAAACTGCAGCAGCACATCCCGGCGGCGCGCTCCCATCGCTTTACGAATGCCGATTTCACGCGTGCGCTCGGTCACACTGAACAGCATCACGTTCATGATTACGATGCCACCGACGATCAGCGAGATTGCGGCGATCGCGATCATGGCGATAAAAAAAGTCCCGCTCAGGTTTGACCAGATGCTTAGAAAGCCGGCGTTGGTCTCTGCCACAAAACTATCCGCTTTGCCGGGGACATCGTGCCGGCGCGCGCGCAGGATGGCACGAGCTTCATCGATGGCGGCTTGCAGCTCTGTCCCCACTCCATTGGCTTTTCCCGATATGCGTACGCTGGTGTGCGAGCCAAACTGTTTCATGTAAGTCCTGATCGGAATCACCACGTAGTTGTCGCGGCTCTGTCCAAGCGTTTTCCCCTGCTTTTTGCCCACGCCAATAATCCGATAGAGCTGCCCTTCCACCCGGATCTCTTTTCCCAACGGATCGACCCCAGGGAAAAGACTCTCGAGAACATCCGTCCCGATCACTGCTACCGCCGAGCGGTTCTCGTCATCGTTTTCGTTGGGCATGCGCCCGGAGGTCAGATCGAGATCAAGTATCGCCGGCATCTGCGCCGTCAGCCCGCGAACCCAGGTGTCGCTCAATGACTGCAATGAAGACGTCCGCACCCAGGTTGAAGATCTCTTCTGCAACGTAGCCATTGATTCCGCTGACGAACGTGACCACGGCGATCACCGCTGCCACTCCGATTACCACCCCAAGCAGCGTAAGAACGGAGCGCAACTTGCTTGCCCACAGCGACTGCAGGGCTATGCGGATACCCTCGGCGAAGTTCACAGGTTGAGTCTAACAGTGCCATCAGCACTAACGATGGAGGGCCAAGCCTCCCCCGCCCGGCGTCGTGCCCCCCGACTATCTCAATCGAATATAATGAGATGTTGGCAGCTGGACCGGACGGTCGCTCTTGCTTCGTCAAGGAGCAGGGGAGGAAAGTCCGAACTCCACAGAGCAGTGTGCCGGATAACGTCCGGGAAACTGAGTTCAAGCTCAGGTGACGGAAAGTGCCACAGAAAACATACCGCCTTTGTTCTTCGGAACGGGGTAAGGGTGAAAAGGTGCGGTAAGAGCGCACCGCCGCGCCAGTAATGGCGCGGGCAGGGCAAACCCCACACGGAGCAAGACCAAATAGGGAAGGAGTCTCGCTGTTGCTGCGAAGCACCGGCGAGCACGTGCCGGCTCGGCGCGTTCTACTTCCGGGTAGGTCGCTAGAGCCGCGCAGCGATGCGCGGCCCAGAGGAATGACCGTCCTGCCGCAAGGCAGACAGAATTCGGCTTACAGGTCCGGCTGCCATCTTTTCAATTGCGTCTAATGTGTGCCGGGTGCCCCAGGTCTCGCCGTTTTTGCGAGACCTGGGAAAGTTCACGCAGTTCGTTCGAGAGAAAGATGGGCCAGCCTGCCTTCGGCCACTAGAACTTCGGATGTTCGGAATCCAAGCTTCGCATAAAAGTACAAGCCGGGTGCCCCAGGTCTCGCCGCTTTTGCGAGACCTGGGAAGGTTCACGCAGTTCTTGTACTAACCTTCGCTCCTTCAGGCCGCTGTCTTGGCGCTATGAGGGAAACGACATTGAGTCGAGCGAGTATCGACCGCCGTCGCGGGTTGAGTCCAGAGTATAAAGCCGGGCCGCCCGCCGGTGATGCTGAAGGTGGTCACTTTCTAGGTCTCGCAAAGTCGGCGAGACCTGGGGTACCCGGCAACTATTTTTGTGGTCGTTCGAGAGAAAGATGGGCCAGCCTGCCCGGTAAGCGAACCTGCCGCTTGACATCACAAAGAAGCTGCCCACCCAAGGTTTTGGGTGGGCAGCACGGTTGCGGAATATTCATCGGCCTTACTGCACGGTCAATGAAGTCGAAGCAGTCACTCCTTTGGAATTTGCCCCGATCGTGGTTGTGCCAACCCCGTGTGTCGTGGCAATGCCGGCGACGCTCGGTGCATTCGCGATGGTAGCTACGCTGGCTGAAGAAGAGCTGAAGTGAGTGGTCAGCGTGATGTCCTGCGTCGAGCTGTCACTAAAGTGCCCAGTTGCGGTGAACGCCTGTGTGCTGCCCAGGCTGACGGTTGAGTCGGCAGGAGCAATAACGATTGAGTTGAGCGTGCCGGTGCCGACGGTCAGAGTGGTAGTCCCCTTTATGCCGGAGGCGCTGGCCGTAACCGTAACCGAGCCGTTCTTCTTTGCGCGAGCAATTCCGTTTCCACGCACCTGTGCGATGTTGGGCTTGGATGTTTTCCAAGTCAGTCCGCTCAGATGAGTGCTGGTGCTGCCGTCGCTGAAAGTTCCGGTTGCGGTCAATTTAAGTTGCGTGCCTTTGCTGATGTGCGGATTCGCGGGCGTGATAGCGATCGAGACCAGATGCGCTGTCGAAATATTCAAGGTAGCTGATCCGCTGACCGCGCCGATGAAGGCAGTAATTGTCGTGCTGCCATTGACAATGCCCGACGCGAGCCCCTGATTGTTGATCGTCGCCGCGCCTGGATTTGAGGAACTCCACAACGCAGTGGTTGTAACGTCCTGTGTTGTAGTGTCGCTGAACGTGCCGGTCGCGGTGAACTGCTTGGTGGTTCCCGGTGCGGTGCTTGCCGGATTCGGAGTCACCGCGAGCGAGACCAGTGTTGCAGCGCTAACCGTAAGCTGTGCGCTTCCGCTCACCGAGCCAGAGGTTGCAGTGATGTTGGTTGTGCCGGTGCCCACCGCTGCAGCAAGACCAGTGGCGGCATCGACTGTCGCTACTCCTGGCAGCGAAGATGACCAGGCAACCGAACTCAGCAGTTGCGTGCTGCCGTCATCGAACGTACCCACCGCGCTGAACGTCTGCGTGGTGCCAAGTGCGATGCTTTGTGGGTTCGGACTGACCGAAATCGAGATAAGGTTCGCTGGAACCACCGTCAGCGTGGTTGTGTCGCTGAAAGAGCCAACCGTTGCGGTCAGCGTGGTCTGGCCGGCGCCGGCGGTGGTTGCCAATCCGGTGTTATCGATCGTGGCCACCGAAGTTGAGGATGAATTCCAGGTAACCCCCGCAGCAAGATCCTGCGTGCTGCCATCGCTGTAGAGGGCAGTGACCACATACTGCTGACCGATACCGATTCCCAGCGTAAGGTCATCCGGCCCGACCACGATTCCCGTGATCGTCGGCGCCGTAACCGTCAGCGTCATGGAACCGCTGACTGCGCCCAGAGTTGCCGAGATTGATGTTGTACCCGCAGCTACGCCAGTCGCCGATCCACCAGCGCTGATAGTTGCCTTGGCGGGTGCAGAAGAATTCCAGGTAACCAGCGCAGTCAAGTCTCCGCTGCTGCCGTCATCGTAGGAGCCAGTGGCTGTAAACTGTTCCACTGTATTCACCGGCAATGAAGAAGAGGAAGCTGTCACGCTGATACCAGTCAGAGTCGGCCCTGAGCCGCCGCCACCGCTGCTCGAAATCGAGACACTTAAATTGGCGCTGCCCTGAATAGTCCCCGACTTGGCCATGATGGTGGTCTGTCCGCTCGCGGCCGCGTTCGCCATGCCGCTCGCATTCACCAAAGCCACGTTGCTGTTCGAAGAAGACCATTGCACTGTTCCAGTAATGTTTTTGCTGCTGCCGTCAGAAAACGTGCCAGTCGCCGAAAACTGCTGGCCTGAGCCCGCCTGAATAGACGCCGCACCCGGCGTCACCAGGATGGATGCGAGGGAAGCCGGCGTCCCGCTGTTAGATCCGGGCGATCCGCTCGAGCCGGATTGGCCGCCTCCGCTGCAGGCGTTGAGCGTGAGCAGCGCGATACAAGTTAAAGTCAAGCTACACAGCAGGCGTACAGTTTTCACACTGATCTCCACCGGGTTTTTGCCCGGGTTTTATTTAGTTTTGCGGGGAGTATTTCCTGAACTGCTGCAATTCTAAATCGGTACAAGCCCATGTTGGTCGAGTGGCCCGTTACGCTGGTAACAACAAGAAAACTGCTGTGCCAGAGAGCTCGTAAGTGCGTGAAGATGAAGCCTCCAGAAGCTTCGATCGAACAAAACAAAGGTTTTCAATGTCCGCACGTTATGTCTAAAATGCTTGCTTCGCTGCTGAGGGGCATTGGAACCCAGGAATATTGCAACACGGCGCTGGACAGTAATCGCTTCCGGCTTGCTATGCGGGCTGCTGGCGATCATCGTGCTTTACACCAGTCGCGTCGCCTTTTTTAGCCCGCTGGCCGTGGTGGTGGTGGGGGCAATTGGCTTGGCCGCGCTGCTGCTCCGGCTGAAGCTGCAGCGCGATGATGCAGGCGGAGCTACACGACCTCAAGCGTGGCTGAATTTGTTTGCGGTTGGCCTGGCTGCATTGGCTTTTTTGAGCGATGTGATGCGCTGGCGACAGCCTGCCACTGAAGTGCTGGCCCTCGCTGCGGTTTGCAGTTTTGCGATCAGCGGAGCTTTAATTCTGCATCGCGTCCGAAAACAACGCGCAATTGAGAAATGACCGCTGTACCAATCTCAGTTCCTGAACATTTCAACGCTGCAACTTACTTTGTCGACCGGAATCTCCACGAGCAGCGCGGAACGAAGCTCGCAATTGAGAGTGACGCCGGTTCGATCACGTATCAAGAACTCTACGAAAAAGTAAATCGCTTTGGAAACGCTCTGCGCGGGCTGGGAGTTCGGATAGAGGAACGCGTTTTCTTGCTGCTGCTCGATTGCCCGGAATTTGCAATCAGCTTCTTCGGGGCGATCAAGTGTGGCGCTGTTCCGGTTCCCGTGAACACGCTCCTCAAGCCGGCTGACTATCAATACATGCTGAACGACTCGCGCGCGCGGGTTGCAGTAATGAGCGAAGCGCTCTATCCGCACTTTTCGGCGATACCACGGCGCCAACTGCAATATCTCGAGCACGCGGTTGTGGTGGGCAAATCAGATGAGCTGCGATTTGCGGATTTGATCGAGCAGGCCAGTCCTCAACTCGAACCGGCTTCGACCAGCAGAGATGATGCCGCGTTCTGGCTCTATTCTTCCGGTTCGACCGGACCGCCAAAAGCGTGCGTGCATCTGCAGCATGACATGGTGGTGTGCGCGGAACGCTATGCCAAAGGTGTGCTGCGAATGACCTCGGACGACCGGTGCTTCAGCGTAGCAAAACTTTTCTTTGCGTACGGGCTCGGAAATAGTTTGTATTTCCCCCTCGCAGTTGGCGGAACGAGCATACTCTCTTCAGGTCCTCCCAAGCCGGAACTCGTGTTCGAAACTGTCAAGCGCCATCGGCCTACTCTGTTTTTTTCCGTGCCATCGAACTTTGCATCGCTGTTAGCGTACGCAGAGCATTCCCAGGACTGCGATCTCTCATCCGTTCGGCACGCCGTATCCGCCGGCGAGGCACTACCGGCTGCGATCTTTCATCGTTTCAAACAGCGCTTCAGGGCGGAAATTCTGGATGCAATCGGCTCAACCGAAGCTTTGCACATGTTCATTGCGAACCGGCCAGGAGCGGCGCGCCCAGGATCAAGCGGGCAGATTATCGAGGGCTATCAGGCGAAGATCGTGGATGAAGAAAACAATCCGGTACCGGATGGCGAAATCGGAAACCTGCTGATCCGCAGCGATGCCGTGTGCTCGCATTATTGGAACCGGCATGAGCAGACCAAGAACACCATCGAAGGGCACTGGATTAGAACCGGAGACAAGTACTATCGCGATGGCGAAGGATATTTCTGGTACGCAGGTCGATCTGACGACATGCTCAAATGCAGCGGCGCGTGGGTGAGCCCGGTAGAAATCGAGAGCGTGCTGATCGAACACGCAGCTGTGCAGGAAGCCGCCGTCATCGGGCGCCAGGACCAGGATTCGCTGTTAAAGCCGATGGCGTGCATCGTCTTGAAGAACGGTAAGCCTGGCGATCCGGAGCTTGCGCGCGAGCTGCAGGAATTTGTGTTGAGCAAGCTTCCGGTGTTCAAGCGGCCAAGATGGATTGAGTTCGTTCACGAGTTGCCGAAAACCGCAACGGGCAAGTTGCAAAGGTACAAGCTGAGGGAGCGATTCAAATGATTGCAATACTTCCTGAGCGCTGCGATCTTAGTTTCGCAAGGTCTTGCCAGTCTTCAGCGTGTATTGAATGCGCTCTTGAGTCTTACGCTCGCCGCATAGCGATTTGAACGCCTCGCGCTCCAGATCTAATACATATTGCTCACTGATCGGAGTTCCCGGCGTTAGATTTCCGCCGCACAGGACTTCGGCAATCTTCGTCCCTAACTTCACTTCATAGTCGGTGATGTACTCACCCTGGCGCATCAGATGAATACCCAGTTTCAAAGCAGCAAGGATGTTTTCTCCGGGAGCAGGGATGTCGGTGCGCGCAGCAGGCGGCTCATATCCGGAGCGAACGAATTCAAGGGCGCGAGCCTTGGCATCGGTAAGTACGCGCTCACGATTCATGGTGATCGAATCACTTTCAGAAAGAAATCCCAGGCCGCGGGCCTCTTGCGCTGAAGTCGCAACTTTCGCGGTGGCGATGGCTTCAAAGGCGCGTTTCACAGCGTCAGGCCGAATGGCGCAACCACCACCGGTCTGGCAGAGAATTTAATGGCCTGGGTCATCGCCTGAAACTGGCGGACCATCATGTCTACTTCGTCCCACTCTTCTTCCTGCGCCGACATCAGCAGCAGCATCAGGTTCGCACCCACGGAAAAATTCTGCGCATCATTGGTAAGGACGAAAGCCTCGAATGCGTCCCCTGGACCGCCCGGCTTCAACGATTGCTGGATGAAAGAGATGATGTCACCGCCCAGGGAGTTCATCTTGGAGTGGAACTCGATGCAGGCGACGCCGTCTTTCAAGTCAACCAGCGAAGCGCCGGAGTTTTTCTTCACCACCCCGTTCGATTTCTTCGCGACCGCGACCGACCACACTCCTGCAGGCACCGCGAGGGGTTTGTACTCTCCTGTGGAGATATCAAAAAAGGCCTTTCCGGAATTAGTGGACGGCGAATCGCTGTACCAGCACTTTTTTCCGGAGGCGAGCAGTTTCTCGACCTTAGGCGCGATCGGCTTGCCTTCTTTCTTCATGCGCGCCGTGGTTTGTTCCACTCCCGCTGCGTCCCACAATTCGAACGGCCCCATTTCCCAGTTGAAGCCGAGGCGCATGGCGCGATCGATCTCGACGATGGTGTCGGAGATCTCGGGAATGCGGTTGGCGGAGTACGTCCAGAGATCGGACAGAGCCGACCAGAGAAATGCGCCAGCCTTATCGGGTTTTTGCGGCTGGGGGTCGAGGCCCAGCAACATGCGAATGCGCGCGCCCGTGTCCTCGATGTTCTTGCCCATCTCTAGCGCCGCGAATTTTGCTTTCTGGCGAGGGCGGTATTCAATATTCTTCCAGTCGAGCGCGAGCCGGTCGTCTTCTTTATCTTTATCGCCCGATTTTTCGCCGGGCGAGGACCCCTGGCCTCCAACTTTCTTGTAAAAGCCGCTCTTGGTCTTATCGCCCAGCCACTTGCGCTCAAGCATTTGGCGGTAAAAATCGGGA
This sequence comes from Acidobacteriota bacterium, assembly GCA_003224855.1. Lineage (GTDB taxonomy): Bacteria > Acidobacteriota > Terriglobia > Terriglobales > Acidobacteriaceae > Gp1-AA142. The sequence continues at coordinate 1,050 of QHZY01000041.1, read as the reverse complement.
AGCTTCAGGTCGCTGCGCTCGTCAATTCCAGCGCGCAAGTTGTTAACCACGTGGCCGAGAATATCGAGGCCCACCAGATCGATAGTGCGAAAGGTCGCGGACTTGGGCCAGCCAACGGCGGGCCCGGTAAGCGCGTCGACTTCTTCGATCGAGAGATCGTTTTCTTCCATGAGCCGCATCACGTTCAGAACAGAGAAAGTTCCGATGCGGTTGGCGATGAAGTTGGGCGTGTCTTTCGCGTTGACCACGCCTTTTCCCAGGCGGACGTCGCAGAACCACGCGATGGAGTCCATCAGTGATCTGTCAGTGTCAGGCGTGGGAATCAATTCCAGCAATCGCATGTAGCGCGGCGGATTGAAAAAGTGCGTGCCAAACCACGAGCGGCGGAAGTCTTCCGAAAAGCCTTCGGCAATTTTGCTGACGGGCAGCCCGCTGGTGTTCGTCGTGACGATCGTCCCCGGCTTGCGCGCGGCCTCGACTTTTGTGAGTAGCGCGCGCTTGATTTCGAGATCTTCGACCACCGCCTCGATGATCCAATCGACTTCAGCAACCCTGCTGAGATCGTCTTCGAAATTGCCAACCGTAACCAGGCGCGCAAGCGATGGCTCAAAAAAAGCCGCCGGTCTGGATTTCTTCACGGCTTCAAGTCCCGCGGCAGCAACCTGGTTGCGCGCTGCCCCTTGTGCACCGGGGGGAACGATATCAAGCAGATAACTGGGTACGCCCGCGTTGGCGAAGTGCGCCGCGATACGCGCACCCATAGTTCCGGCGCCCAGAATGGCAACTTTACTGATTCGCTTCATGGGAATAGTGATTGTAAATCAGGGTGTAGGGGCGAGTTGGTTAACGTCGAGGCGATGAGAATTCGAGTGAAGGAGTTATGAGACCCCCCGGATGCGTTCAGCGGATTTGAGAGGCTTGAACTGCTCACTCCCCGTACGGGACCCAGATGTTTTTCACCTGAATTGCATGTTCCAGATACCACCGCCCTTCACCCTGAGCTGTGTCGAGCCAGTTAACTGCACGGCCTTCATTGGTGAAGACCTGCTT
>QHZY01000040.1 GCA_003224855.1 Acidobacteriota bacterium | reverse complement strand
GCATTGGCTAGCCGCTAAGTGCCTGACCCGCTGATTGCAATTTGAGCCCTGGCGCAACCCGCTGGGGCTCATTCTTTTGGGTGCGGAAGAGATTGTTCTATGACTGACGTCCTCATCATCGGCGCTGGTTTCGCAGGCATGGTCGCGGCCATTCAACTCGCACAGCATGGCATGAAGGTGACTATGCTCGAGGCCAAAGACCGCGCCGGCGGCCGCGTCTTCACCCTGCATGACACGGCCGCAAATGCGCCCATCGAATTGGGAGCTGAGTTCATCCACGGCCGCCCTCACGAAATCTGGGATCTCCTGCGCCAGCATAAGATCCCCGTCCACGAAGTTGAGGGTGACACCTGGTGCTTTCAGGACGGCAAACTCAAAAAATGCGACTTCTTCACCGAGACAAATGAAATCCTCGACGAGATGTCTGATGGAGGCCCGGACCAATCCTTCGATGACTTTCTCAGCCAAACCCAAGGCAGCGATAAAGCTAAGGGCTGGGCTCGCAACTACGTAATGGGATTTCATGCCGCCGACCCTTCGCTGATCAGTCTGCATTCACTGGTGCGCGGCACCAAGTCTGACGAAGAAATTGACGGAGAGCGCGCCTTTCGCATTCCCAGCCAGGGTTACGAAGCGCTTCGCCAATTATTTCTGAAGCAACTGGGCGAGGCCGGAGTCGAGCTGCATCTTGCCACCGTTGCCAAAACTGTTATCTGGCGAAAAGGCTACGTGGAGTTGCACGCTCAAAGCCTCGGCCAGCCAGTTCTGCTTACCGCAAAACGCTGCCTGGTCACGCTTCCTCTCGGAGTATTGCAGGCTCGGGTCGGTGAGCCTGGTACCGTTCAGTTTGAGCCGGAACTTCCGCCCGACAAGGTTCGCGCCATCGATCTGCTGGCAATGGGCGGAGTCATTCGCGTCGATCTTTGTTTTAGAGAAGCCTTCTGGCGCTCGATAAAGGCGCCTCGCGGAAGCGAGGGCACCAAGAACCTCAGTTTCCTGCTTACTCAACACGACTGGTTCCCCACCTGGTGGACGCCACTTCCTGACAAGTCTCCGTTACTCACCGGCTGGGCGCCATTTGGCAGCGCCGAAAAACTTTCCGGCCGATCGAAATCTTTTGTTATTGAGAAGGCCCTCGAAACACTCGCTTCCATCCTCAGCATCAGCAGCCACGAGATCGAATCTCTTCTCGCCGCCTCTTACACTCACGACTGGCAGAGCGACCCTTATGCGCGCGGAGCGTATAGCTATGTGAAAGTCGGCGGCGAAGGGGCGCAGCGTGCGTTGGGTGCTCCGATTAACGGAACGCTGTTTTTCGCAGGTGAGGCCACGGATGTCACCGGCCACCACGGAACGGTTCACGGCGCAATGGCCAGTGGTTACCGGACAGCAGCGGAGATCATCAACTCATAATTTGGGCTTCACCTTCAGCACCGGAAACGGACTGCTGCCCACTTTGTCTACGTTCGCCTCTGCGAACTCCCGAACCCGATCAAGAGCAGCTTGCATTTCCGCCAGGCTTGCTTCGCGTTGCGCCTCGTCAGCATCAGTCGGCACCAGCATCTCCCGGCTAAAACGAACCAGGGCTCTCGAGAACGGTTTGGGAATCATCAGCTTGTCCCAGGTGTTCAGCACCCAGGCGCGGTCGAGCGCCACATGAAACACTGATAGCGGAACTCCGGTCGTCCGCGAAAGCAGCACCGGTCCAGGCTTAGCGACGTACCTTGGGCCTTTCGGGCCATCAATGGTGAACGCTATTGTCTTTTCGTCTTCCAGTGCCCTTCGCATACCGATCAGGCCACGAATCGCTCCGCGCGTGCTGGAGCCGCGCACCTTCACGAACCCGAATTTCATCATGATGCGCCCGGTGTATTCGCCGTCAAAGCTGTCGCTGCTCATCACTCGAATCCCGAAGTCGCGAAAAACGAACATGGCCGGCAGCATGCAGCTATGCCAGAAGGAATAAATGTGCGGTCGCTTCACTGGAGTATGGTCGGAAGGATCTTCCCATGAGACGGCGAAGCGAAGGGTAGGTCCCAGGGCGCGCAGGGTTAAATAACCCGCCCAGGTGATTGCCCATAGAGCAAATCGTTGCTTCAGAGTGAACCTGGAACTGACATTTTGGGCAGGTATTTCGGGCGCCGCCACCGTACTCACGCGCCTATTGTAGCTGTCAACAAGCGTCATTTTGCGAACCGCGTCAACCCTGTGACAAAGCCGTGAATCTAAGCACGGATGTCGAAGACTGAAGATCCAACGCCGGAAAGCCGGCGCCTCACCGCGGATGAAATATTCAAGGCCGCGGTCGAGAACGCACGATCAGAGCTGCAACGCTCATCGCGAACACTCGCATTTTCGGGGGTAGCGGGGGGCCTGACTCTCGGCTTAAGCGGCCTGGCGGTTGCTTCTATCCAGGCAATGGCCGGAACCTCAGCATGGGCCGATCTGGTAGCGCACCTGATGTATCCGGTCGGCTTTATCGCCGTCATCATAGGGCGTGGGCAACTCTTCACCGAAAACACTCTCTACCCGGTGGTGCTGGTTCTTGATGAGCGGCGTCACTTCTTTAACACGCTACGCTTGTGGGCTGTAGTATTCGCCGCCAACATTCTGGGTGCGCTGCTGTTCGCTGCGCTTGCTGTCAAGACCGAAGCGGTAAAGCCGGACATCATCTCGCACCTTGTGGAGATTGGGCATCGTGCCGCCGACGGCAGCATGGGATCGTTTTTCTGGAGCGGAATGGTTGGCGGATGGCTAATCGCGCTCGTCGCCTGGGTAGTAACAGCCAGCCATTGGACGATCGGGCAGGTGGCCATGATCTGGCTGCTCACGTTTGTTCTAGGTATCGGCCGTTTTGCGCATTGCATTGTCACCAGCAGTGAGATACTTTCCGCGGTTCTCTACGGCCTTGTCCCCGCGATGGGTTACATCCGCTGGTTGGTTCCGGCAACCTTGGGCAATATCGTGGGCGGAGTGGTAATGGTAAGTCTGCTGAATTATGGCCAGGTGAAGGAGCAGTGATCACAGTGTGTGCATGTAGGCGAGCAGGTCGTCGATTTCCTGCTGGCTCAAAACCCGCCCGAAGCTTGGCATATTGTTCCTGCCGTAGCGAATGATATCTCCCACCTGCTGATCGTTTGCCGGCAACCCGCTCTGCGGTAGAAATTGCTTTGAGAGAACGCTTTTCATGCTATGGCCCTTCTTATCGCGTGTTGAATACGGCTCATGGCAACGGTCGCAGCGATCGTCGTAAATTCTCCGCCCCCTCGCCTGCTGAGGATTGAGCCCGAGTTCCGCATCGCTCCTGCGCAACTCGGCGTTGCAAGCCGAAAACGCCAGCGTGGAAAAAATGACTGCGAAGATGCGAAACAGCCTCATAGGTCTCTCGCAGTACAATAGCAGCAATCGCATGCGTGGTGGTCGCCCGCAAATCTCCGTCAAGCGCGTCTATGACAAGCCCGCCAGAACTGATGGCGCTCGCATTCTTGTGGATCGCCTGTGGCCGCGCGGGCTCAAAAAAGAGCAAGCCCAGCTGGATGCCTGGCTGCGGGACGTCGCGCCCTCCAACGAACTTCGCAAGTGGTTTCATGAGCAGCCAGAGCAATGGATCGGGTTCCGGAAAAGATATCTGAAAGAACTTGCTGAGCCCGAAGCGGCCGAGGCCTTACAGGAGCTCTACACCTTTGCTGCGCAACGCCGGCATATGAGCTTGCTTTTCGCTTCAAAGAATGTGGAACGGAATAATGCGACCGTTTTGAAAGATCTTCTCGAAGGCATGCGCAAGCCGCCCACTGGTACTGGCCCGGTCAAGGCCAGCGCCCGCGAACGCAAGATTCGCCGTATGCCTCGCCGCTAAAACGAGAAACGGCACGACTTCGGCCGGGTGCCCCAGGTCTGGCTGCTTTTGCGAGACCTGGGAACTCTTCGGGGTCTTAGCAAGGGCACGGCTGCAGGCATTCCTATATCGCACTGCGTTACCATTTCTCCGTGCGTCCAGTCTTCGAATGGCAAATCGGCTCCCGCTCCCTGCAACTGGGGAAACGTACCCTGATCATGGGCATCGTCAATGTCACTCCTGACTCATTCTCCGATGGCGGAGATTGCCTTGACCCGCAAAACGCCATGGCCAAAGCGCTCCATCTCATCGACGAAGGCGCTGAGATAATCGACATCGGAGGCTTTTCCACCCGGCCCGGCGTGATCATTGATGACAACCTCAGTGAAGCCGAAGAACTTCGCCGCATCCTCCCCGTAATTGAAGGCCTGCGGAATCACCGCCCCAAAGCTCTCATCTCGGTGGATACTTTTCGCGCCAATGTCGCACGGGCCGCAATCAAAGCCGGTGCTGACATCGTAAATGACGTCAGCGGATTTCTCTGGGACAAGGCCATGCCAAAGACTGTCGCCGATCTTAAATGTGCCGCCATCCTGATGCATATGCGGGGCAAGCCTGATGAATGGCGAAAGCTCCCTCCGGTGGGCGATATCGTGACGCTGGTCAAGCGCGAACTGCGCGACCGCGCCGAGGCGGCGGTTATCGCGGGCACTAAGCGGGAGCGCCTTGTGCTCGATCCCGGCTTCGGCTTCGGAAAGAATCGTGAGGAAAACTATCCCTTGCTCAAGCGTTTCGAGGAATTGCATCAGATTCGGTATCCGCTGCTGGCAGGCGTTTCGCGGAAATCTTTTGTGGGGCGCGCGCTGGCGCGCAACGGTGAGGATGCGCCGGTCACCGCTCGTCTGTATGGAACGCTTGCAGCAGAGACATCGTTAATCCTGAAAGGTGCGCACATTATCAGGACGCACGACGCCAAAGCCTGCGCCGATGCCGTGAAGATCGCAGATATTGTGGCAGGTTAAAACGACTTGCTGGAGTCCAGCAGGATCGTTACCGGCCCATCATTCAGTAGTTCTACCTGCATGTCTTCCTGAAATCGCCCGCTCTGGCACGGGATGCCCAGAGTTTTTATGTCATCGATGAATCTTTGGTAGAGATGCCGCGCAACTTCCGGAGGTGCTGCCGCGTCGAAACTCGGACGTTTTCCTTTTCTCACATCGCCATACAAAGTGAACTGTGATATCACGAGCAGGGCGCCGCCAATCTCCGCGACCGAACGATTCATTTTGCCACGTTCATCTTCGAAGATGCGCAATCCAGCGATTTTCTTGGCAAGATGATCTGCATCACTTTCGGAATCCTCTCGCGCGACGCCCAGCAGCACCAGCAGGCCGCGCCCAATCTCCCCGCTGGTTTCACCTCGCACCGACACCTTTGCGCGGCTCACGCGCTGCACCACCGCCCGCACTGCTATTTCGCTTCCGGCAGAAGGGTCTCCTGACCGGCCAGTGCCATCCAGCGTCCATCGCGATACACAAAAATATCTGTAAAGCGTACGCGCGCCACCGTTTTGCCCTGCGGATCAGTGAGGGTCGCCAGCCCACGGATGTATCCGTAGTCGCCGAATACATGTGGATCAAGTTCGCTGAGTGTTTCCTGACCGGGCCGCCTCTGTGGAACGCGCGCCAGGGTCTGCTGGCGAGTGTGCAACTGTCCACTCGTATCTGCGTCCTGGAATTCATCCGCAAGAATGCAAGCCACCGCTTCCGTGTTGTGCGTATCGAGCGCGTGCGCCCATCTCTGCTCGGCGTCAGCTAATTCGTTCGCAAACTTATTTTGGGTTGGGCAATTGCTCGCCCACAGCGGCGCAAGCAGCACTATAGAGACCACGGCCTTTATCAACAAATGTTGCATGTCAGACCTCTTTTCCTGTGATGGCAAGCCATCATACGACATCGGCCTTTAGCGGTTGACCCGCGCCAAAGTTCCCAAATACAATCGCCAGTTTCTGTGAGCACATCCAGTGGAGTTACTCGTGACCAAACGATTAATCGTACTCTGCGCACTCTGCTTCTGTGTTCGCGCGCAGCAGACCTCGCAACCGAATGAAATCGTGATCAGCAATGCTGTGATCATGACCGCGTCGCACGGGACGATTCAGAAAGGCAGCGTTTACATTAAAGACGGAAAGATCGCCGGAGTCGGAAAGAGCCTCATCGCTCCTGCCTCAGCCCGGGTGATCGATGCGGGCGGAAAGTTTGTGACGCCGGGCATCATCGATTCGCACTCGCATATCGCGCTCGATAATGACGTGAACGAAGCGACCAGCCCGATTACGCCACAGATGATGATGATCGACGCCTTCGACTATCAGGACAAGGCGATTTATCGCGGGCTGGCCGGTGGCGTAACCACTTCACTCTTGCTTCATGGCTCGGCCAATATGATCGGCGGGCAGGCAGTGGTGATCAAGCACAAATACGGTCGCGGGCGCGACGCGATGTTGTTTCCCAACGCGCCCCGCTCCATCAAGTTTGCGAGCGGTGAAAACCCTAAGAGAGTTTACGGACGGCGCGACCAGTTGCCGTCAACCCGGATGGGAAATTTCGAAGTGCAGCGGGAGGCGCTGGTGCAGGCGCAGGAATATCTGCGGGACTGGAACCAGTACAACGACAAGCTGAAGCGCGGCGATAAAGACGTGACCGCCCCCAAGCGCGACCTGAAAATGGAAGCGCTCGGTGATGTGTTGCGCGGCAAGCTGCTGGTACAGATCCATTGCTATCGTGCGGATGAATTGCTGACCGAGATGGAGATGGCGAAAGATTTCGGTTACAAGGTGAGAGCATTTCATCATGCGCTCGAAGCGTACAAGGTCGCCGATCAGCTGGCGGCGCAGAACGTCGGCATTGCGACATTCTCAGATTGGTGGGGATTCAAAAATGAAGCATGGGACGCGATTCCCTGGAACGCGGTGATCTCAATGCGCAAAGGAGTGAAGGTCGCAATCAAGAGCGACTCGGAAGATTTTGCGCGCCGCCTCAACCAGGAAGCGGCGAAGACAATTCGCTATGGGGGCGCGAGCGAGGACGAGGCGCTGAAGATGATCACGATCAATCCGGCCTGGATCATCGGCGTGGATGATCGGGTGGGCTCGATTGATGTCGGCAAAGATGCCGACCTCGTGATCTGGGAAGGATATCCGCTTTCGAGTTATGGATTGCCTGACAAGGTCTTTATAGACGGCGAGGTTTACTTTGATCGCTCGCTGCCGGGACTGGGAATGCCGCATTACAAGGAGGGCGAATAATGAGCAAGCCGGCCAAAACGTTTCTTGCCCTGAATGTTTTATTGATTTTTTGCCTGGCAATGGCAGCCCAGGAAAAGCCGGTGGTACTTAAAGGCGGCAAGCTGCTGACGGTCTCGCACGGGGTGATTGAAAACGGCGTACTGTTCATGCAGGGCGGAAAGATCACCGCGGTTTCGGCGGGTGGGTCGGCAAAGATCCCGCGTGATGCGCGGGTGATTGACGTGACTGGAATGACCGTCTATCCGGGCCTCATCGACTCTGAGACGCATCTCGGGCTGACTGAAATTTCTGCTGAAGATATGACCAACGACCTGATCGAGAGCAGCGATGAGATCATGCCGCACATGCACGTTTACGACGCGTTCCATGGGGAATCGGAACTGATTCCAGTAGCGCGGTTCAACGGCATAACCAATGCGATTGTGGCGCCGGACAGCGGCGACACCCTTCCCGGGCAGGATGCGTTCATTCAACTGGATGGGCGCTCTTCAAGGGAGATGCTGCTCATGAAAGATATTGCCCTGCCGCTGAACTTCACCGGGGAACAGCGAAGAAATGAAACCTGGGAGAAGCGCAAATTTCCCTCCACCCGCATGGGGTTGGCGGCGCAGTTGCGGCAGGCGTTTCTCGATGCCCAGGATTACAAGCAGAAATTGGCAGATTACGAAAAGAAGAAATCGGAGGCGACCGGCGACGACAAAGACAAGAAGGCGCCGACTCCTCCGAAGCGCGATCTGAAACTGGAAGCCCTGCTGCCTTATGTGGATGGCGAACGGCCAATCGTGTTGGCGGCGCAGGAAGGAAGCGACCTTGAAACGGCGGTAGCGCTGGCCAGGGAATTCAACTTGAAGTTCGTGCTGAATCACATCAGCCATTCGCAGAAGATCCTTGACTATGTCGTCAGCCTGAAGGCGCCGGTGATTGTCGGGCCGATCTATGAAGACCCGAAGCCGGAAGAAAGATACGACGCGGTGTACCGGCTTCCGGCGATGCTGCAACAGCGCGGAGTGAAGATTGTGTTTGCCTCCTACGACGCGCACAATGTGCGCAACCTGCCCTATGCCGCCGGATACGCAACGGCGTTCGGCTTGCCCCACGATGAAGCGCTGAAGGCGATCACCCTGAACGCAGCCGAAGTGTGGGGCGTGGCAGATCAACTAGGTTCGCTCGATGCCGGAAAGACGGCGAACGTGGTGGTGGCGAGCGGCGATCCGCTGGATGTGAAGACGGACGTAAAGCAGGTGTTCATCGCAGGCCGCGAAATCCCCATGACAAACCGGCAGACCATGTTGCGGGACCAGTACGGCGGGAAGTAGGCCAGGCTGCGCCGGAGCTTTCCATGTGGTCGCGCCTTGCGCCAAGTGTCAAGGGCGCTGCCAATTTGACGGGCCTCTTGGGGAGCGGGTAGTCTTTTTATCTGAATGCTGATAAGCGGCAGCCGGTGGCGGCTGCCTCACTTCCTTTACACCGATTCGGGCTGGCCTTTACACTAAATATTCCCTTTGGAAATCCTGAATGAGGAGGCGTGCTGATGGCTGAAAGCAAGAAAGATGTTGTCGAAAAGGTGAAGCAGATCATTTCCGAGCAGTTAGGGGTGGATGAAGGTGAAGTCACCCCGAGCGCCTCATTCGTGGACGATCTGGGAGCGGACTCGCTGGACCAGGTGGAACTGGTGATGGCGCTGGAGGAAGCGTTTGGCGTGGAAATTCCCGACGAGGACGCAGAGAAGATCCGCACCGTGCAGGACGCGATCGACTATATCGACAAGCACGCCAAAGTGAGCAAGTAGACACGTTTGGCATTCACCAGCAAGGAGAGCGAATGGCAGCCGTTGACGAAAAAGTGAAGCAGATCATTGTCGAGCAACTGGGAGTGGATGAGGGCGAAGTGACTTCCAGCGCTTCTTTTGTGGATGACCTGGGAGCTGACTCCCTGGATACGGTGGAACTGGTAATGGCATTCGAGGAAGCGTTCGAGATTGAAATCCCGGATGAGGACGCGGAAAAGATTCGCACCGTGCAGGACGCGATCGACTACATCGGGAAACACGCGAAAGGTGGCAAGTAGTTTGGGTCGAAGGGTCGTAGTCACTGGTCTGGGCCTGATCTGCGCGGTGGGTAACACCACGGAAGAGGTGTGGCAAAGCCTGCTGGCGGGTAAGAACGGGGTGACGCGCATCACCGAGGCGTTGAAGACCGGTGTTTTTAAAGAGGAAGACCTGGTTAAGTTTGCATGTCGGATTGCAGGCGAGGTAAAAAACTTCGACCCGCTGCAGTTCGTGGAAAAGAAAGAGCTGAAAAAGATGGCGCGCTTCATCCACCTCGCCCTGGCGGCGTCCGATGAAGCCATGAAGTCTTCGGGACTGCAGGTCACTCCGGAAATTTCGACGCGGGTAGGGGTTCACATCGGGTCCGGCATTGGCGGATTCGACGTCATCGAGCGCGAACATTCAAACCTGCTGACTGGCGGACCGAGAAAGATTTCCCCATTCTTTATTCCGGCCGCCATTGTGAATCTGGCCGCCGGCCAGGTGAGCATTCGTTACCACGCCAAAGGTCCAAACGAAGCCACGTGCACGGCTTGCACCTCAAGCGCGCACTCGGTCGGTGATGCGTTCAAAATCATCTCCCGTTGCGACGCAGATGTAATGATCGCGGGTGGCACCGAAGCCGCGATTACTCCTATGGGGGTTGGTGGGTTTGCCGCTATGCGAGCCCTTTCGACGCGCAATGACGAGCCGGAAAAGGCGAGCCGTCCGTGGGATGCGGGGCGAGACGGATTCGTGATCGGCGAAGGTGCCGGGATTCTGATTCTGGAGGAACTGGAATTTGCGCGGCGGCGCGGAGCGAAGATCCTGGCAGAGATCGTGGGCTACGGAATGAGTGGCGACGCAAGCCACATCACGCAGCCCGCCCCGGAAGGCGAAGGCGCATATCGGGTGATGATGAATACCTTGCGCGATGCGAAGGTGCAGCCGGAGCAGGTGGGCTACATCAATGCGCATGGGACTTCGACCGACATCGGCGACAAACTGGAGACGGTCGCAATCAAGCGCGCGTTTGGCGATCACGCATACAAAGTTGCGGTCAGTTCAACCAAGTCGATGACGGGGCACCTTTTGGGCGGCGCCGGCGGGCTGGAAGCCGGAGTCACCGTCCTGGCATTACGCGATCAGCAGATTCCCCCGACCGCGAATCTCGAGAACCCTGATCCAGAGTGCGATCTGGATTACGTTCCAATCCGGTCGAGGAGAGCGGAACTGGAGTACGCGATGTCAAACTCCTTTGGGTTCGGCGGCACCAATGGCGCGCTGCTGTTCCGGCGCTGGACCGATTAGTGGCTCCACCCCTTGTACTTCCGTAATTACACCTTTGTACCCAGGCATTGTCCTTTAAACACTTTGCCTGCGCATCCCTGAACGAGCCACAATAATCCTGCCCAATACCATGAGATACGCCCCGGAAAGCGCAAGCGCCAGCGCCATCGCCAGCATTCCTTCAACCAGGAAATCGACCGCCCGAGTGGCCCTGGTAGACATGAAGGAACCGGCGCGCCTGGTCCTGTCAGACTGCTTCAAACAGTTCGGGATGGAAGTTGTGCCCATGACCGACAACGTACCCGATCGGATGAAGCGAGAAAAGTTCGAGGCATGTGTGTTACAGCTGGTGCCGGAATCGGGCTCAGCGATGGAGGCCGCGCGGTCATCGCCCTCAAACCAGCGCATGGTGATTTACGGGCTGGGTGGTACGGCGCAGGAAGCGCTGAAATTCTCCAAGTACGGGGTCAATGCGGTCTTTCACGAACCATTGGAGCGTGCGGCCGTGCTCAAACTGGTGCGGGCCACCCGCATGCTGGTGTATCACGAGTTTCGCCGCTACGTGCGGATTCCGGTGATCACCGAGATTTCGATCTCCAGCGCTGACGGCCGCCGATTCGTGGCCAATAGCCAGGAGATCAGCTCAGGCGGCATGTCGCTGAAGAGCGTTGAAGATTTGCCGCCAGGTATGGCGGTTGAGCTCTCATTTGCACTCCTGACCCTGCCCCGCATCTGGGTCAAGGGCCATGTGAGCTGGCGCAAGGCGGCCAGCAAGACGTTCGGCATCCGCTATGATGCAAAGGATGACAGGCGCCTGCGCATCAAGGAATGGGTCGAAGCCTATCTGGAGTGCTAGAGCATCCTCCGGCAGGCTTTCTGCAAGACAGGTAAAATGAGACCAGATGGCAGCTTCCTCACAGCTGGTCCAGATTGAACCGTTTCCCCAGGTCCGGCAAGCCAAGCCGGAGTGGCTGCGGGCGAAGGCTCCGGTCGGGGAAAATTTCCACAACCTTAAAAAACTGGCTCGTGGGCTGGGATTGCACACGGTCTGCGAATCGGCGCAGTGCCCGAACATCGGCGAGTGCTGGAACCACAAGACGGCGACCTTCATGCTGCTGGGTGATATCTGCACACGGCGCTGCGGGTTCTGCGCGGTGCCGAAGGGCAGGCCGGGGCCGATCGACTGGGATGAGCCGAAGCGGGTCGCCGAGGCGGTGGCAACCCTGGGACTGAAACACGCGGTAGTGACCAGCGTGAACCGGGACGATGACAATGTGGGCGGGGCGAGGATTTTTGCCGAGACGATTCGGCAGATTCGTAATTTTACACCGCAGTGCCGGGTGGAAGTGCTGATTCCCGACTTCCAGGGATTAGAAGAGGCGCTAAAGATTGTGCTGGATGCAGAGCCCGACGTCCTGAACCACAACACCGAAACCGTTCCGCGCTTATATCGCGTGGTTCGCTCAGGCGCCCGCTACCAGCGCACGCTGGACCTGCTCGAAAATGCCAAGAAATTCTCGCCTGGTATGGTCACCAAGTCAGGGGTGATGGTCGGGCTGGGGGAGACGATCACAGAACTTACAGATGTCTTCCGCGACCTCGGTTCACGCGGGGTGGACATCCTGACGGTGGGCCAATATCTCAGACCTTCCCGCGATCACCTGCCGATTGCGCGCTTTTATACTCCGCCAGAGTTTGAATACATGAAGCAGCAAGCCCTGGCATGCGGATTCCGACACGTGGAATCAGGTCCGCTGGTGCGTTCCAGCTATCATGCGCACGAGCAGGCGGACGCCACCTCGCGCCTCTAAAACCTGTAAAAACATTTAGAAAACTCTCAGGCGGATGGTCAGGAACTTCTTCGGATTCTCGCGCACCGATTTCAGCAGTTCGCGAGTTTCGAGCAGCATCTGGTCGGCATTGTTATACAGCGAAGGATCGCGCAACAGTTTACCGGCAGATCCTTCACCCGCTTCCAGGCGGTCTGAAATCATCGAGAGCTTATTGATAATATTTTCGAGCTTGGCTGCCAGTTGCTCATCCTTTGCCAGCTTACCGATCGGCCCTTTGCCGGCGTTAATGTCATCAGTAAGTTTCTTGACGTTGGCAATGGTGTCATTGGCGTTATTGAAGAGGACGGGATCTTTGAGCAGCTTGCCAGCGGTTCCCTTCCCGGCGTTCAGGTCGTCAACCATGGCGTTGAGTTTGTCGACGGTGCCGTTAACTTTCTGGTAAAGCTCGTCATCAGAGATCAGCTTGCCGATCGTGCCATTGCCCTCAGTGACCTCGTTAACCAGCTTCTGGAATTCCGTCACCGTCGAATTCAGGCGATTGTAGAGCGCGGGGTCATAGATGAGTTTGCCGACGGATCCCTGGCCGCTTTCCACGAAGGCAATGATGCGGTCGAGACGCTTGAGCAGGGCATCCATGTTCTGAAGGGTGCTCTGGCCGGAACGGACCATGTCAGAAAAATCGGGCACGTTGCGGCTCGGTAAGGTGTCGCCGTCGTGGACGGTCTCGCCCTTGGCCTGCGAACTGTCTATGTTGATGTAAGTCTCTCCCAGCACGCCGGCGGTGGAGAGCAGAGTTAATGAATCCCGGCGAAGGCTGGAGAGATACGTTGTATTCACTTTCATCGTGACTTCGACCGGAGTGAGCTGGCGATCGGGAACAACCCGGATCTTGGTGACATTGCCGATATCCACACCGCTTAACCGGACGGGCGCGCCGGTACGCAAACCATTGGCATCGTCAAAAAAAGATTTGAGAGCGATCTTATGGGTGAACATCCCACCGGTACCGCTCATCAGGAAGATCAGGACGCCCAGAGTTATGCTGGCCGCCAGCACCGTGAGACCTACCTTCAGTTGAGACCACTTCAACTGCTTCTGACTAGGCAAGCCATCCCCCGAGCGCTGCGTCGTGCTGCATGCCGCCAGATTTTAAATCAGCAGGAATGTTGTGAATCATAACAGACGCACCCACCGCCATTCAGGTGGCAGGCTGCTTAGGAGGTAGGCTCCGGGAAAGCGCGAGCGCAAAGAAATAGGCTATCGCTCCGCAGGCCAGAGTAGCGTTCAGGCCAAACTGGATTGCGATCACGATGGCGAGAACCGATCCCAGGACGCTGGCCCCGGCGTTCATGGCCCACGCCCATTCCACGGAGCCGCGTGAATAAGAGAGGGTTGCGAGGCCGCCTGGAAAGGGCATTCCCATGATGAAGCCGAGCGGCACGAGCAATGCGGCGCTCACCACGAGCTTGGCCGCGAATGGAAGCCCGACAAGTGCGTTCAGCAGGTACGGCAGCAGGCCCACCAGAATCGTGATGGCAGCGGCAGCGACCAGAAGAGGGATCCAAAGCCTGCTGCGTTCGATCTGCCAATTACGGGATACGACACTGCCGATCCCGCTCGAAAGCAGCAGAAGAAAAACTACAACCGTCAGCGCGTAGGTGGGATGGCCCAGGAAGAGTACGAAGCGCTGGATAAAGGCAATCTCGACCATGATGTATCCCAGGCCGAGTAGCACGAAGTAGAACAGACTTACCGGGGGTTGATGATGCGCGCGGCTGAACGCCAGAGGGATTATGAGGAATGCGATAACAGCAAGAATCGAGATCAGAAGGACCATGCCTAGAACGGCTACACCCAGATTTACTTTCCAGTCGATGCCCTCGTCTTCGCCGGCATTTTTCAGAACCTGCTTGAGCTTGAGGGTGAAAAAGAAGAAGGGCGCGTTGTCATAAACCGGCTTGACATTGTAGGCGTAAGTGGCCGCGAAACCTTTGGGATCATTCCTGTGAATGAGATCAGAGAACGGCGAGGGTTCCGATCCCGAGGGCAGATAGAGGGGCGTCAGCGCAGGATACATCGCGAGGTGTCTGCGTACTGCTTCTTCTTCCTGGTCCGTGAAGGCCGCTTTCTTGGCGAGCACCGCCACAGGAATACCGTCCGAGTCGAGTTCGCCTTCAGAAACCACGATGAAGTTGCGCGAGGGGTCTGCCACGCCAAGATCGTGCAGCGCCTGCATCGCAACAGAAACAACTCGCAGCGCTTCGCGGGGCTGGCGGAATTCCCAACGGGTAATGGCGACGATTCCATCTGGCCGCAGGTGCTCAAAATATTCGCGGAAGGCTTCCACGGTATAGAGATTATTTTCGCTTAACGCAAAGGCCCCAGCCGCGGTAGAAGCCCAGGTATCCACCAGGGTCATCTGCAGAACATCGAACTGGTCGCGTGACGCGCGAATGAACGAGCGGCCGTCCGTGACAGAGAGGTGGACTTCTGGACGCTGGTAAAGATGATAAGAGTAATCGGCGTAGTGGCCACGCATGATGTTGTTGGCGATGATGGGATTGATTTCGATTCCAGTGATACGCGGGCTGCCATTCGACAGGGCGCGGAGCACATCAACCCCGCCGCCCGGACCGATAATGGCGTATTCGCAGCAATTTTGCCATTGCGGTTGGCCAGGATCGCGACACTGATCAGAGCTGCAGAAGCAATGGCGACGCTCTTCAGCTTTCGGGATGACGCCCACACCATTGCGGCGGTGGTCGCCGAAAGTGCCGAAAAAAAGACCGTGTTTGGGCCGCCTAACGAACTCAACAGAGGCACCAGCAGGATGCAGGCCACCGCCCCGCCAAGCAGATCGGCGCCGTAAATCCACGTGGCGGGAATGGGAGTGCGAGCGAACAGGGCCGCGAACTCAACTCCGGTAAGAAAAAAGGGGACTGCCGAGACAACATAGACAGCGGACAGCCGAAGGAAATTTTCGGAGGTAAAGTCGAGCGACACAGAGGAGTGCAGGACAAGTTCGAGCACCAGCGGAACCGTCACTGCGTTTATCAGGCACAGAGCAGCGATCAAATGCCGGGTTTCGATACGATCGAGGCGATCTTTTATCAGATGAGCGAACACGCCCCCGGCGCCTAGGCCGAGCAGCGCGATGGAGATCGCCAGAAATGCGAAGTGATAGAAGAGAACCACCGAGAACAGCCGCGTCAGCGCAAGTTCAAGCAGCAGCGCAGAGAAGCTGCTGAGCGCCGTTCCGGCAAGCACGACAGAGGTCGGGCAGGAGACGGTCGTGGCACTTGTCTTCATGGATGCGGTGAGAATGAGTGCGTCAGTCTAACAGAGAGGGGTTGGTCAATTTTCGAGGATCACCTGCGCGATCGCCTGATCGGCAGTGTGCGAGATCGACAGGGCGACATGCGCTGCGCCGAGTTCTTTGGCGATCTCACCGGCCCGGCCGTGAAAGGCGATGGTCGGGCGCCCACCAGGCTGCCGGCAGACTTCGATATCGACCCAGCGTACGCCGCGATTCCAGCCGGTGCCGAGCGCCTTCATGG
>QHZY01000039.1 GCA_003224855.1 Acidobacteriota bacterium | reverse complement strand
AGGCGGGCTCGTTTTTGCTCGCGCGACAGCCCTGGCATGTAATCGGTTTTATCGTCGTAGAGTCGCGCAATCTGCTTGCGGACATTTTCCGCCAGTGGCACTTTTGACAAAAACTCAGGCCACGGCACTGACATCATCCCGAAGATCAGGCGGTCTTCCCCGAACGTCTCACGATCGAAAAAGCATCCAGCGCCAAGCTTTGCGTACAGCTGCTGATCGTATGCCTGATAGAAGCGCTGAGTATCGATTCCGAGTTCGCGCAGCAGCCCTTTGGCAACGTCACTATAGCGGCCTGGACTCTCGATCGACTGGGTTCCGCCATTGCTTAGCAACAATTGTCCCTCAACCCGGAACTCGTTGCGTTTGGCATGCCCGCCGAAATCATCGTGGTTATCGAGAATCAAAATGCGGCTCTTCGGGCCATTCTGCTTGCGAAAGAAGTAAGCCGCAGCCAGCCCGCTGATGCCGGCGCCCACCACCACCAGGTCGTAACTTTCGCCGCTGTCTTCAGCTTTGCCGGCTGAATCCCAGAAATCGCCGTCCCGCAGCTTGTGCGCGAAGGTGTACGTTCCGTCGTGGTTCCCACGCATTCCCGTCAACCCAGGGGGATAGTAGCCGGCCTGCTTCTCTGGTTCGCCATCCGCTAGCCCATCCAGCCAATTTGGTCCGAGCGCCAGCGCCGAGCCAGAGATTGCAAGCCCATTCAGAAAATCTCGCCGGGTTATCGGGCACTTCATGCCCAGCTCGCGATCGCGTGCTTGGTCAGCCATGCACTCTCGTCCTACTTTTGTGAAGTCTTGGTTTTTCCCAGGCTGCGAACGTGCTTCACCAGCGCCTGAATCTGCTCCGCACTGAGCGTAGATTTGAAGGCCGGCATATTGTTCTTGCCTTCGCTGATCGCCTTATTCAGTTCAGCATCAGGCTGTTTCTGGACATCTTCAGAACGCAGGTCTGGCGCCTGCATGGCCTTGCCCAGCGCGGTTCCAGCTCCGTCATCTCCATGGCAGGAAGCGCAATTTCCTTTGAATGCACTTGCGCCCTTATCGTTCTGATCGGCGAAGCTGTTTATCTGTAACAAGGCGATCATTAACAGCGGCATCGCTAAAACCGGCACTTTTCTGACTGCATGATTCAGGATCGTCATGGTCAATAACCCCCGCATTTGTGTCGATTGAAAAAAGACCGCTCCTGATAATACAGAACACGACTGGGGAACCAAAAGCTCGGCGCGCAAGCAGGCCGTTCGATTAAAGCCCTTACCCCGCAAGTTCGGCCGGAGCACCGGAACGCGTTCTGCCTCGGCTGCACCGACTATGGTCCGGCTAGTAAACTGGAATCAGGAGAGCTAAATGAAATATCGCCGGTTTGGCCGCACCAATTTTCAGGTCAGCGAAGTCGCATACGGGCTGTGGGGGATGAGTGGCTGGTCCGGTTCCGACGATCAGGAATCGTTGCAATCCATGCAAATGGCGGTTGATCTGGGCTGCAATTTTTTTGATACTGCCTGGGCTTACGGCGATGGTAAAAGCGACAGCTTCCTCGGGCAGATCATCGCGCGCAATCGCCGCAACCGACTGTATGCGGCCAGTAAGATCCCACCTAAAAATCTGCAATGGCCAGCTTCGCCCAAATATAAGTATCAGGATGTCTTTTCATCCGATCACGTCTTTAAATACGCGCGCCTCATCAGGGAAAAGCTGGGCACCGATTCCATTGACGTTCTGCAGTTTCATGTCTGGGATGATAGCTGGGCCGACGAACCGGAGTTTCGCGAGACGGTGGAAGGTCTCAAGAAGGATGGCCTGATTCGCTACTTCGGCCTCAGCCTGAACCGCTGGGAACCGGAAAATGGCATCCGTGCCATCCAGACAGGATTGGTCGATGTGGTGCAGGTGATTTACAACATCTTTGATCAGTCGCCTGAGGACGAACTTTTCCCCGTCTGCCGCGATCTCGATGTGGGCGTAATCGCGCGCGTTCCGCTGGACGAAGGCAGCCTGGGTGGCAAGATGACGCTGGAAACGAAATTTCCTGAAGGTGACTGGCGTGCGCGCTATTTCGGCCCGTCCAATCTCAAAGCTACGATCGAACGGGTAGAGAAATTAAAGCCGGTTGTTCCTCCCGATCTCACGTTGCCAGAGGTGGCTCTCCGTTTTATCCTCGCCGCCCCGGAAGTGGGAACCATAATCGTGGGTATGAGAAAACCGCAGCATGTGAAAGATAACCTTGCGGTAAGCGACCAGGGCCCATTAGATCCGAAATTACTGAGCGAACTGAAGAAGCATCGCTGGGACCGCCGGCCTGCACCCTGGTCTGATTGAGCCCGATTAACGGCTCAGCTGCGTGGATTAATTTTTCAAAACAGAGGGAAAACTGACTTGCAGGAATCGCGGGTGTGGTATTACGATTTCGTCCGAAGAAGCTCGAAGTTCGCCGCAACCGCTGATCCCTAGCTGAGGTGAATGATGGAAGCCGCAACATCCTTTGATCGCATGGTCGAAACTTTAGGACTCACCCCCGATCAGTATGTCTCGTCAATGCCGCTCAAACAGTGGGTATTGATGAACAAAGATGAAAGATATGTTCCGCCGGATTTGCTCAAAGCGTGGGGTTTGTCTGACGAGGAAGAAGCAGCCTGATTCGCGATCTGTTTTGTAATTTCACTGAAATGACGCCACCGCCATTTCTTCGCTGTCAAACACCTCAAACAGATTCAACACACCGACCAGCTTCAACGTCTGTATTGCGAACTTTGAGGGATTCACCAGTTTCAAGGCCCCGCCTCGCTGCTTAGCCGAAGCCATAGCTTTTACCAGAACACCAATGCCGCTGGAATCGATGCTCGGCATTTCGCCCAGGTCGAGCACCATTCTGTTATCTCCAGAGGTGGCTGCCTCCTCTAATGTCTGGCGAAACTTATCCACCGCTTCTCCCATTCTGAGCGCTCCCCGCAGCTGTATCACCTGCACGTTGGCACGCTTACGCATGTTTATGTCCACCGGCTTTTCCGCCTTTCTGGCCACGACCGATAGCCCCTGAACATTGACAGGAACAGGGCTGTTTGTTAAAGTTCGCGCTCAACATTACGGGAGCCGCTACGGATTTTGCAAGCGCTCGACTTAACGCCACTTTAGGCGGTTCCCCAAGGGCCTGAAGGATGACTGCCCAGAGGTCCGGTTCGGCAGAAGTCTCCGGCAAATTTCTATCTACTCTCTTCCGCGAGCAGGAACTGCATGCGCGGGCAGCCCTTATTGCCCAGCAGGCATGCGAACTCTTTCCCGACTCTGCCGCTATTGTTTATCTGCTGCAACCGGCAGATCCTGCTTGCTGGTCGGTAAAGGCCAGTGCCGGCGATGTTCACCTTGAGAGCGACACTGTCCCGCTCGATTCCGGCACGCTCGGGATGCTCGCAGACCAGCGCACGCGGTTAATCTTCTCCGGCAGCGAGCTTCGGCGCGAAGATTATGCTCACCTGCACACCCGCCGCACTCTGCTGACCCTGTGCTACTTGCCGATCCTCGTCGATGAGGAACTCATTGGAGCTCTGGAGGTGGCAAGCTTCGGGCTTCCGCTCAAATCGAGTGATGTGGGGTCACTGACCGACCTGCTCGAGTATTCCGGCCCGGCCTTGCTCAGCTCTCTGAAATATGAAGAAGAGCGCAATTCACACCTGCAATCCATCTCTCGGCTCGCCCAGTTGTACGACATCGAGAAAGTCTTCAACTCGACGCTTGAGATGGACGCCCTGATGCCGATCATCACCTCCAAGGTTCGCGAAATTCTTGAAGCCCAGGCGGTGAATCTGTGGATGGTTAAAGACGAGCACGAGCTCCTTCTTATGAGCCGCGACGGCGCCGATCCCACGCTCGAAGTCGGTTCCGCGCAACGCAGCGGTGAAGGCGCTGTCGCAGAAGTTTCCGACACCGGCGAATCCCGCATTATCAGCGATCCTCAAGATGAATACCTGCAGCGTCGCAATGCGGGAATTACGGAAGGCGCAGTTTTCTCTCTGATCGCTACGCCCCTGGTGACCCAGGGCAATCAGGTTGGCGTATTCGAAGCTATCAACAAACAGAATGGCGCAGCCTTCGACGAAGACGACCTTTTCCTTCTCAACTCCGTCGCCGAAGCTGCCGCCGGCGCTCTCAACAACGCAGCGCTATTGCAGGCCGAACGCAAGGTCCAGATTCTCGAAACCCTGGTCAAGGTAAGTGCCGAAATCACTTCCACCCTGAACCTCGACCGGGTTCTGCAAACCGTCGTCAACGTCCCCGGCACCGTTATTCCTTATGAGCGGGCGGCGATCGCGCTTGAACAATCCGGCAAATTGCGGCTGAGAGCAGTCTCCGGCATGGCCCAGGTGCTTCCCGGCGATCGCGATTTAGCCATGTTGGAACCTGTGCTGCAATGGGCGGCCACATCGAAAGAACCCATTTCAGTCACGCAGCACGGCGACGAGATCAAAACTGATAGCGACGACACCCGCCGGCGGTTCTCAGCCTACTTCGAGCAAAGTGGGATGCGCGCCTTTCACTCGTTCCTGCTCGCAGATGAAGAAGGCCGCATCGGCATCCTTTCGCTCGAAAGCCGCGACCCCGATTTTCTTTCCACCGCACATCAGGAAATGCTCCAGGTCCTCGGCGCTCAGGCGACTGTCGCCCTGCGCAACGCTTCTCTGTACAAAGAGGTTCCTTTCATCGGACTCCTTGAGCCTCTTATCCAGAGAAAGAGGAGATTTCTTGCTCTCGAGAAGCGGAAGCGCACGGTTTACATTGCTATCGCCGCCGCACTGGTTTTGTTCCTGGTAGTGTTCCCTTTCCCCATGCGGGTGGAGGGCAACGCCACCACCACCGCCGCGCACCTCGCCCAGGTTCAACCCGCGGTATCCGGCGTTGTTCGGCAGGTGTACGTTCGCGAAGGCCAGCAGGTCGAGGCCGGCCAGATCCTGGCCGATCTTGAAGACTGGGATTACCGCGCCGCACTTGCCGCTGCCACTGCAAAATACTCAACCGCCAGCTCCGAAATGAATCGCGCCTTGGCAACCAATGACAGCAGCGAAGCGGGTATCCAGCGCGCCACTGCGGCCTACTGGGGCAGCGAAGTGGAGCGCGACAAACAAAGGCTCGATCGCATTCACATTCGAGCCCCCATCGCCGGGTGGGTCACAACTCCACATATTGAGGATTTCACCGGCCGCCATCTTAATGCCGGCGAGACGTTCGGCGAGATTATCGACAGCTCACAATCGGGCGTCGATGTGGCCCTCGATGAACAGGATGTTGGCCTGGTTCGCACCGGAGCGCGGGGTGCTATCAAGCTCGAGAGTTTTCCCAATCGCACCTTCCGCGGGGACGTCTCAGTGGTCAGTCCGCGCAGTCAGGTGGAAGGCGATAAGCGTTTCTTTTACGCACGCGTTACCGTACCCAATGCTGACGGGCTTCTCCGCCCCGGCATGCAGGGCCGCGGCAAGATTTCTGTCGGATTGCGGCCCGTCGGGTTCGTCATTCTGCGTCGCCCGGCACTGTGGGCGTACGCAAAACTGTGGTCATGGCTGGGATGGTAGGAGGTCAGGTGTTCAAACGATTTTTCGACTTGGCGAGTCTCGGCTTTCTTTTTCTTGTGCTCGTCTCCTGCGAGGATTCTTCTCGCAGCTTGACCTCGACCGCCAGTGCCGCTTCTCCTGTTATCTCTCCGAGCGCGGCTCAATCGGCGCCCCCCGCCGCGTCGCCCGAGACTTTTTCCGCGTCCGGTCCGTTGATCGTCGAGAACCAGCTTGACGTCGCCTCGCAACGTGAAGGCATGATCGCCAGACTCTATGTCGATACCGGCCGCGCGGTGCATCACGGCGATCTGCTTGCCACTATTGACGACCGTCAGCTTCATGCTGACCGCGATGCGGCCGAAGCCAAGCTGCAGGCCATCGGAGCGGACGTCAAGAATTGGGAAGCCGAGGTCAAGGTTTTACAGGCCGATCTCGACCGCACCGAAAAAATGTGGGACGCCCAGCTCATCACCAGAGAACAACTCGATCACGCCCGCTTCAAAGTCGAAGCCGACAAGTTCGAATTGGAACGCGAGCGCCACAACCTTCAGAACCAGCAGGCAGTTCTGCGTTCGCTCGACATCGAGATGCAGAAAACTCAGATCACCGCTCCCTTCGATGGCGTAGTCGCGCGCCGTTACGTCCGGGTTGGCCAAAAGATTGCCATCGGCGATCGCCTTTTCTGGGTCACGGCGGTTGCGCCTCTCCGCGTGAAATTCACTTTGCCGGAGCGCTTTGCGGGACACGTTCGCCCCGGCCAGCTACTTTCTGTTTCCACCACCGAGTCAGCATCCTCATCTCATCTGGCCAAAATTATCCAGGTCAGTCCGGTGGTCGATCCGGCTAGCGGAACCATAGAAGTGATGGCCGAGCTCTCCGGCAAGCCGCTCGACCTAAGGCCCGGTATGACGGCACAGGTCCGGCTTCAGGATGTCCCAACCGGAAACGCGCAATGAATCTCGCCGAAGCTCTCGACGTACTTCCCGAGCTTCCCGTCTCACACCAGAACCGCCGGATCTTCACCATGGATACGCGCTACGTGGGGCGCGAGCACATTGAAGAGGGCGAACCTATTGTCCTCGCACACATCCCGGGCTCGGCTGAAATCTTCCGCTTCTCTCCCCAGCAGTGGATCCTGGTGCATTTTTTTGATGGCGTACGGACTTATGACGAAATTGCGCACCTCATGCAGGAAGAAACCGGCGCTGAATACGATCCCGAGGACCTTCGCAACTATGCCCAGCAGCTGGAAGAACTGGATTTCTGGTACAAGACGCCGCAGGAAAAAAACTTTGCGCTGATGCAGAAGCTGCGCGATAAGCGCAAAAAGCAGAAGAAAGCGCGTTCCGGAGACCTCTCCCGCATCGTGGTCGCTCAATGGGATGCCGACGCCCTGGTCACCAGGGCGCACGGCTATCTCACCTTTTTGTACACTCCGTGGTTCACCGCGCTCACCCTCGTCTGCTTTGCATTCACCGCTTACGTATTCTTCGATCGCTGGGGCCAAATCGGTTCCGATACGCTTCGCTACTACACTTTCACCGAAAAGACTGCGCTCGATCTCGCCGAATTCTGGCTTCTATTCTGTGCGCTCGCATTTTTCCACGAGGCGGCACACGCAGTTACCTGCAAGCACTACGGTGGCGGCGTCCACAGCACCGGCTTTCACCTTATCTACCTGACGCCGGCATTCTTTGTTGACGTCACTCAGGCCTGGGTTTACGCCAACCGTTTTCAGCGGGTAGTCACCATGGTGGCAGGCATCTGGACGGAGTTGATTATCTGTAGTTTCGCGACTCTGCTGTGGTGGGGAACCCCAGCCGGGACCTTCGTTCACGAATTCTCTTACAAGGTGATGCTGATCACCGGCGTCGCTGTCGTGCTCATGAATCTGAATCCGCTTATCAAGCTCGACGGCTACTACATTCTTTCGGAGATCGTGGGCATCGACGAAATCAAAGAGCGTTCTACCTCGTTCGTCTCCACCTGGGTACGCCGAAAAATTTTCCGCCTGCCGGTTGAAATCGATTACATCTCTCCCCGCCGCCGATGGTTCTTCGTGCCCTACGCTTTCCTGTCCGGACTCTACAGCTATCTTCTGCTCTACGCCGTGGCGCGGTTTTCCGGTAACGTGTTTCGCAATTACAGCCCAACCTGGGCCTTTGTTCCTACCATTCTGGTCGCTGTTCTCATCTTCAAATCACGCATTCGCAAGCTGGGAAAATTTATGCAAACCGTTTATCTGGACAAACGCGATCGCTGGCGCGCGTGGCTCAAGTCGCCCGTTGCCCTGGCCTCGGCAGCCGTACTTGCCATCTTTCTGCTCCTTCCTGTTTTCACCGACCGCGTCACTGGCCCCTTCATTCTCGAACCGGTGAACCGGGCCGTGCTGCGCACCGAAGTTCCCGGAAACGTAATCAAGGTCATGGCGCGTGAGGGCCAGTCCGTAACTGCGGGTGAGCCACTTCTGCAGTTGCAGGATTTCGATCTCGAATCGCAGGTGGCGAGTTCCCACGGCGATCTCGATATTGCTAATGCGCGCGTCACTCAGGCGGCATTGCGTTATAAGGACTACGGCCCCGCTGAGCACGACCGCCAACGCCTGAGCACTCAATACAAGACGTTGGATTCGGAACAGCAGAAACTGGAGTTGCGCTCGCCCATAATTGGTACGGTAGTCACGCCAAGGCCGCAGGAGCTTCAGGGAATGCGCTTGAACGCCGGCGCCGAAGCCATCGAAATTGCTGACCTTTCGCACATGCGTGCGCGAATATTTGTCACGGAATCCGAAATGCGAGACATTCGCCTCGGCCAGACTGTCAAGCTGCTCTATCCTTCCCTGTTTCACTCCGGAAAGGGTGAAATTCTGACCATCTCGCCGTCTGTTTCTCAACTTGAACCCGGCCTGGAACCGGCATCGCCCTACAAGGGGATCACCTCGCCGGCTTTTTATATGGTGACAGTGTCACAATCCAACCCGAATGGTGAACTCAAGTATGGAATGACCGGAACCGCAAAGATCTATACCGTCAGGAGAAGTCTGGCTGCGGTGGGCTTGCGTTCGCTAAGGGATTTCATCCGGCGCAAGCTTTGGTAGGTTTGTAGCGCAAATGGAAAGGACTGCGCTCCGTGAAAGCGCAGTCCTTCGGCCAGAGAAAAGGTCCCCCCCGTTTCTCTGTAGACAACACTCGAGACGAGTTACTTGCCGGCTTTGCCGGCAGCCTTCAGTGCCAGTTTCGAGGCCATAACTTTGAGCGCGGCCTTGGACGCCATAACCTTCGGGGCCGATTTCGACGCCATAACCTTCGGGGCCGATTTCGACGCCATAACTTTCGGGGCCGACTTTGAGGCCATTACTTTGCTGGCGGATACTTTGTTCGATACTACGGGCGCTACCAGGCGCGTGCTGGCAATGATTGCTTTCTGGGTTGCTGTCCGGCTGTTGATCAAAGACTTTTTCTGGATTGACATCGCTCTCTCCTCAGGATTTTTTTATAACTGCCGCCGTCTCGCTTTGTTATGTTGCAAGCCCCTTGCCAAACTCGAAAGCGAACTTTTCAGCCTCAAAACCTCCGAATTGCGCCGGTTTTCAGCGAAGGTAAGAGCAAGCCGGTGATGCAACGACCATCATTCCGGTCATTTTTTAACCAACTGCGAGTTAATAATTAACCATTCAGCCCATACTTGCGGCAGAGATACTTCATTTTCTGCCGCTCCATGCGCAGCAGAATCGCTGCCGCAGTCTTCCGGCCACCGGTTCGTCGCAGGGCGGCCTGCAGATACGCAACTTCAATCCTGGCAATCTCTTCGTCGAACGAAAGGCCATCCTCCGGAATCAGCAGTGCTTCCTGTGTGGTATTGCTCGCGTACAGAACCTGCTGCGGCAGGTGCTCGATGGTTATGGTTGAATGGGGAACCATCAGCACCAGTCGCTGCACCAGGTTCTCCAGTTCCCTCACGTTTCCCGGCCATGGATGGTCTTCCAGCACACCCAGCGCCTCCATATCCATGCGCTTGAGCGGCAGGCTGTTAGCTTCCGAGTAGAACTTCAGGAAGTGGTCCACCAGCAGAGCGATATCGTCCTTGCGCTCCCGGAGCGGCGGCAACGAGATCGGCACCACGTTGATTCGATAATAAAGGTCCTCCCGGAACCGCCCGGCTTTTACCGCAGTCTCCAGGTCCTCGTTGGTTGCGCACACCAGCCGAAAGTCGATCTTCTTTCCTGACTTGGCTCCAATCCTCTGCACGATCCGCTGCTCCAGCACCCGCAGCAGTTTGCTTTGCAGGCTCAGTCCCAGCGTGCCGATTTCATCAAGAAAGAGGGTCCCGCCGTTCGCCGCCTCGATGTGACCCGCGCGCGATTCGTGCGCCCCGGTAAACGAACCCCTTTCATGCCCGAACAACTCGGCTTCAATCAGGCTCTCCGGTAGAGCCGCACAGTTCACGCTGATAAACGGCTTGTCTCGCCGGTTGCCTGAGGCCACAATCGCCTGCGCTACCAGTTCTTTGCCGGTTCCACTCTCACCCCTCACCAGCACCGTCGCGCTGCCGTCCGCCACTCGCCCGATCGCGTCATACAAACGGCGCATCGGCTCGCTTCCGCCGATCAGTCCGCAGAAGGAATGGCCACTCGCCGCCTTCTCCTGCAATTCGCGCCGGTCAATTGCACGGCGCCGTTTCTCCAGGGCATGTTGAAGAACTACTTGCAGCTGGCTGAAATCAACCGGAGCAATGAAGAACTCATTTGCCCCCGCCGCTTGCGTGTTCGTACGTATCAGCTTGCTGCGTGAGCGCGTCAACGCGAAAACCACCAGCGTAGGATCAAATCCGCGCAACTGCTGCACGATGTCGAGACCCAGGTGGGTCGAACCATCGCCTGCATCCAGATCCACCAGGGCCGCCTCAACAGGTGTCTCTGCCAGAATCGCAAGCACCGGTTCGCTCGGATTGAGCACGGTTGTGTGGAAGACGGAAACCAGGGATTCTTCGAGGCTGGGTATCAATGCCTCATCTGCGGTAATCACGATGATTCGAGGCGCTACGTGAGGAAAGATTGAGGAAGCAGCCATTGCGGCTCCATGACCCGGGACACCGGGCTCGAGCATTATAGGTCAATTTTTTACCACAAGGCGAGAGTTTTAGAAATACAGCTGGTGCACGGCAGTCGATGAGTTTCGGTGGCACAGCGAACCCTCTCTCAAGACGTGTTCGTTGCGCCACCCACTGCCCAGCCCGCTATCCGACGTGGATCGTGTTTCCACCGCCGGCAGGCAGCTTAGAACCTTCTATTGAGGCAACGTTGGTGGCTGCAAAATTTGCGGCCAATGGTGTACAGGTTGTGTTGGGAGCAGTCACGCAGTAGCTGACGGTTACATTGGACTGGCCTGGATAGAACGGACCGTTGTTGCCCTGCGATAATTCCAGCCGGCCGTTTGCGTCACCAAAAACCCCGGTGGGAGCGAAGTAAAGCCAACATGCGTTCGCCGCGTTGAACTGCACGCTTCCCCCAGAGGGAACATCCGCATTCTTCGGGTTAGGAACGTTGTTGCTGTTGATGGTAATGTGAGTCGGTGCTGGATCCGCCGCTTGCCTTAGTGCTGAGGATTGTGCCATTGGTGTTACTCCTTTAATTTACCGTCTATGTTTACTGTCTAATGCTTTGCTGCTTGGCCCGGAGCCGGAAACTTGGGGTCACGAATTAAGCTCTGCATATCTGGGTCATTCGACAACTGCTCAAAAGCATAGCCGCTTTGAAAGGCGCGTTTGGCGTATTCAATTGCCTGGCTTCGTTCTCCCAGATACTCATACACCGTAACAATGTCACCAAGAACACTTGGGTCATTCGGCGCCAGCGCTAGGGCGGTTTGAGTTCGAGAGACAGCTTTGTCTCGCAATTTTTCCCGTGCATAAAAGCTTGCCAGTTTACTCTGTGCAATTGCGTCCTGGGGATTCAGCGTGGCGGCCTTGTCAGCCAACTCTATGGCCCGAGCCCGTGCCGCCGCAGCCTTTCCGCTCTGCTTCAGCCATTCATAAGCGGCCACCAGATTGTTCCAGACCAGGTAGTTATTGTCGTTGAGTTGCAATGCCTTCTCTGTCATTGCAGCCGAGTCCGCATAACGCTTCTGCAGATAATAAAGCTGCCCCAGATTGGCATACGCGGGATAACTCGGCCTTATTTCGATCGACTTTTTCAGAGCCTGCTCTGCTTCTGCTTCGCGCTTCTTGTCTGCCGTATCAATCAGCGTCGCTCCCAGATTCATGTACACCTGGGCATTATCAGGGGTAAGCTCGATTGCCTTGCGCGATTCCGCAATCGATTCCTCGTACTTACCCTGCCGGTCGTAAAAGAGCCCCAGGTCGTTGTGGCCAATCCACGAATCCGGTCGCAGGGCTGATGCCTTTTTGAAGTTCTCTTCGGCATCCTGTATGCGGCCGGCATTTTCGTACGCATGCGCTAGGCCAGAGAGCGCATCCGGATCACGCGCATTCAATCGCAGCGCATGCTGGAACTCTTGCACCGCCAGATCGTGCTTACCTGTGCTGTCGTGCAGTCGTCCCAGGGTCACGTAAACCGCCGGAATTCGGTCATCCAGTTGCGCCGCCTTCTGGCAATTGGCCATCGCTTCATCCACCCACTTGGGGTTCACCTCGGTCACGTATTTCAGCCGGTACGCCTCTCCCAGCTCCGCGAACCCCAGCGCAAAGCGCGGATCAGCCTTTACCGCACTCTCCAGCACCGCGATCGATGCATCCAGATTGCCCGGCTTGTCGTAACGCTGCAGATAGCCGAGCGCCTTCAAATAGCCCTCGTACGCGGCCGGCGTGACCGATCCACCCGTATTTCGCAGCATGTCCGCCGTCACATTGATGTGCATCAGCCGGGCAAGCCGCGCCACCGCTTCATCTTGCAAGGTCGCGAGATCCCCTGCCCGGTCCTCGAGCGCGGCTGATCCCACCTGGCGCAACGTTTTCGTATCAATAAGGTTGACTGTCAGGCGTATGTCATCGCCCTCGCGCGAAATACTTCCCTTCACCACCATGGTTGCGCCCAACTGCCGGAGAGCAGTTCCCGGATCTGTGACTTTCAAGCGCCTGATTTCGCTGGTCGGAACCACCCACAACGATTGCTCCCCCACATCAAGATTGGTCAGCCTGCTGCTCAAGCTGTCCATCAACCCGTCCGATACAGCTTCATTCGCCGGATTGCCACCGACATTTTCAAACGAAAGCACAGCGATGTGCTCCTGGTGTTTTCCGAACACAGCCGCAATCCGCTCTCTTATTGCCGGTATGAATAAGAGCAAGCCGAACAGTGCCGCCACCGCCACGAAGCTCCCCAGCCACCACATCGAGTTCTTCGCGCGCGATGTAGGCGGCGGCCACAGGTTGCGCGATGCATGCTCCACGGTTTCGCGATAACTCGCGTTGCTGGTCGACGACTGGCTTACCCGCCATTGCCCTGATCCGGGATCGAGCGTGCCGCGAAAGGCTTCCAGATCGGCCAGCATTTCGCTGCAGAGGGTATACCTCGTCGCCGCATCTTTGGAGAGCGCACGATAGATAATCCGTCGTAACTCCAGCGGAACTTCGTCCGGCAGATCCGGCACCTCATTAAGGATGGCGAAGATCGTCGCCGGCGGATTGTCACGCCGGAACGGATTCTTCCCCGTTACCATCTCCGCGATCACTACCCCCAGCGCCCAAATGTCGGTTCGCTGATCCACCGACTTCCCCATCGTCTGTTCCGGCGACATGTAGCCGATGGTTCCCGCAGTGCCCATGGTCTGGGTGCTGCCGGTGGCCAAAGTCATGCGCGCCAGGCCGAAGTCCACGATCTTCGCCACATGATGTTGTGTAAGCAGAATATTTCCCGGCTTGATATCGCGATGAACCACCGCCCGGGTATGGGCTTCGGTCAGCCCGCGAGCGATCTGCACCGCAATGTCAACCGCTTCGCTCAAAGCCAGCGGTCCGCGCAGGATTTTTCGGGCCAGCGTTTCGCCCTCATAGAAAGCCATAACAATGAAGGGCCGCCCATCCGGCGTCTCTTCAATGCCGTAAATAATTCCAATGTTCGAGTGATCGAGTGAGGAAGCGGTGCGCGCTTCGCGCAGAAATCTTTCCTTGTCACTTTTTGAGCTGAGAACTTCGTCCGGCAGGAACTTCAGCGCAACCAGCCGCTGCAGCTTAACATCCAGCGCGCGGTAAACCATACCCATACCGCCCGCACCGGCAAGGCCCAGTATTTGGTAATTGCCTACGCGGTCGCCTGCAGAAAGCGTGCTGATTGCGTCAGGCACCCGTTATCCCCGAATCGTCTCCAATCTGTGGCGCGAAAGATTGACGGACAGGTACTTACACATCGCCGGCTAAGAATCGGCCGTGGGCGGAATGGTACGCTAGCCGTTACCGGCTTGCAAGCGCAGGAGTTAATCGGGTTCACCACCCGAGCCCAACCTATATATCCGTGTCATTTATATCCATGTCATTCCCAGCGGCGGTTTCACTGTATGTCCGTGCACACTCTATCCGCCGCCCGGAATCTGCTTTTCAAAAGGGGGCACGGCTTCAGCCGTGCCGTACAGAACCAAAAAACACCGCGGCTTTAGCCGCTGAAGTCGCATCTTTTCCACACATCCCCTGCGCGTTGCCGCCAAAGTAACAGGGGAAAGTCTTATCACCCTGTGATACAGTGCGCCAAACGGCGGGGCGCTGCCGCAAAACTTGGGGGTAAAAAAATGGCGAGTGGTGGGGTAACTCCTTCGGGCAGCGCAATGCCCGATCAGCGGGAAACCGTGCAAGTCTTGCAACTCCGTAATGCAATCAATGCCGGCGCCGGGTGGTTCATTTGGGTCGCCGGACTCTCCATGGTGAACTCGATCGTCTCCGTCTCTGGTGGAGGCTTCCGCTTCATCTTCGGTCTCGGCGCCACGCAGGTCGTCGACGCCCTGGCGCATCGCGCGGGCCAATCCGGAATCGCTCTTGATTTGATCATCAATGGCCTGCTTGCGGGTCTGTTCGTTCTGTTCTGGAATTTTGCTCGCAAAGGGCAAAAATGGGCGTTCATCATTGGCATGACGCTCTACGCGTTTGACGGGCTCATCCTGATTCCGTTCGCCGATTATCTGGGCCTGGCATTCCACGCCTATGTGCTGTGGAGAATCTATGGTGGATTCAACGCCGCCTCACAGGTCGAGACACTTCAGCCGGCGATGTTAGCCGCCGGCGGCGAAATCAATCCCAGATAGGCCGACTCCAGACACTCCGTGTCATTCCGAGCGGCGCTTCACCGTGGGTCCCTGGACACCGCGTGAGCCGCCAGGAATCTGCTTTTCAAAAGCGGAAGGGCACGGCTTCAGCCGTGCCGTACACAACCAAAAAACACTGCGGCTTTAGCCGCTGAGTGAATTGCTTTACACCAAAAGTATTTTCTCGTAGCAGGGTTCTTCCTTGGTGTCCTTCGTGCTCAATCCTTCGCTTGAAACACCAGAAAGTAATCCATCCCATCTTTCACAAAATCGTACTTTCCAATCACCTTATATCCCGCTGACTCCGCTTCCTTGACCACAACCTCACTGTTCACTCCGTGATTTTTCACGTTCCCCAGATGCTCCTTCGCCGCCCTCTGCTCAACGTAGCGCTTGGCTTCAGGATTGATATCGACTGCGTACACCGTTCCGCCCTGGGCGACTCGTCGCGCCGCCCGCACCGTAAACCATCCCGATCCCGCTCCAATATCGGCGACACTCTTGCCTTCACCGATCCCCAGGATGTCCATCACTCGCCCAATCTGCAGCCGCTCATCCCGCCCCGGCGAATCAAAAATCGTCAGATCGCCTGTGTACGGCGGACTTGTCTTCCGTCCCTGCGCCGCCGGCGCACTCTGCCCAGCGCACAAACTCACCACACAGCAAACCAGCAAAATGATGGTTGAAAGAAAATCTCTCGATAGCCCGCGCATACCTTTATTAGATGGGAAATTACTCGCCCCGTGAGCAGACTACGCGATCCGCACATCGAGTTCGAGCGCGGCCGGACGGGCCCATTCCTTTGACACAGCTCTGGACTTGAGTAAATAACGTCTGCCGGGTGCCCCAAGTCTCGCGGGTGCCCCAGGTCTCACGAGTGCCCCAGGTCTCGCCGTTTTTGCGAGACCTGGGAATTCGACGAGCCGCCGATCCTTGGCCGAAGCCCTGGAGTGGCACCGACTCCAAGACGGTTGCCCGAACATTTACTACAATCTGAATCGCCTTTCCAGCATGAATGACGGCCGGGTGCCCCAGGTCTCGCCGTCTTGCGAGACCTGGGAATTGGACGAGTAGCCGCCCCCGTGGTGAATGTAGACATTTGACATTGTCCGCCCACGCTCCGAAAATCTTTTCATGGTTTCTCAGGAGCTACTCGATCTTCTCGTGTGCCCGCTCTGCAAAAAACCACTTGAGCTGAAAAACGAAGGACAATCCCTTAAGTGCACCCAGTGCCGCCGCGTTTATCCCATCAAAGACGACATCCCGATCATGCTGGTCGACGAAGCCACCATCGATCCCGCTTAGCCTGCAAGGTCGCTGTCGCTTTGCGTTCCCACAACGACACAAAGCGTCAAGCCTGAGACGCGCCTGCCGCGTCTCAAACTGACGCGAGCCAAAAGGTTGCCTGCAACTTCCCCTGCATCAGGGGTTTATACAGGCATGGGTGGTGCTGCCAGGTTGGTGACAGGAACGTTACAAGCGGCATGTGAATTGCATGCAACGAAGGTGGCACCTGGTGAGTCTAATACGTACAAGCGGTACACGGTCGGAGGTGAAACGGCCATGAAAGAACGATTCTCAAGCACGGAATTAACCGCGTTGCGAAACGACTTGCTGCAGGGAGGCCTGGTGGATTCACGCGAGGCGGCCGAATTGCTGCAGGTGTTCCTGATGGGCCGGGGATATGGGGTTTCGCCGCAAGCGGCGATGGATGCCGTCGGCCGGGTCGAAATGTCTGGCTGCTCTTTGCCAGTTTTGGAAAAGGAACTAGAAAATCTCGCGCTGGTCATGTAGCGGTGACATTCGCGGGTTAAGTCTTTGATGAGGTAAACCGAACAGATCTGAGGGGATCCCCAGAACCAAGTCGCTCCCCGAAGTGAGCAGGAAATGAGATTAGCCGGGCCAACCAGCCCGGCGTTCTTGTTTCAGCGTGATGTCAGCCTGAGCGAGGCTGCTTCGGTTTTGCCGAGCGAAAGATCTGGGCACCGCGCGCAATCGTCATCAGGCGATTGCAATACACGCGAGCCGAGCATCCCTGCTTACTCTGCGCTTCCTGATTTTGCTTCGTGTACCTTCGTGCGCTTGGTGGTTAATTTTTTTTATTCGTACCTCAAACTCTCCACCGGATCCAGCTTCGCCGCACGGGCCGCCGGCACCGTTCCAAATAGAATTCCCACCAGCGACGAGGTCACAATCGCCACGATCGCCGACAAACCTGAAATCGGAATTCTGTATGCCGTCAAAAATCTCACCGAATACGGAATCGCCAACCCAATCACCACCCCGATCAATCCCCCGATCAACGAAATCAGCAATGCCTCGGACAAAAACTGCAACCTGATTTCCCTGTTCGTTGCCCCCATCGCCTTCCGTATCCCAATCTCCCGAATCCTCGCACTCACCGTCGACAGCATGATATTCATGATGCCGATGCCGCTGACGAGGAGGGTGATGGCAGCGACTAAAAATAGAACTACGGTGAGGGCGTTGGCGGTTTTTTCGGCGACCGAAACCAGCTGGGTCAGGTTCTCGACGTTGTAGGTGGATTCGGGGCGGTGGCGGGATTGAATTACTTTTCTAATTTGTTCGGTGGCAGGTTCGACCAGGGATGGATCGGCCACGGAAAAATAAATCTGCTTGATGGCGGGGTTGTCGCTGAAGTAGCGGCTCACGGTGTAAGGGATCACCATGGTGTTGTCGGTGACTTCGGATTGGCCGAAGGTGTCCACGCGTTCTTTGAACGTCCCGATTACGGTGAAGGGCAGGCCGCTGAGCTTGATCACTTTGCCGACCGCGTCTTCACTTGAGCCATAAATAAGGTTGGCCATCTTTTCGGTAATCACGGCGACCTTGTTGTGCTGCATTTCATCCTGCTGATCGAAGAAGCGTCCGGTGACCACGACCAGGTTGCGCACGGTGCGGTACTGCGGGAAGGTGCCGAGGATCATGATGTCGCGTTCTTTGCCGCCGCCGACGGGGATGCGCTCGCCGAGCGACATCACGGGCGAAGCGGCGACGATGCCGGAAACCTGTCCCTGGACAGCGTTCATGTCGTCGATGGTGATGGGGTCAGGGGCGGTGTTGGTGATGCGGGCGGCGCCGGCCTGGTATTCGGCGTAGATGAGGTTGGCGCCGATGGATTGAATCTGGTTGAGCACGTACTGCTTGCCGGTCATGCCGATGGTGACGACGAGAATGAGAGAGGCGGTGCCGATCATCATGCCGAGCGCGGTGAGGATGAAACGGATTTTGTTGCCGCAGAAAGTGTCGTAGGCGAAATTGATGATTTCGCTATAAACCGCGCGGCGGGTGCGGCTCACCGGCGGAGCGGCGGTGGTTGTGGGCATACGAATTTAGATGCTACGCGGGAAGGGGAGGAGCGGGCAAATGGGGGTAGTGCATTTCCCAGGTCTCGCAAAAACGGCGAGACCCGCGGCACCCGGCAGAAGCGGTAGTGCATTTCCCAGGTCTCGCAAAAGCGGAGAGACCTGCGGCACCCGGCGGGACTGCATTTCCCAGGTCTCCCAAAAAGCGGCGAGACCTGGGGCACCCGGCGTGATATTGCAGGTACGGCTCTTGGTACATGTACGGAAGGACGGTCCCAGGTACGCTCAATCGTTCTAGGTGATGTCAGTCTGTAGTTTCTCTAAAGACCTAAAGGCAGCTTTTTTCCAAGCCGATGAATGCTCAGATGGGGGAGCACTCTCACAGGCTCGGCGGTAGGGGAAGCTGCGCAAACGCACGCCCATCAGCGGCATGGGGCGCGGTTGGAAGCGGTCTGCCGGCTATTCCCTGTTTCGGCTTTCCACAATTGGTGCCGCACGGCTATTGCTATCTGTGGAATCCATGGATCGTGTGGCTGCATGTGGTATCGGACAGCCTGATCGCCCTCTCATATTTTTGCATTCCTATTGCGCTGGTCTACTTCGTGCGGCGGCGCAAGGATCTGCCTTTCGACTGGATTTTCTTGATGTTCGGTCTGTTCATACTGGGAGGCGGCACGACGCACCTGATGGAAGTCTGGACCATCTGGAGGCCGGTATACGTGTTGTCGGGAGTGATCAAAGCACTGACCGCTGCGATATCAGTGGTGACGGCGCTGGTCCTGATACCGCTGGTGCCGAAGGCGCTGGCACTGCCGAGCCAGGCGCAGATTTCGGAACTGAATCAGCGACTGCAAGGGCAGATCGCGGAACGCGAGCACGCGAAAGAGGCATTACAGCAAACCCTGAGGCAAGCGGAGCGGGCAATGAGCGATGCGGCGGGACAAAGAATACTGGTCGCTGAGAGCCGTTACGTGGAAGAGGTACTACAGGAAAGTCAGGATCGGCTGCAGGGGATCATCGACGCGGCGATGGACGCGATCATCACCATCGATGAGAAACACACCATCGTGATGTTCAACCGAGCAGCGGAGGAGATGTTCCGCTGTTCGGCGAAGGAGGCGCTGGGAACCCAGGTGCATCGTTTCCTGCCAGTCCGTTTTCGTGCCGCGCACAGCAGCCATATACGCAACTTCGCCGATACCGGAACCACCAATCGGGCGATGGGGGCACTGGAGCCGCTGTGCGCACTGCGCGCGGACGGGCAGGAATTTCCGATTGAAGCCTCGATATCGCAAGTGGAGAGCGCGGGAAGAAGGCTGTTCACGGTAATCATCCGCGATATAAGCGAGAGACGGATGATTGAAGAACAACTGCGCGACCAGGCACAGATTCTCGATATGTCTCAGGTGATGTTACGAGAGAAGGATGGCCGCATTCTTCTGTGGACTGCTGGCGCAAAAAAGATGTACGGCTTCGCACGGGAAGAGGCGCTGGGCGCAATCTCGCACGAGCTGCTGAAAACCAAGTTCCCCAAGACCCTGACCGAGATCGAGAGACACCTGGAGACATCAGGAACATGGGAAGGCGAACTCACTCATCAAAAAAAGGATGGCACCGAGGTCTTCGTGGCGGTGTTGATGGTAGTGGAGCAGCCGGTGCCAGGCCGAGCGCCGCGCATCCTGGAAGTAATGACGGATACCACCGCGCGAAAGCGCGCAGAACAGAGTTTGCGCGACAGCCAAGCCAGGTTCACGGGAATTATCGAATCAGCGATGGACGCGATTGTAGCGATCGACAACGATCAGCGAATTGTGCTTTTAAATCCGGCTGCGGAAAAGATGTTTTGTGTTACGGCAGGAGAAGCGCTGGGACAACGGCTGGACCGCTTCCTTCCGGAGCGCTATCGCGAGGCTCATCACGGGCATGTAAAGCAATTCGCACGCACCGGCGTCACCACTCGAGCAATGGCAACGCTGGGTTCGGTTCGAGGGCTGCGCTCCACAGGAGAGGAGTTTCCGCTCGAGGCATCGATTTCGCAACTTGAGGTGGGCGGCACGAAGCTGTTCACGGTTATCCTTCGCGACATCAGCGAGCGCAAGCGGGCGGAGGATGAGATTCGAGAGCTCAATGAAGACCTGGAGCGCCGGGTAGAGGAGCGCACCGCGCAGCTGCAATTAGTAAACCGTGAACTGGAGGCGTTTACCTACTCGGTGTCGCATGATTTGCGAGCGCCGATCCGCCACATTGACGGCTTTACCAAACTGCTGGTGGAAGAATCGGCGGAAAGTCTGACTCCGGAGGCGCAACGGTACCTGCACCGTATACAAGAGGGCAGCCATCGCATGGGAGTTTTGGTGGATGAACTGCTTGACCTGACGCGGGTAGGACGACATGGGCTGCGCATGGAGGCGACTGACCTCAATGTACTGGTACGGCAGGTTGTGACCATGCTGCAACCGGAGTACGAAAACAGAAAAGTGGAGTGGAAACTGGGTGAGCTGCCACAGGTGATGTGCGACTCGACGCTGGTACGCCAAGTGTTCCAGAACCTTCTTTCGAATGCTCTGAAGTATTCGCGCCCGCGCCCGCAGGCAGTGATTGAGGTGGGGAAAACTTCGGATCAAGAACAAACAGTGTTCGTGCGGGATAACGGGGTGGGTTTCAGCATGAAGTATGCCGACAAGCTGTTCGGAGTATTTCAGCGGCTGCATCGCGTGGAGGAGTTTGAGGGTACAGGAATCGGACTGGCCACGGTGCAACGGATCATCCAGAAGCATGGAGGCAGAGTGTGGGCCGAGGCTGAGTTGGACCATGGAGCAACGTTTTATTTCACTCTAGGGCGGGCGGGAGGAACACAAACGAGCGCGCCGGCGGCGGCGAAGGGAGCAATGGCATGAATTCTGAATACGACATTCTGCTGGTAGAAGACAGCGAAGAAGACCGGGAACTAGCCACCCACGTGCTGCGCAAGGAGAAGC
Organism: Acidobacteriota bacterium; assembly: GCA_003224855.1. Lineage (GTDB taxonomy): Bacteria > Acidobacteriota > Terriglobia > Terriglobales > Acidobacteriaceae > Gp1-AA142. The sequence continues at coordinate 24,488 of QHZY01000039.1, read as the reverse complement.
TGGCGAACCAAATCTTCACCGCGCGCGACGGAGAAGAGGCGCTTGATTTCGTTTTCTGCACTGGACCTTTTTCGGAGCGCAGGTGCGACCAGCTGCCCAAGCTGATTCTGCTCGATCTGAAGCTGCCCAAGGTGGATGGGATCGAAGTGCTGCGCAAGATCAAGAGCGATCCGCGAACCAAGGTAATACCGGTAGTGATTATGACTTCTTCGCGCGAGGAGCGCGACCTGGTGAACGGCTATCACCTGGGCGCTAACAGTTACATACAGAAGCCGGTGGATTTCCAGCAGTTTCGTGAAGTGGTGAAGCAGGTTGGGCTGTACTGGCTGGTGACTAATCAGGCTCCGGTAAGTGAAGAACACGCAGCCGCGAGTGGTGCGTGATGAGCGGGACCGCAGTTGCCCGCACGCCAGCGCCGCCGGGCACACCCGGCGAAGTGCTGCGAGCGCTGATCGTGGAGGACAGCAGTTCAGACGTTGAGCTGATGGTGCGAGAGCTGGGGTTGGGGGGATTTGAGGTCAGCTATAACGTGGCGCAGAGCGAAGCAGAGTTTCGGGCGCTGGTACGCGCGAATTCTTATGCGATAGTGCTGGCCGATTTCAGCCTGCCGCAATGGCGCGGCCTGGAAGCGTTGCGGGTACTTGCCGAGGAAGAATTAGATACGCCGCTGATCCTGGTGTCGGGGACGGTCGGAGACCTGAGCGCGGTGGAGTGCATAAAACAGGGGGTAAGCGATTACATCCTCAAAGACCGGCTGGCGCGGCTGCCGGCAGCAGTGCGCGGGGCGCTGGAAGAACAGCGATTGAGGCAGGAGCGCAAATGTGCCCAGGACGATCTGGCGCAAAAGGCGCACGAACTGGCGCGCTCCAATCAGGAACTGGAACAGTTCGCTTATGTGGCTTCGCACGATTTACAGGAACCGCTCCGGATGGTGGCCGCCTATACCGAATTGCTGGCCGAGCGCTACCAGGGAAAACTGGATGCGCAAGCCGACAAATACATTCATTACGCGGTGGACGGCGCCCGAAGGATGCAGACACTGATCCAGGACCTGCTGGCATTTTCGAGAGTGGGGCGGCAGGAGATGGAGCTAAGTGTGGTGAACTTTGAAAACGTGGTGGACCTGGCGATCGCGAACCTGCAGACCGCGATTGTAGAGAACAAGGTGGTGATAAAGCGGGAGGCGCTGCCAAGCCTGGCGGCGGTGCAGTCTTTAATGGTGCAGGTGTTTCAAAACCTGATCAGCAACGCCATCAAATTCCGCAGCAGTTCGACCCCGTGCATAGAGGTAAAGGCGGAGAAATCGTGGGGCGGGTGGATGTTCTCGGTGGCGGACAACGGAATTGGAATGGCGCCGGGATACTGCGAGGAAATTTTCGTGATTTTCAAGCGCCTGCACACGCAGCAGGAATACACCGGCAACGGGATCGGGCTGGCGTTGTGCCGGAAAATTATCGAGCGGCAGGGAGGAAAGATCTGGGTAACCAGCGAGCCAGGCAAGGGATCTATTTTCCGTTTCACGCTGCCCGGGGCAACGACGGGTTAGGCGGGGTAAGACGCGAGCATGAAAATTCTGATGGTGGATGACAACCCTGCCGACATTGACCTGGTGAATGAAGGTCTGAGGCGCTGTGGAGCGAAAGTGGAGCTGTGCGCGATACACGATGGAATAGAGGCGGTGGAACTGCTGCGCGGGCTTGAAACCGCTTCGCTGGTAAGGCTGATTCTGCTGGACGTGAACCTTCCCAAGGTGAATGGACAAGCGGTGCTGCGCCAGATCAAGAATGACCCGATATTGCGGCGAGTTCCGGTAGTGATGTTCAGTACGTCAAGGGCTGCGCGCGACATACGCGGCAGCTACGAGTCCGGCGCCAACAGTTACGTGGTCAAGCCGGGCGGGTTGAAAGATTTTCTATCTGCGGTGCGGTCGCTTTCCAGCTACTGGCTGGAGTGCGCGATTCTGCCCGCCGGGAGCGAGCATGGATAAACCACTCTCACACGTGTTGCTGATTGAAGATAATCCGGGAGATGCCGATCTCATCCGTTTGCGGCTGGTGGAAGCGATTTCGGATGTGGAGGTGAGACTGCCTGGTAAAAGGCGATTTCGACGGCAAACAACTGGCGCGTGCGATGCGCTACGCCATGGATCGTCAGGCGCTGCTGACATCGCTCGATATGAGCCGTAAGCAGCAACTGGAGTTTAAGGACCAGTTTCTGTCGCACGTGTCGCACGAGTTGCGCACGCCGTTGACCTGCATTCACCAATTCGTGAGCATCCTGCTGGACGGGCTGGCGGGGGAGTTGAAATCCGAACAGCGAGACCACCTCGAGACGGCAATGCGCAGCGTGAACCAGCTGCGCCACATGATCGGGGACCTGCTGGAAGCGACCCGGGCAGAATCAGGAAAAGTTGCGCTTTCGCCTCGTTGCATGTCGATTGCGGACGCGATCAGACAGGCAGTGGCGATGTTTCGGGCCAGCGCAGAGCGTAAGCGGGTGGGCCTGGAAGTTGCGCTCGACGTCAGAACGCCGCTGGTGTATGCCGACCCAGGCCGGATTGTGCAGGTCCTGACCAACCTGCTGGACAATGCGATCAAGTTCACCCCCCCGGATGGCTCAGTGGTGGTAAGCACGCGGCTGTTTGAAACCGATAAGGAATTTGTATACGTCTCGGTGAGTGATACGGGCCGAGGCATCAGTCGAGAAGGAATCAACCTTATTTTTGAACGGTTGTATCAGGACGCAAATGCGATCGACGATTCACGAAAGGGACTGGGGTTAGGTCTCTACATAGCGAAGCAGCTGGTCCAGCGTGGGGGCGGCCGCATCTGGGTAGAGAGCCAGGCGCAGCAAGGAAGCGCATTCAGCTTCACGGTGCCGGTATTCTCGCTCGACAAGCTGCTGGTTCCGGTGGTGTCGGATGGAGGCAAACTTCGTGACGTCATCTCCCTGATCAAGATTACGCTGAAGCACCGATCGCACGTGGCCGTTAATTGGGACGGATCGCAGCAACAATGCCTGGAACTGATCCAGTCCTGTCTCTATACGGGACGGGACCTGGTGATGGCTGCGCCTTCGGACGGGTTGAACCAGGATTCGTTCCTGGTGATTGCGTCGGCGGACATGAATGGGGCGGCAGTGATTGAAAAGCGGATCTCAGACCAGCTGCACCTGGAGGAGGAGTTCAAGACGGCATGCACGCTTGGGACTTCTGTCCGAGAGATGCAGCTGCCGGATGCGCAGGCAGGAGAGAGTCTGGAAGCAGTGGTGCATGGTATTGCGGAACAGATCATGCATAGTCCTTTTATGCAGAACGGAAACCTGAGCAGCGCGAGCAACTGAAGGCGACGAGGAGGAACCATGAGCAAAGCTAAAATTCTGATCGTAGATGACGACCCCGATTTGCGGAGAGGCCTGAATCTGCGGTTGCGAGCCAATCACTATGACACCGCGTACGCGACGGACGGGTTTTCGGCGATCGCGATGGCGCAGAAAGAAAAACCGGACCTGATCATTCTGGATATCGGCTTGCCGGCGGGCGACGGGTTTGTGGTGCTCGACCGATTGCAACAGAGCGCTCATCTATCGTCGATTCCGGTGATTGTGCTGACAGCACGCGACCCGCAGTTCAACCGCGAACGCACTATGAAAGCCGGGGCGACGGCATTCCTGCAAAAGCCGGCGGACAACGATGAACTGCTGGGAGTAATCCGGGCGACGCTGGCGCCGGCATGGCCGGGAACGATGTCACACGCCACTAACTGAAGCAGCATCAGCGTTGAACCAAGACGCGGGCGGAACGCCCGCGCCACATTATGAAAAGCTTCCAACAAAATGTTCGCGATTATTGGCATTCTCGTTGTCCTCGGCGCGGTGGTGGGCGGTTATCTGATGGAGCACGGCAATCTGAAAGTGCTCATGCAGCCGGCGGAACTGGTGATCATCGGGGGCGCGGCGATCGGGACGGTACTGATTGCGAATCCGTTACATATTCTGAAAGGAATTGCAGGCGGCCTGGGAGGAGCGTTTTCGGCATCGAAGTTCAGCAAGGCGATTTATGTTGAGTCTCTGAAGAACCTCTACGACCTGTTCAACAAAGCGCGCAAAGATGGGCTGGTAGCGCTGGAGGGTGATATCGAGGATCCGGCAAAAAGCCCCCTGTTATCGAAAAATCCGGTGTTTTCAAAGAACCACCATATCCAGGATTATTTCTGCGACACCATGCGCATGGCGGTGAGCGGGGTGGAGGCGTTTGATCTGGACCAGATGATGGAACTGGACATGGACGTGCATCATCACGAGGCCGCGCAGCCGATCGCGGCGCTGAGCAGCATGGCAGACTCGCTGCCTGGACTCGGCATCGTTGCAGCGGTGCTGGGAGTGGTGATCACCATGGGAGCGCTGGGCGGTCCGCCGGAAGAGATCGGGCACAAGGTAGCGGCGGCGCTGGTGGGCACGTTTTTAGGAATTCTTCTGTGCTACGGATTTATTGGACCGCTGGCGGCAAATATGACGAAAGCGGCGGAGGAAGAGCACGCGTTCATGTATGTGCTGCGGGTAATGATCTATGCCTTTCTCAAAGGCACGGCGCCGATCCTGGCGGTCGAAGTTGCGCGACGCAGCGTTCCCGGGCATGTACGGCCGTCATTCCAGGTGCTGGAGAAAGCCTGTCGGGGCGGCGGAGAAGCGGCCGCGGCCGCAGCCGCAGCCACGTCGGCGTAGAACTCATCCATGGCTGAGCCGGCAAAGCCAATCATCATTATTAAAAAGAAGGGTGGCCACGGCGGCCATCACGGTGGTGCATGGAAGGTGGCCTACGCCGATTTCGTGACGGCGATGATGGCGCTGTTCATAGTACTTTGGCTGCTGAACAGCAGTAAAAAAGTGCAGGAGGCGGTAGGGGGATATTTCAAAGACCCAAGCGGGACTGCGAAGAAGGCGGGCACCAACCAGGCAGGATCGGGTCAAAACTTCGCGCTCACTAAAGACGATATGCCGAAGCTGAAAGATGAACTGCAGAAGGCGGTCAGGAAGATGGCCGATTTCGAGCAGTTCAAGAACCAGGTAGAGATGACTATCACCCCGGAGGGCCTGAGAATCGAATTGCTGGAATCTGAAGTGGGGACGTTCTTTGAGAGCGGGAGTCCGAAGCCGAGCGAGAATGGAACCAAGTTGCTTACCATGCTTTCGACCGAACTTGGCGGTGTGCCGAATAAGGTGATGGTGGAAGGGCATACGGATTCGAAGCCGTACAGCGGAGCACGAGGCTATGGCAACTGGGAATTGTCGGCCGACAGAGCCAATTCAGCGAGGCGATTGATGCAGGCGAACGGTCTGCGTGCAGACCAGGTGTCGCAAGTTCGAGGTTACGCGGACCAGGCGCTGCGGATTGCGGGTGATCCAATGAACTCTTCGAACCGGCGGATTTCCGTGATTGTGCAAAATCTGAACAAGCCCGACGAAGAGAAGGAAAACGGGGCCGCAGCTGAAAAGCCGGACGGGGAGAAGCCTTCGCCTGAGAAGAAAGAGTGACGTAGAGAAAGTTCGAGCAAAAGATTTTCGCCGGTAAAAAAATTTAATCGCAAAGAACGCAAAGAAAGGCGCGCACAGGGCGCAGAGAGAGCTACGCCTTGAGCAGGCAACACAGTTCATTTTTATCTTCTTAGTTATTCCGGGCTGCTGGAGGTTCCTCCCGCGGCGGGGATATAGCATTTGCGAGTGTAGTCCATCACCATGCGGTCGGCGTTAAAGCGCCAGCCCAGAGTGCGTATGGTTCGCTTCATGCGCTTGATCCAGCCCCGCGGAAGGCCATCGACATCCCGATGATAGTAGAGTGGGATAACTTCGTCACGAAGGACGCGATAAAGGTCGTTACTGTCCCGAGTATCGTGGCTATTCACATTGGCGTGAGTACGACCTGAACCGATGGCGAAGCCATTCAAGCCGTCGTAGGCTTCGGCCCACCAGCCATCGAGAATCGAAAGGTTCAGACCGCCATTGAGAACGACTTTTTGACCGCTGGTGCCGGAAGCCTCAAATGGACGACGCGGGTTGTTAAGCCAAACGTCCACACCCTGCACGAAATGGCGTCCAACGTTGATGTCGTAGTCTTCAACAAAAACAAACTTGTCGGCGAATTTGGGATCGCGCATGAGCTGGGCTATCTGTTGCAGCACGCGCTTGCCGGGCTCATCAAGCGGATGAGACTTACCGGCGAACACGAACTGCACCGGGCGCTTGGGGTCATTGACCATGGAGGCGAGCAGTTCAATGTCGCTCAAGATCAGGTTGGCGCGCTTGTAGGTGGCAAAGCGGCGCGCGAAGCCGATGGTCAAAGCGTCGGGGGTGAGTACGCGGCTGAGTTCCTGCAATCTCTCGGCTGATTCTCCGCGGCGATTGGCCTGTTCAACGGCACGCTGCCGAACGAATTCCAGCAGCCCTGACTTGAGGCTTAGATGCGTTTCCCAAAGTTCCCCATCGTCAACGCTTTCGATGCCCTCCCAGATTTTGGCTTCTCCACTGTGTTCGTGCCAGCCGGTTCCGAGGTGGCGGTCATAAAGCCGAAACATCTGCGGCGCAAGCCATGAGGGAACGTGAACACCGTTGGTGATGTGGCCAATGGGCACTTCATCTTCCGTGCGGTCCGGATACAGGCCTGCCCACATGGCACGGGAGGTTTCACCGTGCAGCGCGGAAACAGCGTTGGTGCGGCGTGAAAGCTTGAGGCCGAGCACGGTCATGCAGAATGTTTCCTGCTCATTGTTCGGGTTGACGCGCCCCAGACTCATAAGTTTTTCCTGGGGGATATCGAGAGCGTCGCGCAACGGACCGAGGTGCTCTTCGATAAGGTCGGCACTAAATCGATCATGGCCGGCAGGAACGGGTGTGTGAGTGGTAAACACAACTTCACGCGAGACGCGCCGTATGGCTTCGTCGAAGCTGACGCCTTCTTCTTCGATCCGACTACGAACTGCTTCCAGCACCGCAAAAGCGCTGTGGCCTTCATTCAGGTGAAGGACGCCGGGGGTGATTCCCATGGCTCTAAGGGCGCGAAATCCCCCGACGCCGAGGAGCAGTTCCTGGCGGATACGTACGTTGCCATCGCCGCCGTACAGGCGAGAGGTGAGCGCGCGGTCGTGGGGAGCGTTGCCCTCAATATTGGAATCAAGAAAGAGCAGATCGCAGCGGCCAACACTCATCCGCCATACCCGCGCACGGATTGAACCACTGCGGGTTTCGATCTGCACGGTAACAGGCTCGCCTTTTGCGTTAATCGCCGGTTCCATGGGCAACTGCGAAGTGTCGGTCTGCAGGTATTCTTCCTGCTGCCATCCGTCAATGTCGAGGCGTTGGCGGAAGTAGCCCTGTCCGTAGAGAATGCCGACGCCGACCAGAGGAATGCCGAGATCGGAGGCGCTTTTAATATGGTCGCCGGCCAGCACTCCGAGGCCGCCTGAATATTCCGGGATGGATTCGTGCAGTCCGAATTCGGCGGAAAAGTATCCCACTGGGCGTGGGCGAAGAACGCCGGCGTGACGTGCGGCCCAGGTACGGTCGGCTTCGAGGTATTCGCGCTGGCGGCGGAAAGCGTAGTTGATGCGGCTGTGCAGCATCATTTCCCGCGAACGGCGCTCGATTCCGGCGAGAGGAATTTCGCTGAGAAGCGAGATCGGATTGTGATTGAGCTGGTCCCAACGGATGGGATCGAGATCGCGAAACAAGCTGACAGTATCGTTGTCCCAGCTCCAGCGAATATTGCGCGCGAGGGCCCATAGACGCTCCTGGGCGGGAGCGATAAAGCGATCGAGAGTACGCGCCTCACTGACGACAGGCGCAACTTGCGCAGCTGCCGCGGTGAGAGCCTGAATCTCATCATCGCTGAAGGTGCGCGCTTCCACGGTCTGCACCACGAGGACGCCCTGCAACACACCGCGGTCGATAATCGGGACGCCTAAGAACGATTGGAAACGATCTTCGCCCGATTCACTGAAATATTTAAATCGAGGATGAGCATTAACCTGTTCGACGTTAACCGGATGCACGGTCTCGGCCACGAAGCCAACCAGGCCTTCGTGAATGCTCATTCGCAGTTCGCCGATGGATTCGGGATTCAAGCCGACGGTAGCGGCCAAAACCAGATTGGCGCGATCCGGTTCAAGCAGGTAAACCGAACATACATCCGAGTGGAAGCGGTTCGCGATAAGAGCGACCACGTTTGCCAGCATTTCCGCTGGCTTACCGCCTTCGGCTGCAAGGCTGCCGATTTCCTGCCAGCTTAAAACGTGAGTGTCGTTCTGAACGTCGGTTAAAGCCATTTAAATGCGACTACCTTCCCCGTGCAAATTTGTGGTTTCGGCGATCCGGGTGCCGGATCAGCGCTAAACCATGTACTCAGAAAAGTTTAATCGAAAGAAGTGTTTGTGCAACATGGCTGGTGACACCGGTTTCCACAGCCATCGATCCAATGCCGGGTGTGAAATACCCGAAAAGAGTTCACTCCTTAAGCTTCCCCGAATGGTTGAGGGCCATCTAAGGTAACGAGGCAAACCATGAAAGCACTTAAAGGCCTGGTGAATGTGGTTGGCACCGCTGGTCTGCTGCTCGGCGGATACATTTTAATGAAGTCGCTCCCCGATCTGCGGCGCTATATAAAAATCAGCACTATGTAGCGAACCCATCGCTCATCGTGGCACCCATCTGGGTGCATGGGTGAGCAGGCCGCCGGCAATGCCGATCTGGTAGGCGACTGCCAGACCAAAACATAAGCTGAGGACACCGGAAGCCAGTGCCAACCGGCGGAAGAAGAGTTTGCTTTTCCCGAAGATGTGCACCGTGGACGCAATGCTCATGGTGATAAGCACCATCCCGGCGATTGTTCCTATCCCAAAAATCAGCAGATAAGCGACAGCCCAATACGGATCGCGAATAGTTGCGAGCACAAGCAGCGCAACGGCGGCCGATCCTGCAAGGCCATGCACGATCCCAATCACGAGCGGCCGGATGTTCTGGTACAGGCGGAGTTTCCCGAGAACCTGGTCGAGCAATGAGACAGGTGTTTGCGTAACCGAGTGAGGATGGTGCTCAGGTTGATGGCCGTGCGAGTGAGAGTGAATGTAGTCACCGTGGCTGTGCACGTGGGAGTGGAAGAGATTTGGCGGGGCTGCATTGTCAGCCTCAGGCATCGATCGCAAAAAGCTCCTAACGTTAGCGATCCCGAGCACGACCAGCATCACGCCGACGGAGAGTTCCATGCTAAGGCCAAGTCGCGGAGGAATGACCAGGTCGAAGAGGATGATTGCGGTTCCGACCAGGAAGATCGTTACGGTGTGCCCGAGTCCCCAGAAAGCGCCGACCAGTGCCGCACGCGAGAGCTTCTGCTGACGGCTGAGAATGGTGGTGACAGCAATGACGTGGTCGGGATCGGTTGCGTGGCGCATGCCGAGGAAAAAGCCGAGCGCGATGATAGAAAGAAAACTGATCATTTGGAATTCAGACCGCGATGGCCGCGCGCATGCGTGATCTTTGAACCAGGAAGTCGCAAAACTCGGACATGCCCTGCTCCGTTTTGGCTGAGGTGTTGATGACCATCATGCCGGGGCGAACCGATTGAATGCTACGTTGCGCTTGGTCCCAGTTGAATTCAACCGCAGTCGCAAGATCAAGCTTGCTGAGGATCGCCACATCTGCGCTGTTGAAAATGGTGGGATATTTAAGCGGCTTGTCCTCACCTTCGGTGACCGACATCAAAACCAGACGGAGATCCTCGCCCAAATCGTAGGAAGAAGGGCAGACCAGATTACCGACGTTTTCGATGAACAGGAAGTCCAGATCGACGAGATCCCAGTCCTGAAGGGCGTTTTCAACCATGGCAGCGTCCAGATGGCAAACCGTGCCGGTAATTATCTGCTTTACGGGAGCGTTGCTGCGAGCGAGACGGGCGGCGTCATTTTCAGTAGCAAGGTCGCCAACCAGTGCTGCGACACGGTGATGCGGACGCATCATAGTAAGTGTTTTCTCAAGAAATGCAGTTTTGCCAGAACCGGGACTTGAAACAAGGCTTACAACGAAAACTCCTGCCTGATGAAATCGCTCTCGAAGAGCACGAGCAATCACATCGTTCTGCTTCAAAACATTTTTTCGCACTTCTACCAGCCGGGGCTCGGTCATTGAATTATCTCCAGGGCGGTAACTTCCAGTTCCCTCCCGCAGGTAATCTGCGGGGTGGGAGCGCCACACACAGGGCACGAGAAATTCTGGATCGAGGTCAGCTGACGTTCCGACGAGCACTTTGGACAGAACACTCTCACTGGAATGTTTTCAATCAGCAGCCGGGCACCTTGAAGCGATGTGTCTTCGGCGGCCATTTCGAAAGATGACAGGAGCGCCTGCTCGACGACACCCGAGAGAGCACCGAGTTTAAGGTGGACTGCACTGACGTGAACGCCGCCACGGCGTTCGGATTCTTCTTCCGCCATCTCGACGATGCTCATCGCGATTGAAAGCTCATGCATAGTTTAAGCCGTGATCAGACACTCAGGCCGAGCGCTCTGGTCTTTTTGCTTTTTCAATGCGAAAGCGCCGATCGCGGATTGGCCAAGGCTGATACCGCCATCATTGGGAGGAACAGCGTGATTGATCCAGATTTGCAGATGGCGCCCATGAGAAAGTTCGGCAAGATCTGCCATGAGAAGTTCGTTCTGAAATACTCCTCCCGAGAGAACGACGGTGTCGAGGCCATGCTCCTGACAAAGCTGTTGCGCAGCATCGAAGAGGCCGGCTGCAACCCCATGCTGAAAAGCGCGGGCGATTTCTGATGCATTACGACCGCTTAATCGATCCTGGATAACCGAGACCAGCAGCGGGCGGAAATCGAGTTCACCATGCTGGAACGGGAACGGGTATGGTTCCGCGGGTGGTTCGGCGCAAGCGATATGCTCCAGCCATATCGCCGCCTGGCCTTCGAAGGTGATTTCGCGCGTGAAGCCGAGTACGGCAGCGACAGTGTCAAAAAGTCTGCCCATCGAGGTGGTTGCAAAACTTCGAATATCGTGCTGAATGAGCTTCAAGGCTTTTTGATAACGAGATGGGAAGTTGAAAGGTTCGGTCAAGAGGTCAGGCAGACCTTCAAGCTGTGACAAAAATCCAGCAGCTGCTTGCACAGGAAACTCGGCCGCAGCATCGCCGCCGGGAAGAGCGGCGGGGCGAAGGTGAGCCACACGTGAAAAGCCTTGCGCGATGCTGCCAGCAAAGAACTCTCCGCCCCAGATGGTACCGTCATCACCGTAACCGGTGCCATCGAAACTGACACCCAGGACTCGCTGGTCCCATGCCTGGTTTTCCGCAAGCACTGATGCGACGTGAGCCCGATGATGCTGGACGGGAAGCCTTTCAGGAGCCGGCAAGTTTAAGGCGAACTGGGTCGAGAAGTATTGGGGATGAGAATCATGCACCACCAGCAGATCGTCCCAGCTCACGTCATACATTGAGATGAGATCGTTCACTGTTTCCTGAAATGCCCGGCTGGCCTGATAGTGCGACAAATCGCCGATGTGCTGGCTGACAAACGCCTGGCCATCAACCACCAGCGTAATTGTATTCTTCAAGTCCGCTCCGACTGCCAACATCGGGCGATGACAGGGTAGAGTTGCGACCGCTGCGGGCGCATATCCACGAGCGCGGCGAAGAATAACAGGACCGAAAGTGCCGGCACGTGCCACGGAGTCATCCACCCGGCGTGCAATGGGACGTTCACCGATCAGGAAGGCATCGGCAATTCCAGTGAGATGATCCAGGGCATCCTGATCTTCGTAAGCGATCGGTTCGCTGGAGCGATTGGCGCTGGTCATGACCAGAACATCGGGGGCGCCAGCGTCGAACAGCAGATACTGCAGTGGCGTATATGGAAACATCACTCCAAGCTCATGATTATCCGGAGCGACATCTGGGAGTGCGGCTTTTGCTCGTGCCAGCACGATGGGGCGGGCGGGCGAAGTGAGCAGAGATTCCGCATCCGGCGAAAGTTCGATCAGCAGGCGGGCCGTATTCAAGTCTTTCGCCATGAGTGCGAACGGCTTCTCTTTGCGGAATTTACGTTCGCGCAGGTTCTTGACAGAAGCGAGATTGCCAGCATCACAGGCGAGGTGATAACCACCCAGACCCTTCATTGCGACGATCGCGCCGAGACGCAGCAGTTCTGCAGTGCGCTCAACGGCAGCGTGATCGTCAATCTTCTCTTCCCGATGCTGCAGAAAATATCCCGGACCACATCGCGGACAAGCGACCGGCTGAGCGTGAAACCTGCGATCGCCGGGGTCATGGTACTCACGCTCGCAATAATCGTCCAACCGCCAGGAGTTCATAGTGGTGCTGGGACGGTCATAAGGCAGAGCGAGAATCACGCTATAACGCGGGCCGCAGTTGGTGCAGTTGATGTATGGATAGCGAAAGCGAGGATTGGATTGATCAAACAGCTCGGAGCGGCAATCATCGCACGCAGGCAAATCAGGCGACATTCGCACCGTGGGGCTGAGGTGGCGCTCGCTTTGACGAATGGAGAAGTCTGGGAATCCACCGGAATCGGCAGCGCTGATTTGGACTTCTGAAACTTGAGCAGCGGGCGGAGTGGTGTGTCGAAAATCGTGCAGAAAACCGCTGAGCGCCTGCTCAGTGCCTTCGGCGTGGATTTCGACGCCATCGGGTCCATTCAGGACCCAACCTGTAATCTTGTAAATCTGCGCGAGACGGTAAACAAATGGACGAAACCCGACGCCCTGCACGATGCCACGCACGCGAATGAGACATGCCGATTTCATCCAGATAATTTCACTCAATCGAACAGCCGCGCCCCTGCCAACCGACCTGAACAACTTTCCCATCTTCCACCAGGACCGGCACAGTATGCGAGCTGGCAGAAAGGCCGCGCAGGCGTTCACGCGCATCGCGGTCGCGCTCGACGTCATATTCGGTAAATTTCTGACCGCGGAATTCCAGCCAGTCACGGATCTCCTCGGTATACGGGCAGGCGGCGGTCCCAAAGAGTTCGAGATCAGGCATGCGCTAACACCTCCAGCATTTCGCGCATGGTGTGATAGATGGACGCCTGCACTTCCTGAATGCGAGGGATGTAGTCACAGCGGACGACGATAGGAAAGTCGGCAAGGCTGCGGCGAACGATTTCGCCTCCATCGTAGCCGAGCAGGGAAAGCGTAAGCAGACCGCGCTTGCGCGCTTCTTCAAGGGCCATGATGATGTTGCGCGAGCCGCCACTGGTTGAGATCCCGATGGCAACATCCTGCGGCTGCGCGTGGGCAATCAACTGGCGCGAGAAAATCACGTCAGTACCGATGTCGTTGGCAAGCGCAGTGATGTTGGCGGGTTCAAGAGAAAGCGAAACCGCGGGAACGGGAAGCCAACCAGAAGGTGGCAGAATGCAATCGAGCGCCCAGTCGTTGGCATCAGTTGCAGAGCCACCATTGCCGAAAATAATGATCTTGCCTCCCCGCCCCAAGCGCTGGTGAATGGCAGCCACAGCCTCGCTGATCTGCTCGCTTTCTTCGCTTGCCACCTGCGCACGCAGGGTTGCGTCGTCGCCGACTTTCATGCGGATTGACTCGGCCACTTCGACGAGCACATCATCGGTTCCCTGCTTTTGCTGGCCGAGAAATGGATATAGGAACCCTGCTTCGCCGACCTCATGGCCCAGTTCACGGTGCTCGAAGAACACGTGAACGGTTTCCCATAATGTGTGGTACAGGATTTCAATCATTTCCTGATGCATGAAGGCGTCGCCAGTTGGGGGGTGAACGAAGTATGAGCCTTGGTTTCCCGGCAACGCAAACGTCATTGCGTCGCGCGCGTTTGCCGACTGCAAAGTAGCCCAGACTTCCGGGTCGCCTTCGGGCGGACCAAAACCCATAACGATGTCCGCTGGCTTGAGCAGCGCATCGAGCCAGGGGCGGAAGAGAATTGAAAGGTCGAGAGCCGGAAGCGCGCGCTTACCGACAATCACAGGATGAACAAATTCGACCGAAACGTGCTGCGCATCCGTGGCGTAGGGACCTCGACCAAAAGCGATCAGGCGCCCGCCCCGTAGAAAACGATTCGACATCTCCTGACAGGCAAGGGCCAGGCGCGAAGCTTCCAGATCGAAGAACCGGGTAAACAATTCATTTCTATCAAGGAGCCGCTGTTCAATCTGGGCTGCGAGTTTGCACCGGGTTTGCATGATCAACAGATGCGCGGGAGGGGATCTCCAACCAGCATATCAATGACGCGAGTACCACCGTAGCGGGTGCCGACCAGAACGGTGGCGGCGGGCTGCTCGCGAACTTCTCCGATGATGCGAGCGTCTCCACCACCCGGAGTTTGATGAATGGCAGCAAGCGCGACGTCAGCGTATTCAGCTGCCACTATGGCGATGCATTGACCTTCATTGGCAATGTGCAAGGGATCAAGCCCCAGCAGTTCGCATGCGCCGCGAACTTCGTCATGGACGGGCAGCTCTTCTTCTTCGAGATAAATTCCGAGACCACAGTCGCGTGCGAGCTCATTCAAGGACGTGGCAACGCCGCCGCGTGTGGGATCGCGCATCCAGCGAATCGCCGCACCGGCCGCACCGGAGATCGCTTCGACAAATGGATATACAGAGCGAGTATCGGACCGAAGCTCGGCTTCGATATCGAGTTCCCCTCGTGCCAGCAAAATCGTGATCCCGTGATCACCGACGGGACCGGAAAGCAGAACTTTGTCGCCGGCACGCACTGAACGAGGATCGATAGTCAGGGCAGGAATGGGCGAACCGATACCGGTAGCGGTGACATACATCAAATCGGCTTTGCCGTGCTCAACAACTTTGGTGTCGCCCCCGACCACCTTCACGTTCGCGCGTCTGGCTGCATCCGCCATGGCGCGCACTTCGGATTCGAGCACGCTGGCGGGAAGCCCAGCCTCAAGAATGAAAGTGACGACAATTGCTTCCGGCCGGGCGCCGGAGACTGCGAGATCGTTGACTGTGCCGTTGATCGCTAGCTCTCCGATGGAACCTCCGGGAAAACTTAGAGGGCTGACGACAAAACTGTCGGTGGTGACTGCGACCGATGTACGGTCAACCAAGACCCGGGCAGAGTCGGTGAGCGGTTCGGCGCTGCTTCCGAAGAGAAGCGGAGCAAAAAGACCTTCGACTAATCGGCGGCTGGCTTTACCGCCAGCGCCATGGGCCATTTCGATCTGAGAATCACGAAACCGCACCCTGGGTTCAATAGATGAAACCGGTGCAGAGCTCAGGCTGAGCGGCTCAGACTGGTTGCCATCGCCTTGCGGTGTTCGTAGTTGAAGTACGCCGCGCACGATCCCTCCGAAGAAACCATCAGCGCACCCAAAGGATGTTCCGGAGTGCACTCCTTGCCAAAAAGCTTACATTGCACAGGCTTAAGTACGCCCTTGAGAACCTCACCGCATTGCGCCGCTTTGGGATCAGTGACGCGGACACCGGGCACCTGAAAACGCTGCTCGGCATCCCATTCTGCGTATGAATCGCGGATTCGCAAGGCGGATTGCGAGATGAACCCTAAGCCACGCCATTCGAAATAAGGCCGAAGCTGGAAGACCTCACCCATGGCGCGCAAGGCAGCACGATTCCCTTCCCACGGAACCACCCGCTTGTACTGATTTTCGACTTTGGCTTCGCCAGCCCGCATCTGCCGCAGGATCATGACGATCGCCTGCAGGATGTCGAGCGGCTCAAAGCCGGAAACTACGATGGGCTTGCGCTCATCTTTGGCAATCCACTCATAGGGGCGGCAGCCGATCACAGTGGAAACGTGACCGGGCCCGATGAATGCGTCCAAACGCATATCAGGCGAGTCAAGAATGGCGCGAATCGCAGGAATGATTGTGACGTGATTGCAGAAAACAGAAAAATTGTGAATGCCTTCCGCCCGCGCGCGCATGATGGTAAGCGCGGTGGAGGGGGCGGTAGTTTCAAAGCCGATGGCAAAGAACATGACATGGCGATCGGGATTGATCCGCGCAAGCTTCAGCGCATCGGAGGGCGAATAGACTATACGAACGTCGGTACCACGAGCTTTATATTCCAGCGGACTGCCGTGCGTGCCGGGCACCCGCATCATGTCTCCGAATGCGGCAAAGATGACATGGTCATCGGCGGCAAGCGCCAATCCGTCATCGATTCGTCCCATGGGCAGGACGCAAACCGGGCAGCCGGGACCGTGAATCAGCTCGATGTTTTCAGGAAGAATGTCTTTCAAGCCAAAGCGGTAAATGGCGTGAGTGTGGCCGCCACAGACTTCCATGAAGCGGTAATGCCGGGTGGTGCCCGCGAGTCGCCGGATTTCTTCCGCGGTCTTCTTGATCAAGTCCGCGTCGCGGAACTCGTCAACAAATTTCATTCTTCCTCCAATCCGTAACCGCGGACTTCCTGCATTGCCTGTTCGCTCTCTCCCAGCAGAGCCAGCGTGCGCATCTGCTCCAGGGCATCGGCTTCGCTGATTTTGCTCATGGCGAAACCGACATGAATCAGCACCCAGTCGTTCAGTTTCGGCATGTCTTCCTGCAGCAGCCCGAGATCGACTTTGCGGCGCACGCCGACAACTTCTACCGTGGCCAGGCGGCCATCCTCCGCAAAATTCACGATCTTACCGGGGATTGCAAGACACATGCTTTGCTCCTATTCCGATTTTTCGGCCACGATGTTGAATGAGCAGCGCAGCTCGTCTTTTACTTTTAAAGCACCACCGATTGAGGATACTAATTTTATCTGGTAGTCCGACTGTCTCAATGAGAAGTCACCTGATGCCCGCAGAGTTTTATGGTCGACGGCGAGAGTTGCGCCGACCGGCTGCGGACGGGTGACTCCGTGCAGGGTAAGCTCGCCGTTCAGGGTTAACCAGAAACGGCCTTGCCCTACCGAACTGCCGGTAACACTTGAGCACTGAGAGCAGGCCGCTGGCCGTGGCCTGCACTTTGAACCTGCTCAAGCCCGGGTTCAATGTGTAGCGAACGGCGATGTCAGGCATCGCGCCGCTCGGATTCAGGCTGGAATGCACCAGATCCTCCTATCCGCAACTGTAGCGTTGGTGTCAGTCATTGGGAGCACTTTCCTGCTTGCGTCCGACTACGTAGAAGGAAAACTTGAGCTCATCCCGGAGCCGCAGTGTGCCTCCCGCAATGGCAGCAATCGGAATCCGGTAATCACTCTGCATCAGCGGGAATTCTCCGTAAGCACGAAAACTATTCACTCCCATTGCTACCTGCGCGTTGAAAGTAAGATCACCGGTTACTCCGCGCAGCATCAACTTTCCATTCACTCTCACGCGGAAGAGATGTTCGTTTAGCTTCTCCGCGGATATTTCTGAACTATCGAATCTGACTTCCGGGAAACTGGCAGCCTCTAATACTTCATCGTTCATCACGCGTTGCAACTGTCTTCGATCGTCATCGCGCATCTCGTCAAGAACTTGCAACGAATTTGCTTTAATTCGCACTCGCAACAATGCGCTTCCCAGAGTGTCCGGAACAAACCGCACTTCCCCTTGCCAGTCGCGGATGGCAATTTTAGGACTGTGGGCCACTGCAGCCATCAAGCCATTCGCAAATGCCTGAACCGTAAACTGGCTTGCTTTAGCATCTAACTGATAGTGCACACAGGTTCCAGTAGCACGTTCCATCACGGCTCCCTCCCGGTCTGGCTGGCGAGAGTCCCGAAGCTGGTCACATGTTACGAAGCCGCAGATAGCGATCGAAGTCCGGTAAAGCCGCCTGCGCCAGGTTGCCCAAACCCAGCTGACTGAGGTAGCGCCGTACAGTGGGATTGGAAAGAATCAACCCTGTTCCAAATACGATCATGGCTACCCCACCGAGCATGTAAAGAGTTTCTTTGTCGGTCGAGAGCCCATTGCCTGCTTTGCGCTCCATCAAGTCCATCGCCACTGGTCATCTCCTTTTCTGGTCTTCAAGCGTGCGGCCACTGGCCCCGCTCAATCTGAATGATGAGAGATTCGATCTTCTGCACAGCCGCCTCAACCCCGGCCTCAACCTGCGCGCTTAAACCTAGCTTCCCCTGCTGACCCCCGAGGTCTGCCGGCTGGCACGCGACCAGGAGGATACGATCCAGCTTTGCTCCCATAGAGGCTGCCAGTTGCAGAACACGGACCGGATCCATGCCATGGGCGTTGACAATGGTCTTTTCAGAAGCGGACAAGGATTGCATGTCCGGCTGGATGACGTACACTGTGCCGGGCGCTTGAGTACCCTGAACAGCATCCACCAGAATCACAGTTTCATATCCGTCCTGAAGGGCGTAAGCCAGGTCGAGGCTGCGGATACCGAAGTCCGTGACCCGTACGGTCTGAGAAGGGTTGCGAGCCGCGAGCCGGCGCGCTACTTCTACCCCGAAGGCGTCGTCTCCGAAAAAGATATTGCCGATACCGGCGACCAGAATGCTGGGCGTGGTTGTCTTAGCGGCGGGTACATCGCCTAGCAGTGGTTCGACCTCCGCGACGTTAAAAAAGAAGCGGTGGCCGGGCTGCCTCAGCATTCCCATGTCGCGCCCGGGATCTTCGTCGAGCACGACACAAATGTGGACCTTACCCTCGTAGTCCTGTTCGATGGCCTCAATGGTGGCGGTCTGGCCAGCCAGTGCAATGTCAAGAACGTCGCCGCCAGACCGTGGACGCAACCTGACTCGGGACCCCGGGCTCACTTTGACGCCATCGATCTCCACTTGATCGACAGACTGCTTATCCTCGAGCAGTTGCCATTCCCATTGGTTCATCGCAAATCGCTTTCTGAGGGCCGTAAGCCGCGCAACACGCCATGCAATTTCAGCAGCTGTTCCTGCGGAAGATTTTCAGTACGTTCGAGGATGCGGCGTGTGCGGTCGTCAGCGTTACGCACTTCCCGTTTCTCTTCGTCCGTCAGCGTCATAATCCTTAAGGAGAGTATTTCGTCGATCTCGGTGGAGTCGAAGAGATCGCCATCACTTTCAGATGCGACCTCAGGATAATCATAAAGAATGATAGGGGAAGACAAAACTGTGTCGTGAGTGTCGCGATCGCCGGCGAGCACCGGGTAACAGCCGACACTGATGCAATCCCTGGCGAATGGCACGAGTTCCTCTGGCGTCTCAAGCAATGAAACGAACTCGCCACCCTGTACACCGAGCAGAGTGTGGGTCGAGACCGGCGAGTGAAGCAGGGCAGCCTCGCGAGTGGAAAGAGAAGCTGCGAGATCGGTTAAATTTTCGACTCGGGCGGAGACTTTAGAAACTGAATCGCTAAGCAATTTCGCCGTGACCCTTAGACTGAGTCGCAACTCGCGGCGGGTGCGCAGGATCTTTCCCACAGTGCCGCTTGCCTCGTCCACAATGGGTTCTTCGGTTATTTTCCCGGCGATGAGACATGGCCACTCCAATGGAATTTGCGCAAGCGATTGAAGGTTCGCGACCGGCAAGATAATTTCTTCTTCAACCGCTTCCTGCCATGATTGAAAGACCTGGCCGGCCACTTCGAGCCGGTCGACCGGTTGGAAAAGACCGTCTTCCGTGAGCCGCTGTATGGTTCGGTCGCACAGGTGCAGGAACCTGACGCGGACTTCTAATGATGTCAGCACGCTGCCCGTGACCAGGCATTCGGTTCTGGTAAACCACGGTTCCAGTTCGTCCTGTGCCCGGCTATAGGAACACGGGTAGAGCACGCCGAAATTGAAGCGCTGCTGATTCTTAATTGCCGATGGCCGGTAGGGATAAAGCATGTAGCCTTCATAAAGAAGGGCTTTGGCGATTCTGTCGACGGCCGTGCTCATGAGCGCGCCATCTCCTCAGTGGAAGCAAGAATGCTTTCCAGGGCCTGCTCCCAGCTTGGAATTCCTCGACTTACTTTGTACTGATACAGCCGGTCGAAGACATCGCGCCGCAGGCACAACCATGCGGAGTTGGGATAGTGAGTATCAATGGTTTGCCGCCAGGTCTTGACCAGCAGGCGAAATTTGGTCTCTTTATCCCAGGAAATCGGAGCGACATTGAGTCCGCCTTCCGCATTCTCATAGAAGACACTTCCACTGAACTGGAAGAGCAAAGGAATCTCTCCGTCTTCCAGCCCGTAGAAATATTTGGTGGCGGCGACGTTGAAGTCGAAGGTGCAGGGCAGGTGGAGGTCGACTGTGGTCTGCGCTTGAAAGGCGGGAACGACTGAGGTCACATGCGTCCACAACGTGGTCCGCAGAGTCCGGCTCCAACGATCGGGTTCGCCGAACAGGTCACGCAATTTCGCTTGTTCTTCCGAGGAATAACGGCGGCGAGTAACTTCGATCATCACCTGGCTACGCAAAGCAATGCTGTGAATCTTTTCTTCGCTCGCGGAGTTACTTACCTGCAGCTGAAAAACGATCATGGGGGCCGCCGCGAAAGCAACCGTGTCAGCTCCGCTTATCGAGAACGTCAGGTCAGGCATAAGAGTTGGCCGCTACCGTGCATTTTGAATTCAACTGCTGAAAGAAGTTATTGATCTCCTGCCAGACTTCCGTTCCTCCTGACAGACCGCGCCAGTGCATACGGATCAACCCGGTGAGACGATAGCATTCATCGATCGGAGCAATGAAGTATTCAGCGGAGCCTTGGCCCTGCGAGTAAAGGAGACGATTCACCAGCAGCGCTTCGACCTCCGGTTCCATCTCGTTCAAGACTGGATTGCTTTGAACGATGCAGGTCCATCCCTCGACCGGCAGCAACGACTCGGTGGCGCCGGCGGGGCTCGGATAAAGGGCCGTGACGTTTCCGGTAGGGCCGCTTTTAGAGAAGAAGGCCATGTTGATCGGAATCAGCAATGCGTCCCAATCGTTTTCGGACATTCGAAAGTTCAGCAGTTTCCTGGTCTGCCGCGGCACACGCCGATAACGGGAGCTCGCCTGGCTGCTGAACAGCAGTGAGCACCCCTCGCACGAACACAGCAGTTTGCGAGTTGGAATCTCGAGCAGATGGGAATGCTCGCCGCTCAGTTCCTGGCTGCAGAGTTCGCAGGCTTCGCGGTTACGCTTGCGACGGACAAACTGGCGCAGATGGCCAAGCGGGTGATCGGGACGGGTTGTGCCGTCTACATCCATATTTATTAGTCACCGCTTGCAGAAGTCACTACATTTTCGCCCGGCGTTGCACTGCGCCCGGTTCCGACCAGCGCTCCCAATGAAACAAATCCGGAGGCGGACTTGGCTTCTGCGCCTTCGATAACCAACGAACTCAGCTCAGGCGCCGACTCGTAAATGGCATCCTCAATCAGAGTTTTCGCAGTCGATGAAGATGATCCACAGGTATGCGCACCGGCTTTAATGCTGATTCGAATATCAGCGTTCTCAATGGAGATCAATCGAGCTTCCACTCCATGTGCCCGCAGGGAGGGAGCTATACGCTGCATGGCCTTATCAACGCGAATCTCCAACGGTTCAGGATGCAAACCATAAAGAACAAGCAGGCCGGCGACTATAGGGTCTGCTGCCAGGTCGTCGATCACACGACTGCCGGCATCACCGGCCTCAAAAACTTTCTCGAGTATGCGCTCCAACGCGGCGCTGTGGACGTCCATCAAGGTTTGCACAAGCTCACGGGCAGCCGCACGGCACTTGGAGTCAGCAATCTGCTCCAAGTCATTCAGCAAGCCCGATACGCGTTGTAACCTTTTTCTTAATTCCTGATTTTCGACCATAGTCACGTCTACTTCTTCCTTTGGAAACAAATGGCGGGGGTACCAGCCCGCCATTCTATCCAAAGTATTTCGCTTCGCTCAGGGCTGTTGCAAACCAAACATCGGTGAATGCACGGTTTCTAACACTTTGCCGTTGCCAAGATACATGTGCACGCCACAGGGCAAGCACGGATCGAAGCTTCTTACTGCCCGCATGATGTCAATGCCCTTGAACTTATCCGGTCCGTTCTCCTCGAAGATAGGCGTGTTCTGAACCGCGTCTTCGTAGGGGCCGGGTGTGCCATAGATGTCGCGCGGATTGGCGTTCCATGGTGTGGGGGGGTAAGGATGGTAGTTGGCAATTTTGCCTTTGCGAATTACGACATGATGCGATAACACCCCTCGCACAGCTTCGTGGAACCCGCAGCCGATTGCTTCCTCGGGAACTTTGAAGTCTGTCCAGGTCTTGGTGCGTCCGGCGTGAACTTCTGCCAGCGCCTTCTCCATGAAATGCAGGGCCGCGCAGGCCGCGTAAACCTGAAAGTAAGTTCGCGCGCGATCGCGTTCAATGGCATTGCTCCATTTGGGAATTTTCCATTCGAACTCGACCTCCGGCAACGAAGCGGTTTTGGGCAGATACATCTTCACGCTGTTGCCGGTGGCTTTGATGTAACCGATATCTACTAAGCCGGCGAGCGCCGTCGCCCAGAGTCGTGCAATCGGGCCGCCCCCGGTATCAAGGGCAAGATGGTCGCCGCTCTGCTTGTGATACCAGCGTGGCGACATGACCC
This sequence comes from Acidobacteriota bacterium, assembly GCA_003224855.1. Classification (GTDB taxonomy): domain Bacteria; phylum Acidobacteriota; class Terriglobia; order Terriglobales; family Acidobacteriaceae; genus Gp1-AA142. The sequence continues at coordinate 2,008 of QHZY01000039.1, read as the reverse complement.
AGGTGTATTTTCCTTTGAAGTCGCGCTTCTGCGGGCGGGGGATTGTGGTTTGATTCCAGGGATGATTTTTGTCAACCGGATTGCCCAGCGGATCGGTCTTGACGAAGGTCTCGGCATTTTTCCAGTCGTCATAGTATGAACTTCCGAGCAGGATACGAATGTTCAGGTTGATGTCGACCAGGTCCGTGGTCACCAGTTGCCCGTCCACAATGACGCCGGGGGTAACAAACATCTTGCGGCCCCAGTCGGTCATGCGTTTGTAGGTGTAGTCGCAATGGTCAGGATCGTTAAACGAACCCCAGCAGCCGAGAAGTATGCGCCGCTGACCCACTTTCTCATATCCCGGTAATGCCTGATAGAAGAAATCAAAGATGTCGTCATGCAGAGGCACGACTTTCTTCATGAACTCGACATACTTCATCAGGCGAACCAGATAGTCAGTAAATAGCTGGACTGTGGGTACAGTTCCGACTCCTCCCGGGTAGAGTGTGGAGGGATGGACGTGGCGCCCTTCCATCAGGCAGAACATCTCGCGCGTCATCCGGCTCATCTGAAGCGCTTCGCGGTAAAAAGCACCGGTGAACGGATTGAGCGCCCGCATAATATCCGCGATGGTACGGTAGCCGTGCAGCTTCGCTCCCGGGGCTTCGGTCTTTTCTGCTTTTGCCAGCACACCGGGATTGGTTTCCTTCACCATCTGCTCGCAAAAGTCCACGCCGACCAGATTGTCCTGGAAAATGTTGTGATCGAACATGTATTCGGCGGCTTCACCCAGGTTGACGATCCATTCCGCCAACGCCGGAGGGGCGACGCCAAACGCCATGTTCTGAGCATAGTTGGCGCAGGTGGCGTGATTGTCGCCACAGATTCCGCAAATGCGGCTGGTAATAAAGTGCGCGTCGCGGGGATCTTTACCTTTCATGAAGATGCTGTAGCCGCGAAAGATGGACGACGTGCTGTGACACTCCGCCACTTGCTTATTGGCGAAGTCGATTTTGGTAAAGATCCCCAGACTGCCCACTATGCGGGTGATCGGGTCCCAGTTCATCTCCACTAGTTGCCGCTTATCAATGGGCGTCTCTCGGGTGGGTGCAGTAATTGTGCTCATCTAATCTCTCCTTGGCGCGTTAGTAGGATCTGGGGTGATAGCCAGTCGTGAGCTCCGGCCGTGGATGACGCCACTTGGGTTCTTTGTTCACGGTTTTTTGAGTGATTGCGCGCAGGGCAGTGATTGCCCGCCCATACATCCCCACGCTGCCGGTTGAGACTCGCGCCCCTGGAGGTTCATCCATGAATGGCATGAATTTATCGGGGAAGCCGGGCATGGTGCAGCCGATGCAGATTCCGCCGACATTCGGGCATCCGCCAATACCCGCCATCCAGCCGCGTTTGGGAACATTGCAATTCACTACCGGCCCCCAGCAGCCGAGCTTCACGATGCATTTTGGCGAGCCGTACTCCTGCGCGAAATCGCCCTGCTCGTAATAACCGGCGCGATCGCAGCCTTCATGCACCGTCTTTCCGAACAGCCATGTAGGACGCAGTTCGTCATCCAGCGGGATCATGGGAGCCAGACCGGCAACCTGGTATAGCAGGTACAGAACGGTCTCCATGAAGTTATCGGGCTGTACAGGACATCCAGGAACATTGACGATTGGTACGCCTGCCTTCGAGCGCCAATCCCAGCCGAGATAGTCAGCCAGACCCATGCAGCCTGTCGGATTGCCTTCCATTGCATGGATTCCGCCATAGGTCGCGCAGGTGCCGATGGCGACTACGGCCAGAGCTTTGGGTGTGAGCCGATCGATCCATTCGTTGGTAGTGATTGGCTGACCGGTGGCCGGATCAGTGCCGAGTGCCGCCCAGTACCCCTCTTTCTTGATCTTCTCGTTGGGAATTGAGCCCTCCACCACGAGAACAAATGGATCAAGCTTGCCTTCCTCGGCGCGATAAAAGTGCTTCATGAAGTCATCGCCGACTTCGTAAGCGAGCACCGGGTTGTGCAAAT
>QHZY01000038.1 GCA_003224855.1 Acidobacteriota bacterium | reverse complement strand
CGGCTCAAAAGGAGATGAAAGAGCAGTTCCAGTTGCTGCAGCGCGATACGGTGGAGCGCGCAGCTCTGGGCATCCGGCCTGGGAACGTACTGGTTACAGTGCGTGATTACAACACCCTAAGCCACCTGAAATGGGCGCTCGAGCGTATCGACACGAAAGAACAGGACATCGTCGTCATGTCCGCCCGCATCAGCCAGTTCGGCGCGGCCGCCTATGATCTTGCCACTGAACAGATCTTCAGCGATTACGAGCAGCAGCTTTTCACCAAAGCGGTTTCGATTGCCGAGAGCTTCGGCAAGAAGGTCTCATTGCTGCTGGTGCCGGCCCGCGACGTCTGGTCGGCGATTGTGCAGACGGAGAGCAAACTCGAATCATCGGCAGTAGTCGCAGGAGGCTCCAGCAAGATGACGGCGCAGGAACAGGCATTTCAGATGGGCCGCGCATGGGAAGCGAGCCAGGAACCTAAGCGCCAGTTCATTCTGCAGGTGGTTCATCCCGACCGCAAGATAGATACATTTCACATCGGACCGCACACCCCGTCCATGAAAACCGAGGATGTCCACCTGGTGCACCGTTTGTGGCTGAACATAACGCGTGAGCCGGGACTCGATAAAGTGCATCACCACGATATCGTTACGGAAGCCCTGACCCGCTTCGCGCGCGAGTACGCGGGGCGTGATCGCCAGGACATTCTGCGTGACTTAAGAAAGAACTCCGGCTCCAGAATCGGGACTCGGAGTATCGGCCAACAAACTGTTGAGCCCTCTCTGCAGCACATTTCCCCACCCCAATCCAGCGAAGAAGATGGCGATAAGGGCAAGAAGAAAGATGGCCCGGCAAGTCCGCCCGTAGTCGGCCCCTATTGAGCTGGTTCGACGGAACCTGCCAACCTTGCTGGATGTCTTTCGCGCTTCTATCATCAAAGGAACGAGCGGAGAAACATGGCACAAGACAAACCAACAAAACAGATTGCCGAAAGTCCGGTCGCCGATGTTTTCAAGGGTCGTAAACCGTCCGCCTCAGAGAAGGACTGGGCGGAAAATGTTCTGGCTCCGGCGCTTGAGAAAGGCCCCGAAAAGCCTATTGGAGCGGCTTCTGGAGTGAACCTCGACGAAAACGGTCATGCCCGGTTCACCACCATCTCGGGCCTTCCAATTCGGCGGCTTTATACCTCAGCCGACCTGCCGGAAGACTGGAATTACGAAAAATATCTGGGTTACCCGGGAGAACCGCCGTACACGCGCGGTATCCACGCTTCCGGATACCGGGGAAAGCTATTCACCATGCGGCAGTTTTCCGGCTTCGCATCCCCCGAGGAAACCAACCAGCGCTACAAATATCTTCTTGAGCACGGCGGAGGAGGGCTCTCGGTCGCTTTCGATTTGCCCACTCTAATGGGCTATGACTCCGATCACCCCGCCAGCGAAGGCGAGGTCGGGAAGTGTGGCGTGGCCATCGACTCCTTAGAGGATATGGAGATCCTCTTCAACGGAATTGATCTCGAGAACACTACCGTTTCAATGACCATCAATTCGCCCGCTTCCGTGCTCTGGGCGATGTACATGGTGGTGGCGGAAAAGCAAGGAGCGGACTGGAAAAAGATCTCAGGGACAATTCAGAACGACATTCTTAAGGAGTACATCGCACAGAAGGAATACATCTATCCGCCTGAGCCCTCGATGCGGCTGGTGGTGGATACTTTTGAGTTTGGCTCGAAGTACACACCGCGCTTCAACACCATCTCAATCAGCGGATATCACATACGCGAAGCCGGCTCCACGGCGCTGCAGGAACTGGCGTTCACCTTGTATGACGGCGTGGAATATGTTGAGTGGGCGCGCCGCCGTGGCCTGCAGGTCGACGACTTCGGTCCACGGCTCAGCTTCTTCTTCAACGCCCACAATGACTTCTTCGAAGAGATCGCCAAGTATCGCGCGGCCCGCAAGATCTGGTACCAGGTGATGAAGAACCGCTTCGGCGGTAAAAACCAGCGCACCTGGCTGATGCGCTTCCACACCCAAACGGCCGGTGTTTCCCTTCCCGCCCAGCAGCCGATGAACAACATCGCACGCGTGGCACTGCAGGGTCTGGCTGCAGTCCTCGGCGGAACCCAGTCACTGCACACCGACGCCTACGATGAAGCTCTTGCCCTTCCCACCGAACAAGCTGCCCGAATTGCGTTGCGGACCCAACAGATCATTGCCTACGAATCAGGAGTAACCAATACCGTGGATCCGCTGGGCGGGTCATATTTCCTGGAAAATCTGACCCTGGACATGGAGAAGGGTGCATTGGACTACTTCGAGAAGCTCGACTCCATGGGAGGTATGGTGAAGGCGATCGAACGCGGATATCCGCAAAAAGAGATCGCCGAAGCCTCATACCACTATCAACGTGCGGTCGAGGCCAAAGAAAAGATCGTGGTGGGAGTGAACCAGTTTGAAATTGAAGAAGAGTCGCCGCACATTCTCTACATTGATGAGAGCGTAGCGCGGCAACAATCGGCGAAACTGTCAGCTTTGCGGAAAGAGCGCTCCAACCAGGATGTGGAACGTCATCTGAGTGCATTGAAGAAGGCGGCGGCCCAGGAGCCTGGCGCCCAATCAAACGGCAATCTTTCCCCCGCCAATACCATGCCTCACATCATCGCTGCGGTGCGTGCCTACGCCACGGTGGGCGAAATCTGTGAGGCTCTGCGCGAAGTGTACGGAACCTACACTGAGTCGAGCATCACCTGAAATTACCGGCTGTACTGATTCTTCTTTTTATCGCTGTGGCGCTCAAGCCCGAGCTGAATCAGTCTCTCGATCAGATCCGGATATGGCAGGCCCGACGCTGCCCACAACTTCGGATACATACTGATGGAAGTGAAGCCGGGCATGGTATTGATTTCGTTCAGATAAATCTTGCGGGTTTTCGGATCCATCAGGAAGTCCACCCGCGATAACCCCGAGCCGTCCACCGCCTGAAAAGCGCGCACTGCCAGTTCCTGAATCTTCCTGGTTTCCGGCTTCGTCAGTTTTGCCGGAATAACCAGCTCTGATCCTTCATCCAGGTATTTAGCGTTGTAGTCATAGAACTCTTTGCAGGGCACGATTTCGCCGGGAACCGAGGCTTGCGGCTTGTCATTGCCGAGCACCGAAACTTCAATCTCGCGCGCTTTATTCTTCTTTCCGCCCACGCCTTCTTCGATCACAATCTTGCGATCAAACTTTGCTGCTTCCTCAATGGCCGGGCCAAGTTCCTTCCGATCATGAGCTTTGGAAATACCAACTGACGATCCCAGATTCGCCGGCTTAACAAAGACCGGATACCTCAAACTTTTCTCCACAAGTTTCTCTAGCTGCTTAGGCTTATCTTTCCAGTCGCTTCGAAGAACCGTGACATGCTTCACGATCGGCAGGCCGGCAGCCTTGAACAAGGATTTCATGATGTCTTTATCCATCCCGGCAGACGATCCCAGAACGCCGGCTCCGACGTAGGCAATGTCTGCCAGTTCGAGCAAACCCTGAATGGTCCCATCCTCGCCAAAAGTTCCATGCAGAACCGGGAAAATGATATCCACGTTGATGGCGCGGTCGCTGGCACGCCGTAGAAGCGCCGCATCGCTTTGAAAAGGAACCATCGAACCACCACTCTGTTTCGGTTCGGGCGGCACAACAGCTGCCTCGCCGGATGCCAGTATGGCGGCCGCTGTGGTGGCTTCCGGATCCCCCGCCCGCAACGGGCTGGAACTCTCTCGCGCGAGTTCGCCACGTAAAAGCTTCTCGGCATCCGAGGAGGTGAGCCAGCGGCCTTGCTTGGTGATGCCGATGGGCACTACCTCGAACTTATTCTTATCAATCGCTTTTAGGACTGAAGCCGCTGAAAGCAGCGACACCTCATGCTCGCCACTGCGGCCGCCGAAGAGAATGCCAACCCGGAGTTTTTTCATGGATGGGATAAGAAGTACTTATTCTTACATAGGCTATGCGGCATCCTGTTGACAAGCGGTGCACTCGATAGTACGCTTCGGCGCAACCCGAAAGGGCACTCCTCCCAAAACAATCTAATTTTCTGGCGTCGGGGGCAACGATGAAGAGACTTCTCGTCTTGGTAACAGCAGCGTTCCTGCTGCTAAGCGTGACAGGTGCGCTGGCACAGGCTCGTAAGAAACGCATTGCCATTATGGATTTCGATTACGCAACCGTGCACAGCGCATCCGCGGCCCTGTTCGGGCAGGATGTCGATATAGGTAAGGGTGTTGCGGACCTGCTGGTGAACTACCTGGTGAAAGACGGCAGCTATTCGATCATTGAACGCAAGGCGCTGGATAAAATCCTGGCAGAACAGAACTTCTCTAACAGCGAGCGGGCTAACCCGACCAGCGCAGCCAAGATCGGGAAGATGCTGGGAGTCGATGCCATAGTGGTGGGCAGCATCACCGAGTTCGGAAATGAAACCAAAAATACCAAGATCGGGGGCGCCGGCGGAGGTCTGGGCGGCTTCGGGCTGGGTGGCTTCGGACACAAAAAATCGAAAGCGATCGTCGCCCTGAATGCACGCATGATCGATATTGACACCGGTGAAATTCTGGGCGTGGCTGAAGGCAAGGGCGAATCATCCCGCGACAGCACCTCGCTGCTGGGCGGAGGTGGCAACTGGCACGGCTTTGGAGCAGGCGGCGTCGACTTTGGCAGCAGTGATTTTCAGAACACAATCATCGGTGAAGCCACTAAAACCGCCGTCGAACACATGAGCACGGAGGTCGTCAGTAACAGGGAGAAGCTGCAAATCCGGCAGGTTGTCGTTGCAGGACTGGTGGCAGCAGTAGACGCTGGGCAAATTATCCTGAACGTGGGCGGCAAAGCGGGGCTCAAGGTGGGCGACCAACTCAATGTTGAGCGGGTCACCAAGGAGATCAAGGACCCGGCTACCGGCCAGGTGCTTCGCCGATTGAGTACACCGGTTGGTATCGTGAAAGTGACGGACGTGGATGACGTCTCGTCCATTGCCACAGCCGTTTCTGGAACAGGCTTCAAGGTAGGAGATGCCGTAAAGACCCTTACCCAATAGGATGGCAGCTTTGGAGAATCAGGCGGGCGTTTCAGCCCGCCTTTTGTTTTCTAAATAATTCTTTTGCCGAAAGCAGAGAGTGTAAGTTCAACCGCGAGGTCTGCGGTGCGGTTGTGCTCATCAATCACAGGATTCACTTCCACAATCTCAAAGCTCAGCATGCGTCCGTCTTCGGCGATGATTTCCATTGCCAGGTGACCCTCCCGGTAGGTTGCTCCGCCGCGCACCGGGGTTCCAACACCGGGAGCATCCTCAGGATCGATCCAATCCATGTCGAGGGAAATGTGATATCCCGCCGTGCCCTGGCCGGCGATTCGCAAGGCCTCTTCAATCACGGTGCGCATGCCGCGTTCATCGATGTCGCGCATGGTAAAAACTTTGATCCCGGCCTTGCGAACGTTTTCCTTCTCTGTGGCGTCAATATCCCGCACCCCGACCAGGACGCAATTGTCGGGATCAATTTTAGGAGAGAATTCAAAAATGTTTGACAGCTCCGGAGGGCCAAGCCCCAGAATGGCTGCGAGCGGCATGCCGTGAACGTTTCCGCTGGGTGAGCTCTCCGGCGTATTGATGTCGGCGTGCGCGTCGATCCAGATCAGGCCTATCTTCTGCTGCTGCTTGCGATAGAACCGGGCAACCCCTGCCACCGTTCCGGCTGCGACCGAATGGTCTCCGCCCAGGACTACGGGAACTTTGCCGGCCTCGAGAGTCTTCTCAACCATCTCTGCGTGCTTGGTGCAGGTGGCGGTAATCTCCTTCAAATATTTGGCCTGCGGATCGCCCTCTTTTTTTTGTTCGGGGATGGCGACCGCGACATTGCCGCCGTCTTCCACCACGTGCCCCAGCGCCTCCAGCCTGGCCTCCAGCCCAGCCACACGGACCGCAGAGGGGCCCATATCGACTCCACGGCGCGATTGCCCCAGGTCAAGGGGAATACCGATTACGCGGATCTTTCTGGGAACGATGCTGGTGGATGCAGATGTGCTGGGACTCATATTTGCATTGCGTAATCGCAGCCTTACGGATACAGCCGATGCAACATTCTCGGAAAAGGTATTGTCTCGCGCACGTGCTCCAGCCCGCAAATCCAGGCTACAGCGCGTTCAATCCCCATCCCAAAACCGGCATGGGGAACGCTGCCATACTTGCGTAAATCCAGGAACCACTTGAATGCCTCTTCCGGTAAGCCGTGCTCATGAATGCGCTGTACGAGCAAATCATATGAGGCCATGCGCTGCGAGCCGCCGATGATCTCGCCATATCCCTCTGGCGCCAGCACATCCACACACAGCGCCAGTTCCGGGCGCTCAGGGTCCGGCTCCATGTAGAACGCTTTAACTTTCGCCGGATAGCGGTGGATCATCAACGGCTTATCGAACTGCAATGAAATGTAGGTTTCATCCGGTGACCCGAGATCGCCGCCCCACTCGAATTTGTTCTCCAGAGCGCCTTTCGCGTGCCCTTCCTGCAGCAGCTTTACCGCATCGTCATAGCTCATGCGAGGAAATGGAGTTTGTATCTTTTCAAGTTTCGAGAGATCGCGCCCGATGGTGGTGATGTCCGGGCGTCTCCTCTCCAGACAGCGTTGAACGATGAAGCTGATAAAGCCTTCGGCCAGCTCCAGAATGTCATCGAGAGTTGCATAAGCGACTTCGGGTTCGACCATCCAGAACTCGGTCAGGTGACGTCGCGTCTTGGATTTTTCTGCGCGAAAAGTCGGCCCGAATGAGTAGACCTTGCCCAGCGCCATCGCCGTCGCTTCAATGTACAACTGCCCGGACTGTGTCAGGTACGCCTGCTCGTCGAAATAATCGACCGGAAAAAGAGTGGTTGTACCCTCGCATGCAGCGGGAGTCAGAATGGGCGGGTCGGTCAGCGTAAAACCCCGTTCATCGAAGAAGTCGCGCGCCGCCTTTATGATTTCGGCCCGCACCCGCAGAATGGCCGCCTGGCGCGGGGTTCGCACCCAAAGATGGCGGTGCTCCATGAGAAACTCCACCCCATGCTCTTTCAACGAAATGGGAAAGGGATCGCTCTCCGGCACGCGCTGAACCACCTGGACGTTTGAAACATCCAATTCGTAGCCGCCGGGCGCGCGCTTGTCGGCACGCACCTTGCCCTCCACCACCACACTCGATTCCTGAGTCAACGTCTTCACTGCTTCGAATACTTCCGGCGTTACCGCGTTCTTCGGCACTACCCCCTGAATAACTCCTGAGCCGTCGCGAAATTGTGGAAACAGCAACTTTCCGCTCTCCCGCAGGTTATACAGCCAACCGCGAAGCGTAACTGCCTGTCCGTCGTACTTGCCGATTTCAGCTATGGTGGCGATTGGCATGCTTCTGAATCACACTGATTGAGAGTTATTCCCGCTCCATCCGATCAAAGACTTCGCGCATCTTCTGTTCCGGCTTCAGCTTGTCATCGCCTTCAATCTCAAGCAGCAACGGCGGCGTGTTCGGAGCAGAGCGCAACAGCTCCAGGCTCTTCTTCCAGTCAATAGAACCGGCTCCCGGCCACCAGTGCGCGTCGCGGTCTTTGTTGTTGTCATGGATATGGGTGGAGTGGATGTGTTGCTTCAGGATTTCAAACGCCTCTTCCACGTTGCTCATGATATGCGCGTGCCCAATATCAAAACACACGCCCACGTCTCCGAAGTGGGTTGCCTGAATAAACTCGACCAGCTTGTCCGGAGTCGCCAATTCGTTGGGAATGTTTTCGAGCAGAATTCTCACTCCGAGCGGCTTCGCAAATGCGCGCAGGTGCTCAACAGAAGTCATGGCAGCTTCGAATTTCTTTTCGTCGAAAGACTCGTTCACTACGCCAATATGCTGCACCAGGAACCTGAACGGGATCTGCTCCGCAATTTCGATGGCTCGTTTGATCTCGTCCATGGCAGCAATTCGCTCGGCGCGATCCGTGGCCGCGATATTTACCGGGCGCGCCCCGCTTCGGCCGCCCTCGTAGTCCGCAAACATGGGAGCATGTACGGAGTGCAGCGGAACTCCGCCGGTTTTGAACCAGTCGGCAATCTCGCGCACGTGTTGTTTGCGATTGGCGTAATCCACATGCTGCCGGGCTGCAAAAATTTCGATTGCCTCTGCCCCTCCCCGAACCAATCCATCCAGCAATCCAGGATGCAGACGCTCTTTGACGTACACCTGCGTGGAAATCGCTTTCAACATCTGTTACTCACTTTCAAAATCCGACTGGCCTGCCATTATTTCTCTTATCACTTGCGCCCAGCCGCTCGCCATCAGCAGCCACCATCACGCACTCGCCGTCGCTCCAGTAGGGCTCCCACTCTTCATACTGGACCCCAAATTCCACCTTGTAACCCATGCTCTGGAGCATTCTTACTGTATCAGGAGAAAACCACTGCTCCACGTACGCAACGTCGGGAAGCCACTGATGGTGTATGCGCGGGGCATTCACCGCTTCCTGGATGTTCATTCCGTAATCCACGACTTTCATCAGGGTATTCGCGACTGTCGTGATAATGCGCGGGCCGCCGGGTGATCCCAGGACCAAAAATAAGTTCCCGTCTTTCAGTACGATGGTCGGCGTCATGGCCGATAGCGGCCGCTTGTTTGGACCAATGGCGTTCGCTTGTCCCTGGATCAGGCCGTAGTTGTTCGGAACACCTTGCTTCGCTGCAAAATCATCCATCTCGTCATTCAGAAGAAATCCAAGTCCTTCCGCCGTGACCCGCGAGCCGAAGCTGTCGTTCAAAGTAGTCGTAACGGCCACCGCTTCGCCTTGAGGATCGACAATCGAGTAGTGGGTAGTGTTGCTGGATTCGTGGACGAAGTTTGCCTGTGCCACCTGCTCCAGTTGACTGAAAATCTCCGGCCGCTTCAGAGAGGCACTTGCGGTCGCGCGTTGTGGGTCGATGCCTTCACGCCACGCCGCGGCATATTTCTTGTCAATCAACTGGGCCACCGGAATCCGCGCAAAATCCGGATCTCCCATAAATTCAGCGCGATCGAAAAACGCGCGCCGGAATGCTTCCAGCGTAAGGTGAACCGATGCCGCCGACTGATTGCCCAGCTTCGCTAAATCGTAACCTTCCAGTATGTTCAATATCTCAATCAGAGCCACTCCCCCCGACGATGGCGGAGGTGCGCTGATGATCTCGTATTCACGATACGTCCCGCGTATCGGCTCACGCTCTTTTACTTCGTAGCGCGCCAGGTCTTCGACCGTGATCAGCCCACCGCCCTTTTTGACGGAGGCCGCCAGTTCGCGAGCCATTGAACCTGAATAAAAGCCCTGGGGATTATCAGCAATCCGTTCAAGCGTGCGCGCCAAATCCGGCTGCCGGAAAGTTTCGCCGGGTTTGTAGAAATTACCGTCACGCTGAAATATGCGTCGCGATTCGGGAAATTCGGCCAGATGGTGGTCGCGTAGATCTTCGGCATCCTCCCAGGTCAGCGAATACCCGTCCCGCGCCAGCCTGATCGCCGGCGCCATCACCTGCTTGAGCGTGAGCTTGCCGTATTTCTTTTCAGCATAAGCCAGCCCCGCCACCGATCCGGGCACCCCTATGGACTTGTAGCCGATCACACTGGCGTTCTCAATGAGATTGCCCGCACTATCTAAGTACATGTTCTCGGTTGCCACGGCCGGCGCCTTCTCCCGATAGTCGATGAAATGTACTTTGCCCGCGGCCTCGCGAATCAGCATGAAGCCGCCGCCGCCGATGTTGCCCGCCTGGGGATGCACCACCGCCAAAGCGAAGCCGGTGGCGACCGCTGCATCTACCGCATTGCCTCCCGCTTGCATCATCTCAGTTCCGGCGCGCGAGGCTAATTCGTGGACGCTCGTGACAATGGCGTGTCGCGCGTGGACCGGATGAATCGGGGCGCCCGTTGCCAAACCGCACAACACAAGTAGGATAATTTGTGATTTGAAGAGAAATCGCATTCAGAGACGGTTAAAGTAGTCAAAAAAAGAGGACTGCCAAGCCTTGAGGCTAGCCCAGGCGGGAACATACCGTCAAATGCTGACTGGCTCGCGAACATGAGTCAGAATCTAAGGTGAGGGCCCCAGAATCCAAAACCTGCGGAGAACAAAAATGCAAACGCGACAGCTTGGTAAATCGGATCTTCACATCACACGCGTCGGTTACGGCGCCTGGGCGATCGGCGGCTCGGGCTGGCAGTTTGCCTGGGGTTCACAGGATGACAGCGAATCCATCGGCGCCATCCATCGTGCGCTTGATCTCGGAGTGAACTGGATCGACACCGCCGCGGTGTACGGCCTGGGGCATTCAGAGGAAATCGTGGCTCGAGCACTGAAACAACATAGCGGCGCCAAACCTTACATCTTCACAAAAGCCGCATTGCGCTGGGACAACCAGGGCCAGGTCCAAAAGGTGCTCAAAGCCGAATCGATTCGCAAAGAAATCGAGGACAGCCTGCGGCGTTTACAGGTCGATGTGATCGACCTCTACCAGATCCACTGGCCGCCTGATCCCGACTCTCCAGAGCTGGAAGAAGGTTGGTCGGCCATGGCCGAGCTGAAGAAAGAAGGCAAGGTACGCTGGATCGGCGTTTCGAATTTCAACGTCCAGCAGCTGCGACGCGCCGCAAAGATTGCGCCGATTACCTCCCTGCAACCCCCGTACTCGCTGATCCACCGGGAGATCGAAGAGGACATTCTGCCGTATTGTCTGCGCGAAGGAATTGGCGTGATCGTCTATTCGCCGATGGCGTCCGGCATGCTCACTGGAGCCATGACGCGAGAACGCGTTTCAAAGCTGCCCAAAGATGATTGGCGCAGCTCTCATCCCGACTTCCAGGAGCCTCAGCTCTCGCGCAACCTGGCGCTGGTCGAGAAGCTTACCGAAATCTCGAACCGCCATGGCCGCTCCCCGGGCGAAATAGCAATTGCCTGGACACTTCGGCATCCCGCGGTGACGGCCGCAATCGTCGGCGCGCGCAATGCTCGCCAGGTGAATGGCGTAATGCGGGCCGGCGAACTGAGGTTGAGTGACAAAGAAGTGAACGAGATCGAAGACACTTACTCGGAATCGGCCGCTTGAGACTTGTGCAGATCGAAACTTTGTCTGCTTAAACTCTGGCCGCAATCTGCGCCGTCGAAACGTCTTCGCCTTTGGCGTGAAACAGCTCAACCAGATGTTGATACAAGCGCGTACGAGTTGCGAAGCGTTCGCTGGCCCGGGTGATGTAGCGTACGTGTACCTCGATACCGGCCCCCGTCGGACGCAGATTGATCGCAGGCGCAGCTGACACCGACTGCATACGATACTTGCCTGCGGCTTTCTGCCACTCCTGCTCGGCTGCCTGCGCATTCTGCTCGGTGTCTTTCACCACCATCTTCTGCACCCGATCGATGATCGGATACGGGTTTTCAGAAGGAGGCACAAGCAGTTCCACTTCATCCCAAAGCCACTGCCCGCTGGTTGAGAAATTGAAGTAGTGCCCTTCGATCGCAAAGCTGTTCATGAATGCGACTTTGCGCCCGGTCGGGTGTCCGGTGTCGGTCCAGTTGCCGGTCTCGAGTAAAACCGTATGCCACAGGTTGATTTCAACCACCTCACCCACTACGCCGTTGATTTCCACCCAGTCTCCGACCCGTATTCCGTTACGACCCATCAGCACGAACCAGCCGAAGAAAGCGACGATGAAATCTTTCATGGCCACCGTCAGGCCTGCGCCAGCCAGGCCGAGAATGGTCGGCATTTGCGCCGGCATGCCGATAATAACGAACAGAATCAGAAGCACGCCTACGCTCTGCACCGTGAAACGCAGCACAATCTGTAATGTGTGCAGGCGCGTGCGCTCCAGGCGCACACTGGCAAAGAAATGGTCAATTAGCCTTCCACTCAGGTACGCACCGAATACTACCAGCAGAATCAACAGCAAGGAACGAATCATCCGGTGAGTAGCGTGGAGCTCCCGGGATTTGACCAGGGTCCTCCAGTTGCCGTATGCATTAGCCAGATCTTCCTGGTCCTGTATTCACTTGTCGAACTCGGTGAGCCCCTTCTGGTCCGCTGAAAGACGGCGTAAAGACGTGATCGTGGCAGAAGCGCGGGCGCCGTACTGCGGTTCTGGCGAGGCCGATTGCAGCTGCGATTCCGCCTGTTGCGAAATCGTAGTTTTGCCGGCCGAATCGCTGCTGACGCGCTGTTCCAACAGATCGTGCTGGCGGCGAAGGAACTCAGACGCATGCAAAGCATCGCCTTGGGCCTGCTCAAGTTGTAGCCGCTTAGTGCGTAAGCTCCGCCATGCGCTGAATTGCGCGGCCAGGTCGCTGGCCGGGCCCGAGTATTCGCTGTACGCATTGGCCTGCTTTTGGCTGGCTTCGAAATCATGCTGAGCGGATTCATGGCGGTTGAACTGGCGCTGCACGCGGCCCAGCTTATCGACGCCCGAGCGCATCAGATCTCCTTGCGCATCTTCCAGTTCGTCCTGGTCCAGTTCAAGCTGCGCCTTGAGCAGGTCGACTTGTTGCTGCAGGGTATCTTTTTGGTCGGCCTTCGCGGCGGCGAGTTCTTTTTGATAGAGCTCAATCCTCGCCTGGTCCGCAGCTAATGCGGCCTGCGTCTGGCTCAGCCGGGCATAAAGCTTTTTGGTTGCGGCGGTAGGAGGAGTGGGATTTTCGCTCGCATCGCGCATCGCACTTGAAAATGCGACATCCACCTCGTGGTCGGCCAGCTTAAGCACCTGCTGCGCAACTCGCAGCTCATCGCGGTCTGAGGCAGCGGAAACCAGGGTCCGTGCTGTCTTAATTGGCTGTTCATCGACCAGCGGCGGACGCCGCCCACGGGTAACGTCCACCGGTGCGCCGGAATCGCGGGTCATGATCAACGCCACAGCTGTTCCGATTACCAGCAGCAGCAGCACGGACGTGACCACCCATTGGCTGGCTTTCATCCACATAGCTTTTCGGCGAGTGGTGTCATTATAGAAGCGTTACGACGCGAACGCATGTTCCATTGGTGCATGACACGGAAGATCAGCTCGACCATCGATTGAGTGAACACTTATGTGCTTCGCGGTGTCTAAAGATTTTGAGTTCGTCCGCTTACGGGGGAAGTCATGTGGCAGACCAGATCTCTTGGCTTCGTATTCGCAGTGGCTGGCGCGATTGCGAGCGCGGGCACCCAGGCCGACGAAATTCGGCTGGGAATAGCACAGTACAAGCAGAACCGATACGAATCTGCTGTTGAACACTTTAAGAAAGCTGCTGAGGCCGACCCTGGCAATGAAAAAGTTCATCTGTATCTGGCGACGGCGTTTGCTCAGCAATACATTCCGGGGCTCGAAAGCTCGGAAAACGCGAAGCTGGGCGCAGACGCAATTTCCGAATACCACAAAGTGCTCGAGCTGAATTCCGGCTCCGTTGAGAGCATAAAAGGCATTGCGTATCTCTATCTTCAAATGAAGAACTTTGAGCAATCGAAGCTCTACTATAAAAAGGCCATCAGCATTGCCCCCGATGATCCTGAGTCGTACTACTCGGTCGGAGTGATCGACTGGAATGAGACCTATCAGCTGCGAATGGAGGTACGAGCGAAACTCGGCTTGAAACCGGGACACTCAATGATTTACACCCATGAATGCTGGGAGATACGCGATCGTAATCAGGGAGGCATACAGGAGGGCATGGACATGCTGACGGAGGCACTTCGATTGCGTCCCGATTATGACGACGCCATGGCTTACATCAATCTGATGTATCGGGAGCGCGCCGATGTTCAGTGCGGCGATTCCGAATCGAATCGTGCCGATTTAAAAAATGCCGATAAGTGGGTTGACCTGACGATCACGACCAAGCAGAGAAAAGCCGAGCACAGCGATAAAAAAACGCTCGAGCAAAGGTGAGTATCTGCCCGAGTGCTCTAACTTTGGTAATCAAATCTCTGCTCTGATTCTGCCGACAGTTAGTAAGTGGAACTTCGAACTGCCAGAGCACTGGTTTTGCTGGTTCCATTACTGGCGTCGCTGATTCCAGCACTGGCAAGCGCACAAAGCAACGACATCGCGGTCGTGGTGAATCAGAATAACCTGGTGATTAACGTGAGCGCGGCCGAACTGAGAAAGATCTTTGCGGGTGAGCGTTCTTCCTGGCCCGGCGGAACTTCTATCAAGCTGTTAACCCGCGGGCGTGGTGCGCGCGAACATGATTGCCTGCTTGGGCTCCTCCAAATGACGGAAACGGAGTACGAGCACTACTGGAAAGAGCGTTCCGGGGTCGGAACCGAGGCGCCGGTCACACTTCCCTCCAACGGAATGCAGAAAGAGGCTGTCCAGGCCTTCCGCGGTGCAATTGCATTGGTTCAAATGCGCGACGTCAGATCACCCATGCGGGTCATCAAAGTGGAGGGACGGTTCCCCAACCAGGACGGCTACCCATTGCACTAACTGGTCTGGATTCCGCGCGCCGTCACGCTTTCGCGTATGAATTTCACGATGTCATCCATCGCGGTGCCGGGCTGAAATATCGCCGCCACTCCTGCCTGCTTCATGCCAGCAATATCCTGATCGGGGATTATCCCGCCCAGAACCACCAGTACGTCGTCCATCTGGTTCTGTTTCAAAAGGCCCATGACACGCGGGACGATCGCATTGTGAGCGCCGGAAAGAATCGACAGGCCAATCACGTCAACATCTTCCTGCAGTGCAGCGCTCACGATCATTTCCGGAGTTTGGCGCAGCCCGGTATAAATCACTTCCATGCCGGCATCCCGCAGGGCGCGGGCAATCACTTTTGCGCCCCGGTCATGGCCGTCGAGGCCAGGCTTGGCGACCAGCACGCGGATCTTGATTTCCGCCATCTTGCCTATTTAAACACAGAGGCCGAACGGAATTGCCGCTTCTCGCGCCTCACCACCGTCACATCGTCTTCACATCCAGGCTTCGCCATAGATACCAGCAGGCAACGCTGCGATACGGTTCCCAAGCGCGGGCGATCTTTTCCATTTCTGCCGGCTTCGGCAGCTTTCGCTTCCGGTAATGCTTTTTGATGGCCATCTGAACTCCGAAATCCCCGACCGGCAGAATGTTCGGCCTCCGCAGCGTGAACATCAGGAACATGTGGGCGGTCCACACACCCACGCCCTTTACCTGCGTCAGAGATCGGTGAAGCGTTTGAAGATGGTGACCGCCGCCTTGCCGTTCAGTTGCTGATAAACGATCGCTTCCGCCAGGCTGTGAAATTCCGGCGGACTATACTCCATTTTGCATGGCCCGACGCGTTCAATGATGGCGCGCAGAACCGGATCAGCTTTCTTAAGATGTGTAATGGCTCGCTTCATACCTGAAATTTGACGCAGGTCTGACGGAAAAGACAGCTCAGGCGAGCAACCGGAGTGTTGTGTCGATCAGGTCTTGCGTCCCGGCATATGGATCTCCCGGGCTGTCGAATTCCATCGAGAGATAGCCTTTGTAGCTATAGTTTTTCAGAATTCCAAATGTCTTGGGCATATCGACTTTAGCCAGTTTGCCGTCCTGACCCATTTCCATGGCCTTCACGTGGCAGATGTTGTAAGCCTTACCGAACATGGCCTCGAGGCCCGGATAATTGCGCTCCGGTCCTTTGGCTGCAAGTGTATTGCAGAAGTCGGGCAGGGCGTGCAGCCACGGGCTGTTCACCTTTTCGATCAGCGTCACCAGAAACAACGGGTCTTCGCTCACCGGGTTGTCGTTCTCAAGATTCACCACGACGTTCTTGCTTTGCGCATATTCGACCACGATCTTCAAGCTTTCGGCGGTGCGCCACAGATCAGGCTGTGCGTCGGGCGCAGGCGGAAGGTTCGTCCGCACGCTGGGAGACCCTATATGAGCGGCAACGTCAATCCACTGTTTGCTGAAAGCAATCGCCTGTTCGCGCTCAGCGCGATTCAGAGCGTACGGACTGTGAGTACCGTCTACCGCCATATTGACGACTTGAGCGTGCGACCGCTCCAGGGCCGCGCGAAACTGATCAAGATACTTCGGATCGGTGGATGGGAAGTGACCAGTCCAGGGCTCGATTTTGTTTATGTTGAACTTTTCAATGACATGGGCAGCGAAGTCTTTGAGGTCGACGGGGTGGGCAGACTTGCTCTCTTCTCCGGGGATGACCCCGCGAAAGGGATACGAAGCGATGGCGATGCGATCGCGAGTGGAACTCGGAAACTGTACGTCAGGAGTTGAGGACGCGAACCATGGCCTGGCAGAAACCACAATCGCACCGGCCGCGCATTGAGATAGAAAATGGCGTCGGGTGCACATGTGAACCGCCAGTGTAGCAGAGCACAACTGCGGCACCGCAGCTTGCAACTTCTTCCCCTTCTCGATTGAAAGCGTTATATTCCTTAACCGCGCCTAGTCAGGAGAGAAGCTGCATGGTTACTGAAAGCCGTCCAGAGCTGAAAGCCAGGACATTTGGCGAAAATATCGAGAGCGACCTGGCGTCGCGCTTCCTGCGCGTAGTTGAAATTGCTGCCATCGCTTCGGCCCGCACCATGGGCCAGGGTGAACGCAAACTTTCCGATCATGTCGCCACCGAGGCCATGCGCAAAACCATGGATTCGATTCCTATGCGTGGCACCATCGTCATCGGGGAAGGCGAGCGCGACGAAGCTCCCATGCTCTATATCGGGGAAAAGGTCGGCGCAGAGTTTCCGGACGGCACCGACGTGCCTGAAATCGATATCGCTGTCGATCCACTCGAAGGCACCAACTTGTGCGCGACCGGCGCCCCCGGGGCGATCACCGTTCTGGCCGCCTCCGAGCGCGGTGGACTTCTTAATGCGCCAGACTGCTACATGGAAAAGATTGTCGTCGGCCCTTCCTGCAAAGATGCCGTTCATCTGGATGCTCCGGTCGCGGATAACCTCAAAAACATCGCCCGCCGGCTGCAACGAGATGTGGAAGACCTGGTTGTGATCGTGCTGGATCGCCCTCGTCACGAGAAATTAATTTCTGACATACGCCATGCCGGCGCCCGCATCCGGTTGATCGGGGACGGCGACCTCTCCGCCGGCATCGCTGCGGCCGTGATCGGCACCGGCGTCCACGCCGTCATGGGGTCAGGCGGTGCGCCGGAAGGAGTCATCACTGCTGCGGCAATTCGCTGCCTCAATGGATACATGCAGGGCCGCCTCGTCATCGACAAGCCTGAACTCGAACAGCGCATCGCCCGCATGGGAATTAAAGACAAAAGCAAAATCTATGAAGCGGAAGATCTCGCTCCCGGCAAGCAATTGATTTTTGCCGCTACCGGCGTCACCGACGGAGCACTGATGCGCGGAGTTCGCTTCTTCGGGGAAGGCATTCGCACCTCTTCGGTAATACTGACTCTCCGCACCGGCAAGGTGCGATTCATCGACAGCATCCACCTTGAGAAAGGCCCGGATGTAAAGGTGCGATTCGCCTAACTATGCCATCTATCTGAGTTTCGCACGCATTCATAACTCAGCGCGCCTTCAGCGGCGCCAGAAGTTCTTCTGGCACTCTCGGAAAGGGTGGAAACTCCTGCGAATAACCCTTGAATAACGCCACCGTCTTTTCAGCCCGTCGCGTGCCGTCATGCACCGCGATCCGGTGCGGGGTTGGTTGCGGATCTTCCCACGGAGAGGGCGAGTAGCCTTCCCACAGCGAAACGCCGGCGTACGCGCCATCTTTCCTCAAGATGTAATACGTCATATCCATGAAGCGGAGCTTGTTCATGTCGTTGTTGTAATTGCGGACTATGCGCTTCAGCGTGTCCATTCCGGCCTCTTGCGGAGACATGCCGCGACGCATGTTTTCAACAATGGTATGCGCGCCCGCAACCTTGATGTTTTCTTCTCCGCTGCCAGTCGCACCCGCAGAGCCGACTTCCTGATCGGTGTAACAACCCGCGCCAATAATAGGCGAATCGCCGACCCGCCCAGGAAGCTTGTACGCCAAACCACTGGTAGTGGTGCAGCCGGAGATCTCGCCTTTTTCATTCAGCGCCGAGCAGTGAATTGTTCCAGTCGGAGGAAACAGCACTTTGCGAATTGCCGACCCACGCCGCTGCGGCTCGATGCCGACCGACGCCGTCATCTCAGATAACGTACTAATGCGTTTTTCCCACAGCTCCGCCGAGCCCGGCGGCTTCCATTGCGGGTCGGCCAGCCCCGGTCCCCACCAATCGTCCGTCGAGTGGTATTCCTTCCACAGCAGCCAAATTTTCCGGGAATGTTCAGTCAGCAGATTTTCCCGTGGAAAGCTCTGCGCCACTGCGAAGCGCTCCGCTCCTTCGCCGACCAGCATCACGTGACCGGTGTGCTGCATCACGGCTTTGGCGACCAGCGAAACGTTCTTGATGTTGCGAACCCCGCCCACCGAGCCCGCCCGGCGAGTTGGTCCATGCATGCAGCAGGCATCGAGTTCGACGACGCCCTCTTCATTCGGCAAACCGCCCAAACCTACGCTGTCATCGTTTGCATCGTCCTCTGGGCCTTTTACCACCCGCAGCGCTGCATCCAGCGTGTCGCCGCCGGACTTCAGGAACTCAAAGCCTGCATCCAGATATGGGTAGCCATTGTTGGCGCAAACGATGATTGGGCGCTTGCCTGCCGCCTGTTGCGCCGGCAGGTTGACGGCCAGCGATCCAACCACTGCCGTACCGATGAACTCACGGCGGGAAAAGCTCATCTGCTTCCCTCCCAGAGAACGGGAAGGATAACACGCAACTCGGCTTCGCGGAGCAGAGCGCCCGTGCTACATCTTTATGACGCGCGCGAAGTACTGCCGCCTGCGCTCTGATCAGCTCGGAAGCGGAGCAATGCACCGATATTTCCCACACGGTCGAACTCAGGCTGATCTTTGACGTAAATCAGCTCCACATCCCGCCGGATGGCCATGGGAATGATTGCCTCGCACACGTCTTCGAGTTCCCGGGTCGCGCGCCCGCATACCGGGCAGAACCGGACAAGGTGCGCATCGAGGTGTCCGCAATTGGTGCACTCAATCGCGCGCGCCCGATAATTCTCATCCAATAACAATGAGAGTGCTTCCCCCATCTCCAGCGAACGAAGCACCCGCCGCAACCCCGTCACTCCACGCCCATTGCTGCGTGCCTGATCGAGCAGCTCGTGTAATGTCCCGATCGTACGTTCCTGACGTGACTGCCGCAAAATTTTAAGACTCTCACTGCGCACGTATTCCGGTGTGACGGTTCCCAGCTCGGCGACGAAGTGTCCCAAACAAGCTTTTTTCAGATATGGGTGCAGATGTCCCTCGAACTCGTTCCAGTTGGTATCGAGGCATGCGAATGCGAGATAGTCGAAATTGCCCTTTTCGTAGCCCTCCAGCAGGTGCGCGGCGAGATCCTTCCAGTGATGAAGCACTTCATCATTGACGCTGCGTTCCGAATGGCCGGCGTCATAGCCGCCAAATCCATCTCCTCGGCCTCGCCGGGGCAAGGGATGGAAAAATGCCTCACGCTCAACCACCTCATCTTCGTTGACCTCGAAAATGCGAGCCCGCTTGCGATCAAATACAGGAACGCACAAGCGCGGTTGAGCGTCTTGCAAGGCAACCAGGGGAGCCAGATGAAAACGCTTGTTTACAAAAATCTGCGTCGCCGAGAGTTCGGCCGGCAAATCAAACTCGCGCCAGAATTGCTTCGCGCCACAGGCAAAGATTGCTTTGGCTCGTGCCTGATTTCCGTGCAGGCGTTCTGCTACATCCAGAATCCTTTGTAAATCCGCTTTGATAACCGTGCTTCCACCGTGCTTGTCGCTCTCCCGCAGGGCTTGTCGTACCAGGTCCTTGGCCAGAATCGCTTCCTCGCGATGCGATTTATTGCGCGGTGTCTGCGGCTGAAAATAAAAAGTCAGGGCACAATCGTTGCCCTCGCATTCGAATTGCGCCAGTTCGCGGATGTCTCGCTTGGTGACCATCGACTGAAAATCCTTCCAGGCTGAACAGGATGAAAGCCTCCCGCTCCCTTGGCTGTGCGCCTCGCAGCGCGGCTTGCACCAGCGTAACCATCTCGTCGGAGTAGGCGATCTGCTCGGGGGTCGCCAGGCGGGTATCTGCAATAACATTCTCACCCGTAAAGGTTTCATCAGGCTGATGAAACTGCAACGCCGGCTCATCACTGGCCACCACGTTGCGGCTACCGGCGTAATCCTCGAGGTGTACGGAACCTGGGTCTTCCTGAGCGCGCCTCGCCAGCTCAGTCATCGCGGAAAGCGCGAGCCGATAAAGCCAGGGCTCCAGTGCAAGCCGGTCCGGTTTCGCTCCGTTGTTCTCATCCAGGGCGCGTGCAATCACTTCATCCAGCACTTCGTCGCGGCTGATGGAGTTGGCCAACGTTTCGCCGGATGACTCGCGAAAATACAGCTCACGCTCGATAAACTTTTCCAGCCGTCCAAGATTTATGTTGACGTACGAGCGAACATCATCGGCCGAAACTGCAGGCGGATGCACGGCCGCTAACGTCTCTTCAAATGGAACCTGCGGCTCTACCCGATTAGCGCGGGCGCGACGCCACTTATGGGAACTGCGAAGCGCGTCTTTGTGCCGCGTCACCTGTTGTAACAGATCATTGAGCGCGCTTTTTATGGCGGCCGGGGCGTTGGGCGCAGAACTCTGCGCAGCCATTTGCCCGGAAGGCAAACGCAGGTTGAGCGAGACCACGAAACCCTCGCGCGGCGAGTTCTCTTCGACAATTCCCTTCAGATGCACCAACTCAGGACGGAACACCTGCAGGCGCCGCTGCAGCCATATCCGTTTCGGAACCATCAAATTTCGAATAGCGGCTTACCCTTGCCCAAAATTGCCGGTCCAGAAATTCGCCTTTTCCGACTGGAGTAAGTGCAGTTTCGAAGTTGTTTGCCCAATTTAGAAAAGGATTCTGACCGTGCGATTCCAGGTGCACACGCATTAGGCCTGAAGAAATCGGAGCCGAACGAGTACGTTCCCTCCAAACCTCTACATGAACGAAAAAATGATCGGAAGCGCAAGCTTGATCCAGCTCCGCATACGATCAGTGTTTCAAGTCCATCCCCAGCGAAGCGGCAACTGACTTGCCATACTCGCGGGCCTTTGCGACCGCCGCCTGCTCATCCACCGTCAGCAGCTTACGCTCACGCATCACCACCCGCCCGCCAATCACCACCGTGTTCACGTCGCTGGCTTTCAACGAATAAGCGATTTGCGAATAGATGTCATAAACAGGCACCGCATTGGGCGCATTCAAATCGATGACTACGATATCTGCCTTCTTCCCTGCTTCAAGTGAGCCGATTTCACTTTCGAGGTGCAGCGCTCTGGCGCCCTGCACGGTTGCCATCTCCACCACAGCCCGGGCATTCAGGGCCAAAGGGTTGTTCTTAGTAACTTTGGCCAGTTTGGCTGCCAGGTCGATCTCCTCCATCACATCAAGATCATTGTTGCTGCCGGCCGGCCCATCCGTGCCAAGTCCAACCGCGACACCTGCCGCCAGCATTTCAGGAACCGGAGAAACTCCGCTGGCGATCATCATGTTGCTGGATGGATTGTGAACACAGCCCACTCCCCTGGCGGCGAGTGTCTTGCGATCGGCTTCATCCACAAAAATGCAGTGCGCGGCCACTACCTCCGGACCGAGGACCCCGAGCTTATCCAGATACTGCACAGGCGACATGCCGTTCTTCGTCCGGCTATCGTCCCACTCTTTTTTCATTTCTGCCACGTGGATCAGGATCGGAGCCTTATATTTGCGCGCGAGGGCTGCTGAATCCTGCAACGTCTTTTGGGAGCAGGTGTAAATCGAGTGCGGCGCGGGTGCAGCGTGGATAAGCGGATCGCCTTGCCACTTCCTCAGAAATTTCTCGGTGTAGGCCAGCATTTCGGCTTCGCTCTTGTTGTCAGGGGCGGGAAAATCGATCCAGGTTTCACCCAGCACGCCGCGCATTCCCGCCGCCTTGGTTTCCTCCGCCACCGCATCTTCGAAGTAATACATGTCAGCGAAGGTTGTAACCCCGGAGCGAATCTGTTCGGCAGCCGCCAGGCGCGTACCCCAGCGCACGAAGTCTTCATTTACGTTTTTGGCTTCGGCGGGAAAGATGTACTTGTAAAGCCAATCATTCAGAGTCACGTCGTCATGCAGGCCGCGAAACAGGGTCATAGGAACGTGCGTGTGGCCGTTAATGAAACCCGGAAGAATCAATTTACCGGTCGCATCCAGAGTTTGCGCTGACTGGTAATGTGCGGCGATCTGCTCGCGCCTCCCTATGGCGACGATCGTGTCGCCTTTGATCGCGATGGCAGCATCATCCTGGATCGACCGCTTTGCATCCATGCTCACGACCGTTCCACCAGCAATGATGAGGTCTGCAGGTTGCTTTTGTGCGCACAGTGGAACGGGCAGCAAGAGAAAGAGTACGAGACTCCTCAGCCGTATTTTCATTTGGTTTGCCTGGGTTGCAATTCTAGACTGCGACAGTAACAGACGTCTCGGTCCGGGTGACTGGGCGATACAGCGTATCGCGTTCGAAGGGCTCGCGTCCTGCTTCGCGGATCAGGCGCTCGAGATCCTGTCGGCGCATGCCTTGAGGAGTAGTTGCTCCGGCGTCATGATAAATTTTTTCTTCGATCACCGTGCCGTCGATGTCGTCGGCTCCGAAACGGAGTGCGATCTGCGCGATTTTGGCAGTCATCATCTGCCAGTAAGCCTTAATGTGAGGGAAATTGTCGAGCATCAAACGGCTCACCGCGATCTGCTTGATATCGAGCATGCCGGTGGTCTTTGGCAGATGTTGAAGCGCCGTGTTTTCAGGATGGAACGCCAGTGGAATGAAGGTCTGAAACCCGCCGGTTTCGTCTTGCAACGCTCTTAGCTTGAGCAGGTGATCGACCCGGTCTTCGTCATTTTCCACATGCCCGTACAGCATGGTGGCGTTAGATTTCAGGCCGATCTGGTGCGCAAGGCGGGCGGTCTCGAGCCACTGATCACCGTCAATCTTGTGGTCGCAGATGATGTGGCGCACCCGGTCAGCAAAAATTTCAGCGCCGCCCCCGGGAAGCGAATCCACTCCCGCAGCTTTCAGTTGCTGCAGTGTTTCTCTGACCGAAAGCTTGGCGCGCTTAGCCAGATAGGCGACTTCCACCATGGTAAAGGCCTTGAGATGCACCTGCGGAAATCGCCTTTTGAGCCCGGAGATGAGATCGAGGAAATATTGAAACGGCAGATCGGGATGCAACCCGCCAACAATGTGAAACTCCGTGACCGCTTCGGTGTAGCCGGAAGCCGCGGTCTGAAATGCCTCTTCGAGCGCCATGGTGTAGGCGCCCGGCGAATCTTTTTTGCGGCCGAATGCGCACAGCCGGCACGCCGCCACGCAAACGTTCGTTGGATTCAAGTGGCGATTCACGTTGAAGTAAGCACGGTCTCCGTGCAAACGCTCACGCACCTGGTTTGCCAGCCAGCCCACGGCGAGAATGTCGCCAGTTCCGTAGAGCGTGAGACCGTCTTGCTGGTTGAGACGCTCGCCTGCCATGACTCTACCGCGGACCGCGAACAGCCTGGCATCGTCGGTTTGAAATGGGTGCTGCGCCGCCATCACTTCAATCATAACCTACGGTTGCAGCTGCGTCGCGTGCTCCCGTTGTGCGTAGCGGAGCATAGCTGGTTAACCTCCGCGAATTCTCTCGCGGTATAGTGATTTTGCGATGAAGCTTCAAAAAATGAAGGCCCAGAAGAAAACCGCTTCCAGAATCGCGATCGTCATCATGGCCGCTGGTAAAGGCACGCGCCTCAAATCCCGGCATCCCAAAGTGCTCCACGAAGTCGGCGGCAAGCCGCTGCTGGCACACGTGATCGCAGCCGCCACGCAAGTCGTGCCTGCCAGCGATATCTTCGCCGTGATTGGGCATGAAGCCGAACGCGTTCGCAACGCAGTAAAGGACTCAGGCGTCAATTTTGTCCTGCAGCAGCCGCAACGTGGAACCGGCCATGCCTTGATGGTCGCGGGAGAATCGCTTTCCGGTTATGGCCATGTGCTGGTGCTTTCCGGGGACGCTCCGCTGATTACCCGGCAAACCATCGAACAGCTACGGGATTTCCATTCAGCCAACAATGCGGCCATGACCATAC
The DNA here is from genome assembly GCA_003224855.1 of Acidobacteriota bacterium. Lineage (GTDB taxonomy): Bacteria > Acidobacteriota > Terriglobia > Terriglobales > Acidobacteriaceae > Gp1-AA142. The sequence continues at coordinate 11,354 of QHZY01000038.1, read as the reverse complement.
TGACCTCGATCCTGCCTGATCCCGCGGGTTATGGGCGGGTTATGCGCGTGGGCAAAGGCGATGATGTGCAGGCGATCGTCGAACAGAAGTCAGCCAATGCAAAACAGCATAAAATAACAGAAATCAATTCTGGCTTTTACGCCTTCAGTATTGCGGCGCTTCAGAAATACCTCCAGAAGCTCGGGACAGATAACCCGCATGGCGAGTTCTATCTCACCGACATGGCTGCAATCTTGCGCACCGCAAAGCAAAAAGTGGTTGCGGTCGTGTGCGAAAACCCGTTCGAAGTTCTAGGAGGAAACACCCGCGCCGAACTGGTGGATATTGACCACAGAATGCGCATGTCAAAATGCCGGCAGCTCATGGCGGCAGGAGTGACGATTTTTAATCCGGAAACCTGCGTGATTGACAGCGACCTCGAAATAGGTGCGGACACCGTCATCGAGCCGCATGTGCAGTTGCGCGGGAAAACCCGGGTCGGTTCCGATTGCCACATCGAATCGTACTGTGTAGTTCACGACAGTGAGATTGGCAATGAAGTGATCCTGCACCCCGGCTGTGTGATTGAATCATCGCGGGTCGCGCGGAAGGCGATTCTGGGGCCCTATTGCCACTTGCGTCCGGCGAGTGACATCGGAGAAGGCGCGCGCATTGGAAATTTCGTCGAGACCAAGAAAATGAAACTTGGCAAGGGGTCCAAAGCAAACCATCTGACATATCTCGGCGACTCCGACATCGGCGAAGGCGTAAACATTGGCGCCGGAACCATCACCTGCAACTACGACGGGACGGCCAAATACCAGACCGTGATCGAAGATGGAGTTTTCGTGGGCAGCGATACCACTCTGGTGGCGCCCATCAGACTTGGCAAAGGTTCTTACGTCGCGGCAGCCTCTTGCCTGACACAGGACGTTCCCGCAGACGCACTCGCGCTCGGCCGTGCCCGCCAGGCAATCAAGCAAGGCTGGGCGAAACAGAAGCGCGACGAGCGTGCCGCAACCAAAGCCAAAGCCTGAGGGTTCTTCCTTCGCACACCTTCGTGCCCATGGTGGTTAAGCTCTGTGCGTTTCATGCAGCGGAACTGTCTCGCACTGGCTCCGAGCATGGCCGCACCTCTGGATTCACTCTTTCCCCGCGCTGAATCAAGAGAATTGCAGCCAGAATCGCGCTCGTGGACAGTGCCAGTCTCATGCTTACGGGCTCTCCAGCAAGCCACCACCCCAGCAGAACCGCGACCACTGGATTGGCATAGGTATGGGTGGCGACCAGTGTCGGCGAGCAATGCTCCAGCAGCCAGGAATATGCGGTGAAGGTCACGATGGAGCCGAATACCACCAGGTATCCGAGCCCTAACCACGACTTCATAGAAACGGCATGCCATTTCACCTGGTGATACTCTCCGGTTAACAGCGCGGCCACATGCAGCATCACTGCGCCACAAAGCAATGGAACGGCTGCGCGGCCGATTGAATCCTGCGGCATAGGAAGTTTGGGCGAAACAATCACACCCGCCGACCAAGCCAAAGATCCCAACAGCACCGCCCCCATACCGATCCAATTGGAAGCATGCAGGCTCAATCCTTCCGCGCTCAGGATAGCTACTCCGGCCAGGCCAACAACCAGCCCCAAGCTGTTCATCCAGTTGATCTTCTCCTTGCCGGTCAGCGATCCGAGCAGCAGGATGAACATCGGCTCGGTAGCGATCAGCAGCGCGGCCAGACCTGATGTCACGTACTGCTCTGCCCAATGCAGGCTGCCATGTCCAATGAAGAAAAACAGCGCTCCGACGATCGCACCTGCCACCCAATTTCGTGTGGTAGGGCGGAAACCGCGCTTCCACGCCCAGATGAACAACACACCTCCCGCCAGTGAGTGCCTGATTGCCACCGTCACCAGCGGCGGAATGGTTTCAATCGCGTAACGAATCGCAAGATAAGTCGATCCCCAGATCAGGTAGGTCGAAAGAAAAGAAAGCACGATCCACAGGCGGTGAGAAGAATCGCGCCGGAGGAGGGGCATTGCGGGCTTTGTCATTGTAGCCATATAACTTGTCATCCGACAATTTGATGGTTATAATCTACTGGACGGGTTGTAACCTGTCAAACACATTTTACTGGTTATATGGGAACTGTTTTTAACATCCTGGCGGGCGAGCGTTGCCTGGATTTAGTCAATACGCTTGATAACCGCCCGGTGCCGGAAAAAAAGCTTGAGCTGCTACCGGATTATGCAAGTTTTGCAATGTGGGCCGAGCAGGCGGGTATAATCTCGCGCCAAAAACGACAGCGGCTGTGCGAAGTGGCGCTTGCAGATCCAGCAAGGGCAACCAACGTCCTGAGCTGGGTAATTGAGCTGCGCGAAAGCCTGTACCGCATCTTTGACCGCATTGTTGGCGAGCAGCAACCCCCGAAATCCGATTTAGACCTGGTGGCCCATTTTCTTGCGCAGTCCTACCGTGCAGTACGGTTCCGCAGCACCCATGGGGTTTATCAGCTGGACTGGCAAGACGGTGAGCAGCTTGAATCGCCGTTGTGGCCGATTGTGAGGTCGGCATCAAGCTTGCTTACCTCACCGGACGTGAAGCTGGTGCGGAAATGCTCGGTGGAGACTTGCCGCTGGCTGTTCGTGGATCGCAGCAAAAACCACAGCCGGCGCTGGTGTGATATGAAGATTTGCGGAAACCGGACGAAGGCGCGGAAGTATTACTCGCGAACAAAAGTTGACGCGGGCGAGGGCGCCCGCGCCACACAGCAGTAATCAGGATTAACGGGACACGGCAGCGAACAGGTCAGAATGCAGCAACGACTGGAACTGCTTGTCGTCAGTCTTGAAGTGCATCTGCAGATTTGAGCTATCCGAGTTTACGCTCACGCTGTCGAGCGCGACTTTTTCAATGGGGGTGGCGGACATTTTCTTGTACAAGACTCCCGCTTTGAACAGCGTTGAAAGGGTGCCCGCTGTAACCGAATCTAAGGTCGCGACATCCAGGTCGAAATTCACTCCGCTCTGAAAATTCATGGTATAGCGCGATCCAAGGATGCGCTTCTTGATGGTTTCGTAATCCGCCAGGCGGGAAGCATCGCCCAGTGCCGAGCGCATCATGTTCTGTGTTCCCTGCTGGTCGAGCACGCTCCACACCGGTCCGGAATCAACTCCACCCATCAGATCCACGATCTGACTATTGCTGTCGAGGCCGGAAGCATAGCCATCGCGAGCATCCAGCGCGCCTTTCAAAGCCGCCATGTCACCAAACGCCAGCGTGTCATCATCAAGAAAAGTCATCTGCATACCGCCGGACATGGCGTACACATCAGCCTGATGATATTTCACCGGCTTAATCTTGCTGAGCTTCATTTTCTTGAGCACAGCCGCTGACGAGAATTGCCCCTGCGCCACGCCGATCACCTTAATGCCTTGTTTGCCCGCGCGATAGGAGGCAAAGGTGAGCTGCTCGACATCTTTGTCGGGATTTATGCCAACACCCCTTAGCGCCGTTTCAAATTCCTTCAGAGCCGGCGGCAGCACCTGCGCTTTCAGCGCCATGGCGGTATCAGAATTCTTCAGCGCGCGATAATCCACAGAAATAATCTGCTGAATATCGGACGGAATCACAGTTCTCGCAGAGCTTCCCAGCGGCGTGGCCCAGGCTGAAAGCGAGCAGAGCAGAATCAAGGCAAGGATTATCTTTACTGATTTCATATGACCTCTGAAGTTAGAAAGTTAGATGCGGGCCAGAGACTCTGAGTACCCCTACTTTCTACCATTCTAGAGCAGTATCTACGCTTGCCAGCGCACCAAAGTGTAAAGACCAGGTCACGGCCGAACCATGGAGGGCACTGAAAACGACGACGCCTTTTGGCGCACCTCGGCGACGAAGTTCAGGTCGCTCAATGATTCCAGATTGATTTCCACATTGGCCAGGGCGCCGGTGGTAGCCGCGTGCGCCAGAGCGGTGGCCGTGGTCAAGTCGGATTTCATGTTCGGATTGGTTATCGGTTTTAGTTGTTCGACGATTTGCGCAACCGCATGGGCTTTTTCGGCCACCGACAATGGAATACTGGTCGCCTGCTTCAAGGCGAGCTGAATCATCTCGTTTCCGTCCGCCGATTGCTTGGCCTGCCTGTAGGCTTTCATGACTGAGTTGTAAGACTCGGCATCGGCGTCAATGGCTGCCTTCAGCTCTTCCCGCAACTGGGAGAGGCGCGCAATGGCATCGCTTAGTTCGCGCTCGTACTGCACATATGCTTTTTTTCCGCGCGACATGGAAGCCACCATGTTGGCGAGGCCGGCTGCCATGGCGCCGCTGGCAGCTGAAGCGCTGCCTCCACCGGGAGTGGCGGTGGGCGCAGCCAGCTGTTCCACAAAAGGTTCGACCCCGGCCCGCAGGCCGCCAACCGCCATCTTGCCGCCCATTACAGCCGCCAGCCGGTTTTCCAGAACCAGCAATGAATCAAAGTTTTCCACCTGCAGGAACCACTCTGCGGCCTGTTCCAATGACTTTTTCGGAATCAATCCGACGATCTCGCTTGAAACCGGCGCCGCCCCATAACGCGCCGCTTCCCTCTTGACCATCTCGAATACCCGGGCAATCGGAGTCTGCTCAAAGTCAGTCAGGTTCATAGAAACCTGGGCCATTCCGCGTACCAGGAATCCAGCTCCCTTCACAAAGCGCATTCCCCCGCTTGAAGCACGAACTGCCTTGGCGACTTTCTTCGCGATGTCGACATCGGGCGTGTTCAAAAAAACGTTGTAGGCGATCAGAAACTTGCGGGCGCCTACCACCGTGGCACCGGCCGTTGGATGAACTCTGAGATCGCCGAAATCGGGCTTTCTTGCAGGGTTGGTCGCGATCTCCGCCCGGATCCCTTCAAACTGCCCGCGCCGGATGTTTTCTAGGTTTTGTCGCTCTGGAGTCGCAGCCGCCGCTTCATACAAGTACACCGGAATCTGAAAGCGTTTCCATATCTCCGAGCCAACATGCCGAGCCATTGCCACACAGTCTTCAATCGAAACACCTTCGATCGGGATGAATGGCACCACATCGGCAGCACCCATGCGCGGGTGTGCTCCCTGATGCGTATTCAGGTCAATCAGTTCTGCTGCTTTACCTGCGCCGCGAATGGCGGCTTCCTGAATGGGTTCACGCTCGCCCGCCAGCGTTATCACGCAGCGATTGTGGTCAGCGTCCATCTCGCGGTCGAGCAGGAAGACGCCGTCCATTTTCATGGCGTCAACGATGGCATCGACCTTGGCCTTATCGCGTCCCTCGGAAAAGTTCGGGACACACTCCACCAGAGTTGTGGGCATGCGAGAAGAATATCTGCGTCACTCGGGGGGCTGCAACTGGTGAGGTACTCTTTAATGTTAATGTTTTCCGCTGAGGAACTTGCCGAGGCCGAGCCGCACCTGCAAGGTATTAAGCCCAGGATTTGGCGAAGCCAGGCCCGCATTCGAAATGTGCATGTAACGCAGCTCCACGCTGAAGTTGTACTTTTCGCGAAGAAAGTGCGCGCCCACTCCGGCCGAAGGGGTGAAGTTCACGTCATTGGTTCCGATTGGCACATTGTGATTGGTGACCAGAAATCCGCCGCTGAGTTCGGCGTAGGGCACGATGCTGCCGCGGGTCGCAAAATTCCACTTGAGATCGAATGGATTAAAACCGGCCCCGTAGGAAGTGTTGGCCGGCTGAAATACCAGGAATGCAGGGATGACGTCCAGCGCGTATTCGAACCGGCCTTTTAAAAATCCGGGCCCGTGAGGCGTGGTGAGAATCCAGCCGTAGCGCAGGCCGATGTTCCACAGGCTGGTGTCCGATGTTCCTCCGGGAACGCTGTGCCCGCCCCCGGTCCACACCTGCAGTTCATGGCCGCCTTCTTCAAGCCGCGTCTGGGCAGAAGCGCAGGAGCAACAGATCAAAAAAAACCAAACAAGTTTTTTTGCGGATCGCCTTACTCGGCCTGTAAGGAGCAGCATCGTCAGGTGGCCAAGATACAGCAAAAGACAGCGCGAAACAAACCGGACGACGCTTACTGCGGCTTACGCGGTCGGGCGCATTCCTGCGCCGCTTCGCGGGTGGAAGATCAGCGTGGTCGCTCAGGATGGCAGTTGGTGTGGGGCTTTGTGAACTTCTACAGGCCTAATCCTCCATCAACTGACATGATCTGGCCGGTGATGAAATGGGGCGCAGTGGCAAAAAACATGACTGCGGCCGCAATATCTTCGGCGGTGCCGTTGCGGCGCATCGGGGTTTTCGGGGCCATGCTGCGCATAAATGCAGCCGCCGACTTTTCGCCCAGGTCGATCATCCCCGGAGCCACGCAGTTCACCGCAATTTCAGGAGCCAGCGCCTTGGCCATGACTCGCGTCAACATGTGCAGTGCGGCTTTCGAGGAACAATAGTGGGCGTGGGTCGGCCAGGGCCGCAGACCCCCGAGCGATCCCATGTTAATGATCTTGCCTTTGCGTTTGCGCAGGTAGCTCAACGCCTCACGCGTTACCAGAAACGGCCCGCGCGTGTTTGACGCAAAAATCGCGTCCCACTGTTTTACTGTGATCTTGTCAAACGCAACCGTTTCATAATTCGCGGCATTGTTGACCAGGATGTCAATTGCCCCAAACTCCCGTGCAACCTGGCGCACCGCGGCCCGGACACTTTTCTCCTGAGCAACATCACAACGAATTGCCATCGCGCGAACAGAGTTGCGATCCAGTTCGACTAACAGGTTGCGGGCATGAGATTGCGACCGCAGATAGGTGACCGCGACGTCGGCTCCCGCATCTGCCATTGCGAGCGCAATGGCACGGCCAAGCCGCCGCGCGCCGCCGGTGACGAGCACAGCCTTTCCGGCAAGCGGCTTAGCTTCCGTTGGCATTGGGGAATTGTAACGGAGGTTCAGACGCTGCTAATGGCCGAACAAATCTTTATCTCAGCGCGTACAAATTGCCATCCATACTGCCGAAGTAAACTACGCCTTTGTCCACCACAGGCGAAGACATGATGGCGCCGATCGAAACAAATTTGAAGAATGCAATATACATGTCTTCGAAGTCATTGAGCACCGGCGCATACAGCGATTCCGGGATCAGGCTTCCGTCAGCATTGAGCACTTTGAACGGGTCGGCTTTCGAAGCTTCGGTTTTGAAATCCCAGATGAGTTTTCCGGACTTCATGTCGATTGCGTAGAGCCGGCCGTTGTGATCGCCGACATAAGCCAGGTCGCCTGCCAGTGCCGCAGAAGAAAAAATGTACGCCTTGGCATCGAAGTTGAATCGCAGCCGGCCAGTCTTCGCGTCCAGACCTTGGGATCTTCACCGGCTTTAAACGACCATTTCTCCTGCCCGCTGTCGGCGTCGATCGCGTACAGGTAGCTGTCCCAACTGCCGATGTAAACCGTGTTGTTGGCGACCGCGGGCGAGGCGTGTACGACGTCTTTGGTCGCGAACTTCCATTGCAGCACGCCGGTTTGCGCGTCAGCCGCGTACACGTTGCCGTCTCCCGAACCGAAGAACACTTTGCCATTGGCAACCGTGGGCGAGGACATAAAAACGTCCCATGCATCCGGGATGGTCTGCGCTTCTGACTGCAAGCCGTGCAGGTTTTTCGCTTCAAACTTGCGCTCGTATTCGGTAGGCAGCACCCATCGGGGCTGCCCGGTTGCAGCATCTATGGCTGCCAGAGCCCCGGCAGATGAGACGAAGTACACCAGCCCGCCAGAGACTGCGGGCGAAGATGCGATTGGCATTCTCGATTTATATTTCCATTTCTCCTTCGCACTTTCCTGATCGATGGCGTAGAGGTACCCATCCATGCTGGCGATGTAGACCACGCCGTCGAGAATGGCCGGAGATGAAACGACAGGCCCGCCAGTCTTGAATGCCCACTTGACGCTGCCGAACTGCTTTGGTCCGGGGCTATCGTAAACACCGGTGTGAGCGGCATTGCCGTGAAACATCGCCTGCGCCGAAGCTACAATGGGCACTGCCAACAGCAGCAGCAATAAGCGCTTGAACATGTATTCTCCTGAACAGGGACTCACAGGCCGGATCCGCCACCAGAGTGGCTGGTGATCTGACGCGACTGGCGCCACATTGTTAGCAAAACCGGGTCGCCATAGCAGGAATTGCCGCGACAACATCCTGATGGAAATTTCCCAGACTGATTGCTAAACTCTGCGCATGTCGGAACCCCGGCAGGTGATCGTTTACTCTCGCAAAGGCTGTCACCTGTGCGAGATCGTGAAGGAAACACTCACCAAACTGCATCGCCGCGGAGGATTCCACTGGAGCGAAGTGGACGTGGATACTGACGATCAGCTCAGGCGCCAGTTCACTGATGAAGTGCCGGTGGTCTTTATTGACGGCCGCAAGGCATTCAAATATCGCCTTGACGAGCACGAATTCCTTCGCAAACTGGCGGGTTAGGCAGCCGCCCGACGCGGGTTACAATCCTAAGCCGAATGATTCGCACCCAGCTTTATGCCGAGCCGGCGGGGCACTTTGTCCACGAACTGATTCTTCATGCCTGTCGGAAATACGCCAATAAAACTGCGCTGGTGGACACCTCCTGCGGACGGCGCATTTCCTACGGTGAGTATGGGGAGCTGGTTCAAGCGGTGGCCAGAGGATTCATTTCAGCCGGGGTGAAGCCAGGAGATGTGATCGCGATCTTTTTGTTCAACTCCTGGGAGTTCTGCGCGACTTACCACGGCGCCACCCTTGCGGGAGCGATACCAACTCCACTGAATCCGACTTATCGTGAACGCGAGGTGCGCTATCAACTACAGAATTCTGACGCATGCCTGCTGGTAAGTGACGGCCCTAATCTGGAGCGGATCAATTTAAGCGGGCTTCCCTCGCTGCGCGCTGTGTACAGCACGCGCCACTTCGCCGCGGGCACGCTTCCCTTCTCTGAGTTGCTGAAACCAGGCCTCTCAAAAACTCCTGAACCAGTCGCCCCGACCACTGAAACGCTGGCTGCATTGCCTTATTCGAGCGGGACCACCGGACTTCCCAAGGGGGTGATGCTGACGCATCACAACCTGGTGGCCAACGTGTTTCAGTTGCTCGGCCCAGGCGCTTATGAGCTGCATGAGGGCGACATCCTGCTGTGCTTTCTGCCGCTTTATCACATCTATGGACTGAACGTCGGATTGAATCCGGTGCTGATGCGAGGCGCCACTCTGGTGTTGATGCCGCGCTTCCACACGCAGCAATTCATGTCGATCGTTTGCAGTGAGCAGGCCACTATCACGCTGGTAGTCCCCCCTGCATTGCTGGCACTGGTTCAGGCCGCGGAGGCCGGCCAGTTCGCGCAGAATCACTCATTGCGCTGGGTTAAATGCGGCGCAGCACCTTTGCCACCTGAGTTGCCGCGGCGCTTTTCCGCGCTGACCGGCATTTCGGTTGTGCAGGGTTACGGCATGACGGAGGCATCTCCGGTAACACATCTTGGATTTCTGTCTCCCGCAATGTACCGCCCGGAATCGATCGGCCATCCGTTGGCGCTCACCGACTGCCGGGTGATCGACGATGCAGGCAGCGAAGCCGGGACAAAGTGCCCCGGCGAGTTGGTGATGCGAGGGCCGCAGTTTATGAGGGGCTACTGGAAGTCGCCCGAGGCAACCGGGCTGGCGCTGCGAGATGGCTGGTACTGGTCGGGCGATGTCGTCCGGCGCGACGAGCACGGATTCTACTGCGTTGTGGATCGACGAAAAGAGCTGATCAAGTACAAAGGATTCGCGGTGGCGCCTGCAGAGGTGGAAGCAGTACTGCTGGAGCATCCGGCAGTCCGTGATTGCGGAGTGATCGGGAAAAAAGATGCGGCGGCGGGCGAAATTCCGGTGGCGTTTGTGGTGACACACCAGAATTTTACGCAGAACGGGCGGCTGGAACAGGAGTTGTGCAGTTTCGTCGCGGATCGGCTGACCCACTACAAGCAGCCACGGGAAGTCCGCTTCATCGATGCCATCCCGAAAACTGCTTCCGGCAAAATCCTTCGACGCGAGTTGAGAGACCTGGTTTCGTGATTTCTGGCTCGCCGCGGAACTTTTCCGGAACAACCCGCGTACTCCGTTATGTACAGAGGAGAAATTCATGGGAGAAAGCATAATTGGATTAGCTGCGGTAAGCCTGATATTTGGAACTCCGGTTGCTGCGATGTATACGTTTTACCGGGTGCGCAAACTGCGCACCGAAGAGCGCCTGGCGGCTCTGGCGCGCGGAGTTGAAGTTCCAATGCAACCGGAACTGCCGCAGGCGGGTCGCTCACGGCGGTCGGGCATCCTGCTGGTTGCCGGAGCCCTTGGATACACCATCGCGTTTTCGCTGGTTGCCCGGGTCAATCCCGATCAATGGATCACCGCTGCATTCGGCGTGATTCCTTTCACGATTGGTTTGGGATTTCTCCTGGACGCCGCGCTTATCCACAAAGATGTGCAGTCGTCCTAGACAGGTTATCGGGCCGCAACCGGCCTGGAACTTCGCCCCGCGCTTTGTTTCAGCATCTGCTCGGCGTGCTTGAGTGAGGTTTCAGTGAGTTTCGAGCCGCTGATCATGCGCGCCAGCTCGTGGGTGCGATGGTCGCTGGTGATCTCGCGAATACTGGTTCGGCTGCGGCCGGAAGCTTCTTTTTTCTCGATGAGATAATGGTGGTCAGCGAACATCGCGATCTGCGGCAGGTGAGTCACGCAGAGTACCTGGTTATAACGTGATAGCTCTTGCAGCTTTTTGCCCACGGCTTCCGCAGCGCGGCCGCCAATCCCGGTATCCACTTCGTCGAACACCATGGCGCGCTGCGATCCGCTCTGCTTCTTTTTGGCGCCAGCTTCCACGCTTGCCTTCAGCGCCAGCATGACCCGCGATAGTTCTCCGCCGGAAGCTATTTCTTCCAGCGTGCGAGGCGGCTCGCTGGGGTTGGTGGAAATCAGGAATGTCACTTGGTCAAATCCGGAGGCTGTCCAGTTCTGCTCGTCATCCGTTCCTGACGTTTCGATTCGAAATACTGCATTCATGGCGAGATCGCTGATTTCAGCCTCCACGATTTTCGCCAATCTCCGTCCCGCGCTCTCTCGCTGCCGGGATAGCGCGCGCGCCAGTTCCACATACGATTTTCCGGCGCCGGCCATCTCCGCGCGGAGTCTGGCGAGCACTTCATCTTTGTTCTCAATCTCGTTAAGTTTCTGTGACAAATTCTGGCAGCAGCGGATCACGTCATCCAACTCGGGCCCATACTTTCGCTTCAGTCGATCGAGTGCGGCCAATCTGTCCTCAACCTGGCCCAACCGCTCGGGTGAGGCTTCAACACCGCCGGCATAATCGCGCACACTCGCGCCTACGTCTTCGATGCTGATGCGGGC
>QHZY01000159.1 GCA_003224855.1 Acidobacteriota bacterium | reverse complement strand
CGCTGTGGCGCCAGGATTTGTACTCGCCGAGCTTGCGCTGGTGGTTACCGTCAAGTTTGTTGAGCCAGTGACTGAACTCGAGCCTTGAGCAAAACTGGCGGTGATGTTGGTCGTACCCGCGGCCACCCCGGTCGCAAGCCCAGGCTGGGTGCCGAATTGCTGGATGGTGGCCACACTCGTCACACTCGAGGTCCAATTGGAGTTTGCAGTGAGATCCTGATCAGGCCCATCGCTGAAGTGTCCGGTTGCATGAAATTGCTGTGTATCGCCGATGACGATGTTTGGACTGATTGGAGAAATATCAATTCCGGTCAACGTGCTGCCACCGCTGCTGCTTCCACCGCATGTGGCACATAGCGCGACGATCAGGGCGAGAGTGATTGCGGTTACGATCTTGTGCATGAGCAACCTTCCTTGCGAGAAATGACGACGAGCGAGTGCGGAATTTTACCTTGCGGAGAAGTTTCAACTGTGTAAATTCTGCGGCTGAGTTCCTGCCCTTATAATGGTCCAACTATGTCCGGCTTCGCAGCGGTAGATGAACAAATCGCTTATATAAAGAAGGGCGCGGCAGAGATTGTGAAGGAGTCTGAGCTGCGCGCCAAACTCGAACGGTCACGCGCGTCGGGCAAGCCGCTGCGCGTCAAAGCCGGATTCGATCCTACCGCTCCTGATCTTCATCTCGGACACACCGTGCTGTTGCGCAAGTTGAAGCACTTCCAGGACCTGGGTCATAAGGTGACATTTCTGATCGGTGACTTCACGGGAATGATCGGCGATCCCACGGGCCGATCGGCAACGCGACCGCCACTAAGCGCAGAAGACATCATGCGCAATTCGAAAACTTATCTGGCGCAGGTTTACAAGATTCTCGACAAGCACAAGACCGAGACCCGATTTAACAGCGAATGGTTCGACAAGCTGAAATCGGCCGACTGGATTCGCCTGGCAGCTAAAGTCACCGTCTCGCAGATGCTGGAGCGGGAAGACTTCCACAGCCGCTTCCACGGTGAAAAGCCTATCGCCATGCATGAGTTGCTCTATCCGCTGGCGCAGGGATACGACTCGGTAGCGCTGCAGGCTGATGTTGAACTCGGCGGCACGGACCAGAAATTTAATCTGCTGATGGGGCGCGAACTGCAGCGGCATTTCGGGCAGGAAGCACAGGTCGTGCTGACGACGCCGATTCTGGAAGGCCTGGATGGCGTGCAGAAAATGTCGAAGTCGCTGGGAAACGCGATCGGCATCCAGGAAGCGCCGCTGGAGATGTACGGCAAGGTGATGTCGATTTCCGACCAGATGATGTGGCGCTTTTACGAACTGTTGACCGACGTGCAGGTGCCTGAGATCGAAAAGATGAAGCGCGAAGCACACCCCATGCAGGCGAAAAAAGAGCTTGCACGCCGAATCGTCAGTGATTTCCATTCGGCAGAGGCGGCTGCCAAGGCGGAGGAAGACTGGGGAAAGCAGTTCCAGAAGGGGGAAGTTCCGGAAGAATTGGAATCCGTCGATGTCAATCTTTCCGCCGTCGCGGTCGACGGTAGCGGCAATGAGCATGGGGCCGCTTTTGTCATTGCAAGGGGTGTATCAAATCATCACACCATACGTATCGACAAACTGATTAAGTGCGCAGGGTTAGCAGCCTCTAACAGCGAAGCGTCGACGAAGCTGAAAGGCGGAGCCGTCAGCATCGACGGAGAATCGATCGGCGAAACCAACCTCATAGCTGAAATGCCTGTCGGGCATTACTCCGTGCTGCGAGTTGGCCGCCGCATGAAGAAAGTTCGGCTAATCGATAAATTGCTTGGAATGTCACTAACCACGTAGGGGACGGCCGCTCTCGACTGTCCAGGCGCAGATCGTGCTAGTCTCTGTGCCCATCCATGCGCGCATCGGCAATCTTTGGACCGGGATCATCGCAGCAGGACCTCAACCCTTTTCAGTTGGGCCGCGATATCGAATGGTCATTTGAGATTTCTTCCGGGGTAAACGCAGTCCTGATTTTTGGCGGCGACGGAACGATACATCGAAATCTGCGCACGCTGAGTGAACTGCAACTGCCTTTACTGGTGGTTCCCCGCGGCAGCGGCAACGATTTCGCGCGCGCCCTGGGAATCCGGGGGCTTGGAGATACATTGCTGGCATGGCGCGAGTTCTGCCGGAAATCAACCAACGTCAGGACAATTGATCTTGGGATGATAACGGCCGCGGGCGGGCGGTCCGCGCTACATGAGACTTTATTCTGCTGCGTGGCCTGCGTTGGCCTGGATGCCGAAGTCGCAGAAGCGGCCAATCGCCTGCCGCGTTGGTTGCGAGCTCATGGCGGATACCTGCTCAGCCTGCTGGGCGTGCTACCCAAGTTCGCTCCATTGCAAATCAGAATCTCTAAAAACGAATCGGGGACATGGGAAGCCTGCAACTCGGGCCTGATGATGCTTTCCGCATTCGCGAATACGTCGGTTTACGGCGGCGGGATAAAAATAGCTCCACAAGCCCGAATCGATGACGGCAAGCTGGACGCATGCCTGATCCGTGGAACAAACAGCCTGGGAGCCGTTTGCGTTTTCCCGGCCGTCTACTTCGGCAAACATCTCTGCATCTTGAAAGTGGATTACTTTCAGCTCACCCGGGCACGAATCGAGACTGAACGACCTTTGAAGGTCTATGCAGATGGCGAGTTTGTCTGCACAACCCCGGCTGAAATCTCAATCCGGCCCAAGGCGCTGCAGGTCATCGTTCCAGTCTTGCGAACCTGACACATAAGCGTACTTACAGTGCTAAACTACCCCGCGTATGTCTGAAACTGGTCGCTCGCGCACCTGGCTTTGGATTGTGATCGGCGGAGGAGTGTTCTTCCTCTTCGTGCTGGCCGTCTTCACTTTGGTCTATCTGGCTCTGCATGCCGGCGGCGAGCAGGCTTCACTTCATTCGTTCGGCGACAAAATTGGTGTGGTTGACCTGGAAGGCGTGATTATCGATCCCGCCACCGTGGTTCAGCAGATCAAAAAATTCGGTGACGATGACTCGGTTAAGGCCATCATTCTGCACGTGAATTCCCCGGGTGGAGGGGTCGCTGCTTCGGAAGAAATCTATCGCGAAGTACGGCGCATTCGCGACGAAAAGAAGAAGCGGATTGTGGCGTCGATTGAGACAGTCGGAGCCAGCGGCGCTTATTACGTCTCTTCCGCTACCAATAAGATTTATGCCGACAACGGCAGCATTGTGGGTTCTATCGGAGTCATCGCTCAGTGGGTGAACTACGCTGAGCTTTTGCGCTGGGCCAAACTGAAAGACATCACCATGAAGGCGGGTGAGTTTAAAGACACCGGTTCTCCCACTCGCGATCTCACTCCTGCTGAGCAGGCCTATTTGCAATCACTTATAGACAATATGCATGCCCAGTTCATTCAAGCCGTAGCCGATGGACGCAAGAGCAAGTTTGAGGATGTAAAGGCTATTGCCAACGGAAAAGTGTGGACCGGGCAGCAGGCGCTGAGCATGAAACTGATCGATCAGGTCGCCGACTTCGAGGCCGCGGTCGAGGACACGGCTAAGGCAGTTGGAATCAGCGGAAAACCGACCCTAGTCCGACCCGAGAAAGACCGTAAAACGCTGCTCGATCTGCTGTTTGGTGATGTTTCCGAGTGGCTGCCGACGCGAGAAAAACTGCTCGAGCAGCACACCGGTTTTTACTATCTCTGGCGCTAGCTCGCCGGAGAATCAGAGTCGGAAGTACCTGGCGTTTACAATTCCCACTTGCATTAAACCCCTGTTATTTGAGAAGGTTATGCAGACCTCAATGGCTGCCGCAGCATCCCGGGGACAGCCGATTCATGTAAAGCGTGGGGGAATGGTATGACGAAGGCTGATCTGATTGACGAGGTTTCGCGCCTGGCGGAGTTGACTCGCAAGGATAGTGAAGTGATCGTCGAAACTATCTTTGACAGCATTGTTCGGTCGCTTCGCGTAGGTGACAAGATTGAGATCCGCGGCTTCGGGAGTTTCCGCACCCGTCAGCGCAAGCCACGCGTCGGACGCAACCCGAAAACAGGTGACCGGGTGGAAGTTCCCGCCAAGAAAATTCCGTTCTTCAAACCGAGTAAAGAGTTGAAAGACCTTGTGAATGAAAGTATTACGGCAGAAGCACCCGCCGCGGCTCCAGCTCCGCCCGCGGTCCAGTGACTAGCACGAACTTCGGCTCATCTTCAGAAATCCATGTAATCTCTCTATGGTGCGAATACGTGACATTCTTGCGTGCACGGCGCATCGCCCCTGGCCCCTCCCAAATTGCTCATGGGTCATGACACAAACCTGGCACGATCTTCTGTTTGCGCACTGGCCCGTGGAAGCTGCTGAGTTACGGAGACTTGTGCCCTCCCAGCTAACCGTCGACACCTATCAAGATCAGTGCTGGGTGGCCGTAACTCCGTTCTTAATGAGTGACATCCGTTTGCGCGGAGTCCCCGCCATTCCGGGGCTTTCACGCACTCCGGAGCTGAATGTAAGAACTTATGTCACCTTTGGTGGAAAGCCAGGCGTCTACTTCTTCAGTCTGGACGCAGCCAGCCGCGCGGCCGTCTGGATGGCGCGCAAGTTCTTTTACTTGCCGTACTTTCTCGCTCAGATGCAAACGAGGAATGAGAACGGGTCGGTTGCATACACTTCCAGGCGCGTGGCGGGTTCTGCGGAATTTCGCGGGCGTTATCAGACGATTGGGCCCGTGACGCTGAGAGGTCCAGGCACCCTCGAGCACTGGCTGACGGAACGTTATTGTCTATACACCGTGAGAAAAGGAGTCGTGTACCGGGCGGAAATTCATCATCAGCCCTGGCCATTGCAGGACGCCGCTGCTGAAATCGAGACGCAAACAATGGCGCAAGCTGCAGGAATTACTCTGCCAGCTTCGACTCCGCTGCTGCACTTCTCCAGGAACCTGAAAGTGCTTATCTGGCCCCTCAGACGCGTCGGTTGAACGGACCCAGCAGCTCTGGCCAGCTTTCGAGTTTTGTTGCGAGGCTTTCTGCCTTGCCATATTCTGCGCATGGAGATGCACGGACCCGAGCAACTGCTGCTTGAGCTGTTCGCTATCTTTGTTACGGCGAAGATGCTGGGCGAAGTCTTTGAACGCCTGAGCTTGCCTGGAGTTCTGGGAGAAATTCTCGCCGGGGTGGTGCTCGGTCCCTACGCTCTTAATTGGATTGCTCCGACTGACACCATTTACTCGGTTGCTGAAGTCGGGGCTATTTTCGTTCTGTTCAGCGCCGGTCTCG
>QHZY01000158.1 GCA_003224855.1 Acidobacteriota bacterium | reverse complement strand
AAGTGCTCAAGAGCCTTGGATTCAAATACCTCATCATCACAGGATGTACGACCAGCGTATGTGTGGAATCTACGGTGAGGGATGCGATGTTCCGAGATTACTCGTGTGTGCTCTTGGAAGACTGTATGGGAGAGCCCATCGGCAATGACCTTCCGAGAAGCAACCACGAGGCATCACTTTTGACCATGCAAATGCTCTTCGGTTGGGTATCGAACTCTGAGGAGTTCGTGAAATCGCTTCGATTGAAGCAAACTCCGGTAACGGAAACAGTCCCACAGTAAATCCGCGTCGAGAGCCAAGCATACAAATTATTGCAGCTTCGCGTACTCGGCTTTGGCGTCTTTCAGGATGGAGATGTTGGTTTTGGAGTTTCTGACAGGATTCCACACGGCGTCTCAAAAGGCTGCGAACAGCGGCTCGATTTTTCGCGGGCTTTCGCCCCGTGTTTCACCCTGCTCGTCGTTTCAGACGTATACGTTTTGGACCCAAAGAGGGCACCTGAAGATCAATCGCCTGCTATCTTTCTTTCAATTTCCTCCGGCGAGGGTAGCAGCCTGTCCCGACTCAGTGCCGCAGCAACGAGCAATGCCGTTCGCTCTTCCCGCGCGGCCCGGGTCGAAAGATGCTCAAGTGCCATAGCAATTCTGGTCGGGTGGGCACCCTCCTCGCTATTATTCCGGCGATTCGTCACGTAAGCACCGAACTCATTCCTCGCATCGGAACGGGTTTACTTCTCTATTCAGGTAGTTGGATTACCGGAGATCCAGATCGGCAGCAGATACCATAATTCTGCCACAGCTTAAACCAAGGGCTATGGGCGAGCATCTGGTCGTGCCTTCGATTTGCCGCAGAGATGTCGCTTGCGCTGAGTGGTCGAATGTCGGGCGCTTCGAACATTTCCTGTAGCTGCTCGATGTCGTCAATGATGCGTTCAACGTCCATGCGTCACAATCATCTAAGAGAAGGCGCGGAGCGGTCAACTTGACGCGGCAACTAGCTTGAAGTAGCTCGCGTCGCTCCACCAATGACTGCCCTCGTACCCCAAACGGTAAAATGTGGGTTGATGTTTAAGGTCGCTAGCTGGAATTTGAATTCTGTTCGCTCTCGGCTGACCCATGTCACCGCGTGGCTGAAAGCCTACGAACCGGATGTATTGTTGCTGCAAGAATTGAAGGGGACAGAGTTCCCGTCCGAAGCCTTCCAGTCGCTTGGCTATGAGGGTGTAGCGGTAACCCAGAAAGCCTATAACGGGGTTGCGATTCTATCGCGACATCCGATAAAGACGATTGCTAAGGCTCTCATCGGAGACGACTCCGATAGTCATGCCCGCTTCCTGGAGGTAATCATCAGGGACATCAGGATCGTCAATGTTTATGCGCCGAATGGGAATCGCGTAGGGAGTGACAGGTTTGTGTACAAGCTAGCTTGGCTGGATCGGCTGATTCAGCAAATGGTCAGGTGGAAACAGGACGATGTGCCGACCCTAATCGGCGGCGACTTTAACGTGATTCCTGAGGACATCGACTGTCACAAGCCGTCTTCGTGGGCGCACGATGCTTTGTTTCAGCCGGAGGCGCGTGCCCGCTATCGTGCGATGTTGCAAATTGGCTATACGGATGCGTTCCGGTCGTTGCACGCGGGCGAAATAGGACACTTCACATTCTGGGATTATTTTCGGCAGGCGTTCCAAAACAATCGAGGTATACGGATCGATCACTTCTTATTATCGCCAACACTGGCAGATCGACTGAAAAGCTGCGAAATCGACAAGGAACCTCGCGGGCAAGACAAACCATCTGACCACACCCCTATAATCGTCAGCCTGTCTGATGCGCCATAATCTCCCAAAGCCGCGTCGGTGATGGCGTTTTTTGCAGGACTAACACTGGAGGGCTGGAACATGGAATACCTGATCGGTGTGATGCTGACTTTGGCTGTGGCTGCTTTTGCGGCTGTCATCGGTTTTGACCGTGAGCGTGCATTCTATCCAACGGTATTAATCGTGATCGCGTCCTACTATGCCTTGTTCGCTGTGATTGGAGCTTCTACCCGCACGCTGATCGTTGAAAGCATCATTGCTGGCCTTTTCGTGTTGTTTGCCGTTGCGGGCTTCAAGGGGAGCTATTGGCTAGTGGTGGCTGCTCTTGTCGGTCATGGCGTCTTTGACTTCGTCCGTCACTTCTTCATCGACAACCCCGGTGTTCCGCAATGGTGGCCCGGTTTTTGCCTGGCATCTGATGTAGTTTTCGGTGCATGGGTAGCCGTGCTCATAATCACGCGAAGGCAACCGCCAGTAAACCGATTAACCTTGTGAGAAGAGGTCCCGTTGTGACCAACACCACGAAAATCTGTCGTTGTGGATCGCGAGATTGATAAGAAGCCCAGCGAGTCAGAACCGCCGCGCATCCGTCCTTTGCTTTGCCAGATGGCAGACAAGCTCAAGGGCATGTCAGAACCTGCCGCGAACCGATGCCCGGCATCAGGCTACTTTCTGCGCCTGGTGCTCGCACAATTTGGAAGCGATTACGTCGATCTTTTCGATGGAGGGCGGCTTGGATAGCAGTTCTCCGGCTTTCTGCATCAGGGCGGCGGCTACCGCACCCTGGAGATGCGCCTGGCGTCCGTTTTCGTCCGGGAAGGTATCGAAAATACCAAAGGTTGAAGTATTCAGGCGGATGGCAAACCAGCTGACGGTCGCCGGTTCGCGCTCCACTAATTGAAGCCCGCTGCGCAGGAAATCTTCCACTTCTTTTTCCTTTCCCGGTTTCGCTTCAAGTCGGACCCAGAGTGCAAGCTTGCTGTCTGCCATAGAAAGTCTCCTTGATCTCTAGCTTACTCTCTTCCGCGGTTCCATGAGGCTACGCGGATTTGAAAATCAGGCCGGTTTAGACAGGCTCCTTAACGATCCTCATCCCGTAAAAAGACCGGTATACAAAGAAGAACGAGACCAGAAAGAAGGCCAGCGCCAGGCCGTGAGCCAGGCCTGCTCCCTGCTGCCGAGTCAGCGAGACAGCCAACTCCACGGCGAGCAATCCAAACAGCGTGGTGAATTTGATTACAGGATTAAGAGCAACCGACGACGTGTCTTTAAAGGGATCGCCAACGGTATCGCCGACCACGGTTGCATCGTGCAGGGGAGTGCCTTTCTGCTTGAGTTCGACTTCCACGATTTTCTTGGCATTGTCCCAGGCGCCGCCTGCGTTAGCCATGAAGATGGCCTGGTAAAGACCGAAAATGGCAATCGAAATCAGATACCCGATAAAGAAGAAGGGCTCAACGAATGCGAATGATAGGGTGGCGAAGAAAATGGCAAGAAAGATATTGAACATACCTTTCTGGGCATAGCGAGTACAGATCTCGACCACTTTCTTGCTGTCAGCGATAGAAGCTTTCACGACGCCTTCCAGCTTGATGTTCGCTTTAATGAACTCGACTGCGCGATAGGCGCCGGTAGTTACCGCCTGAGTTGACGCTCCCGTAAACCAGTAGATCATAGCGCCGCCGCTGATCAGCCCGAGCATGAACGGAGCGTGCAATAGAGAGAGCTTGTCGACATTTTCGGTCATGCCGTTAGTCAGGGCCATGATGATGGAGAAAATCATGGTGGTCGCACCGACCACAGCGGTTCCGATCAGCACCGGCTTGGCGGTCGCTTTGAAGGTGTTCCCTGCACCGTCGTTCGCTTCCAGTAAATCTTTGGCGCGCTCGAAATCGACTTTAGCGTTCAGCTTTTCCTGCACTACCTGGGCAGCATCAGGCGCGCTCTCAATCAGCGACAGCTCATAAACGGACTGGGCATTGTCGGTCACGGGGCCATAGGAATCGACCGCGATGGTTACAGGACCCATGCCCAGAAACCCGAATGCCACCAGTCCGAACGCAAAGACCGGCGCGGCAACCATCAATTGCCCGAGTCCCATGGTGCTGACGTAATAACCGATCGACATCAGGATGACCATCGAAAAACCAAGATAGTAAGCACTGAAGTTGCCGGCCACGAAGCCAGAAAGGATGTCGAGCGATGCGCCGCCTTCCTGGGCGGACCAGCGAGGTCAGGGGCGCCTCAAAGTTCATCTGCGTGACATTACCGTATTTTGCTTTGGCGATAGCGCCATTCAGGAAATAAGCCACCGCGCTGGCGATCAGCATCATGATGCGCATGACGAAGATCCACACCAGCAACTGCACTTGCACCTCAGTGTCCTTCACCCCCAGCAGAATGAAAGTGATCAGCGCAACCCCGGTGACGCCATAGGTTTCAAATCCGTCCGCCGAAGGACCGACTGAATCGCCCGCGTTGTCTCCGGTGCAATCGGCAATCACTCCAGGATTACGCGCGTCATCTTCTTTGATCTTGAAGACGATTTTCATCAGGTCAGAGCCGATGTCGGCGATTTTGGTGAAGATGCCGCCAGCGATACGCAACGCGGCTGCCCCCAGTGATTCTCCGATCGCGAATCCGATGAAGCAGGGGCCGGCGTAGTCGCCAGGAATGAATAAGAGGATGAAGAGCATAATCAGCAGTTCCACGCTGATCAGCATCATTCCGATACTCATGCCGGCTTCGAGTGGAATCTGATACAGGGGATAAGGTTTTCCTTGCAGGCTGGCGAAGGCGGTACGTGAATTGGCAAAGGTGTTGACGCGAATGCCGAACCAGGCGACGCCGTAGCTGCCTGCGATTCCGACCAGGCTGAATAACAGGATGATTGCCACGCGCGCCGCTTCGAACTTCAGCAGAACGCCGAAATAAAGCACGATGATGACCGCGATAAAAGCTTCCAGGATGAGCAGGAACTTACCCTGCGTGATCAGGTAGGTCTTGCAGGTTTCATAGATCAGTTCGGATATTTCGAGCATGGCGCTATGAACCG
Organism: Acidobacteriota bacterium; assembly: GCA_003224855.1. Lineage (GTDB taxonomy): Bacteria > Acidobacteriota > Terriglobia > Terriglobales > Acidobacteriaceae > Gp1-AA142. The sequence continues at coordinate 6,970 of QHZY01000158.1, read as the reverse complement.
GGAGGTTCTTGAGGCGCATGAAGATGACCAATCCGAAGGCCAGGCCGAGCAGGCAAAAGACAATTCCGATCAGCAGCAGCCTGTGGCCGTCCACGCCCAGGAAGGTCACTGAAGAAAGATCGGGCAGCTTCAGGTTGGCTTCGCCGCCGACCTGTTCCTCTTGCGCAAACAGAGCGGAAGCACTCAGGGTGAGCGCCGCAAGAGCAAGCATCTTGGCGAAACGGCATCCTTGGAACGCAACGCTCGCGAACCAGTTGCGCATACAGATCCTCCGGGGAACTTTGAATCAGGATGACTTACGAGTTCAGATAACAACCGTCCGGCGGGCTGTTCCCCGCCGCTGTTTTAGGGCAGTTGCCAGGAACGGAATACCGGTGTTCCGAACACGCTTCCACCGCAAGACTGAACCGGGTGCTGAGTTTGGCCGCGTCGGATAGTTTGACCGTGGTCGATGATGTGGAAAAGCACACCGTTGACCCGGCACACAAAACTTGCTTTTATAGCATGTGGCAGCTACATGGGTCAACGAGGGCGGTGGTGGTCCTTTGTTTATTGACAATAAGCTACAGTTTACGTTAGGTTAAAGCTTTAGCGGTCCTGCAGTTGCCCGCCTGATTCCTGCGCCTTCCGGCGCTGTTGTGGGTACAGAGCGGTTTTCATCTGCGTTTTTATTTTCTGGGAGACTCCGAATGTCAACCTATTTCCCCAAAGCGGGGGAAATTGTGCGCAAATGGCATGTGGTCGACGCGAACGGGCAGACGCTCGGGCGCCTGGCGTCGCAAGTGGCTCGTGTTCTGATGGGCAAGGAAAACCCTAAGTACACTCCGTTTCTGGATACCGGCGACCACGTGATAGTGATTAACGCGGCGAAGGTGAAGCTGACCGGTTTGAAGGCGGAAAGCAAGGCTTATCATCGTTATACGGGCTATCCTGGCGGTCTGCGGACGGAAGAGTTCCGCAAGCGCGCGGTGCGCAAGCCTGAACTGATTTTGGAGCAAGCGGTGTTGCGGATGCTGCCTAAGTCGAAGCTCGGCCGGCAGATGATCAGCAAACTGAAAGTGTACCGGGGTGACAAGCATCCGCACGAAGCACAAAAGCCGGCAGCAATGGCGCTGGCATAGACTTTTAGAAAGGTTGAAATGGCTGAGACGGTCCAATACTACGGAACAGGGCGACGGAAGACCTCAGTCGCCAGAGTTTATTTGCGCCCGGGGAGCGGCGAATTCAAGGTGAACGGGCGTCCGTTCGATGAGTATTTTGTGACGCAGTCGCAGCGTTCAAGCGCCAAGCAGCCACTGGTTTCTACGGAAACGCTGAGCACATTCAATGTGTCTGCCAACGTTTCAGGTGGTGGGGTTGCCGGCCAGGCAGATGCCGTAAAGCTGGGGATTGCGCGTGCACTCATGCTGTTCAATGTCTGGAGTTCGCAGCAGCGAACGAAGGATGCAGACCAAAAAAGGAGGTTGTTTGGCTAACATCACCATGAAGGAGTTGCTCGAAGCGGGTGTCCACTTCGGGCATCAGACCAAGCGCTGGAATCCCAAGATGAAGGAATTCATCTTCGGTGAGCGTAATGGAATTTACATTATTGATTTGCAAAAGACGCTGAAGATGTTCAAGGACGCGTCGAAGTTTATCGCCGATCTGGCCGACGACGGCAAATACATACTTTTTGTGGGTACCAAGCGGCAGGCCCAGGACGCGATTGCAGAAGAAGCGCAGCGCTGCGGAAGTTTTTATGTAAACCAGCGATGGCTGGGCGGCCTTCTCACTAACTGGGTAACAGTGCAGAAGTCAGTGAAGCGGCTCAAAGAACTTGACGAGATGGCTACTGACGGCCGTTATGAGCTGCTTCCGAAAAAAGAAGTGATTAAGCTCGAGCGCGAGCGCAAGCACCTGCAGGCGAACCTGGCCGGCATCAAGAACATGAACCGGCTGCCGGATGCGGTTTTCGTTATCGATTCAAACAAAGAGCAGATTGCGGTGCGCGAGGCGCGCAAGTTGGGGATTCCTGTAGTTGCGGTGGTAGATACGAATTGCGACCCGACTGAAGTGGATTACGTTATTCCAGGAAATGATGACGCGTTACGCGCGATCCGGCTATTCGCTTCCAAGATGGCCGATTCGGTTGCTGAGGGTGCGCAACTGATGGGAGACAAGCAAGCCGCCGACCTGGCGGCGGGAATCGCCAGCGCTCAGGCAGAACAAGCAGCCACGGAGGCTCCGGTGGAAGGCGCGGTGGATGCGAGCGGCGCAGCACCAAGCGACGAAGAAATCAGCATGGAAGACGTGCTGGGGGCTGGCACGCGCAAGCGGGCCGCAGTGGTGGACGAAGACACTTCTGACGTAACGCACGTTGGATCACATTCCTATTAGCTGGTTCTTGGGTACAAGAGCGCGGCCAGTCGGCTTCCCAGGATCAGGCAAAGCCACAAAACGAGGCTTAGAGGTTCTGGACCCGCGCAGTAACGGAGCGCGGGTCAAAGTTTGTAATAGCGACTTTAATTTATGAGCACAACTACTGTGAATATTTCTGCAGGACAAGTGAAAGAGCTTCGTGAAAAGACCGGAGCGCCGATGATGGATTGCAAACAGGCCCTGACCGAGGCCAAAGGCGATATGGAGCAGGCAGTTGTACTGCTGCGCAAGCGGGGGGTCTCAGTCGCGGCTAAGAAGGCAACGCGTGTGACCAGCGAAGGCGCGGTGGAGAGCTACATTCATGCCGGTGGCAAAATCGGCGTACTGGTGGAAGTAAACTGTGAAAGCGATTTTGTGGCCCGAACGGAAGATTTCAAGGAGTTGATTCACGACGTCGCCATGCACATTGCCGCCAGCGACCCGAAATTTATCCGCAAGGAAGATGTAACGCAAGCCGACTTTGAGCGCGAGAAAGACATCTATCTCGCGCAGGCGATGGCCAGCGGCAAGCCCGCCAACATCGCCGAGAAAATGGTGGCAGGCAAGATGGAAAAGTTCTATGAAGAAGTCTGCCTGCTGGAGCAGCCGTTCATCAAAGACCAGACCATTTCGATCGGACAGTTGATCGCGACGAAAATTGGCAAGCTGGGCGAGAATATCGCAGTGCGCCGGTTCGCGAGATTCAAGGTCGGCGAGGCTGGAGCGACGGTTGCTTTCACAAAAGGCAGCGCGGATGGCGGCGAAGCTACGCCTGCGAAGTAATTTTGTGGTGCATAGGTCCGGTTGTGTTTGAATCGCGATAGATGACAACCCCGATTTTCAAACGCATTCTGCTGAAGCTTTCCGGCGAGGCCCTGGCCGCAACCCAGGGCTTCGGCGTCGACCCTCTTCGTATTCACGAAATCGCCGCGGAACTGGCTGACGTCCACACGCTGGATGTGCAGATCGCGATTGTCGTGGGCGGCGGCAATTTTTTTCGTGGAGTAGCCGAGCAGGCCAAAGATATGGACCGCGTATCCGCCGACCACATGGGCATGCTGGCGACGGTGATCAATGCGCTGGCCTTGCAGGATGCACTGGAGAAGCAGGGCGTCTATACCCGAGTGATGTCGGCGATTGAGATGAATCAGGTGGCAGAACCGTTTATTCGGCGTCGCGCTATTCGACACCTGGAGAAGGACCGGATCGTGATCTTCGCCGGAGGTACAGGAAATCCCTACTTCTCAACCGACACCGCGGCTTCGCTGCGCGCGATGGAGATCAAGGCGGACGCGATTCTTAAGGCCACCAAGGTTGACGGCATCTACGATGCAGACCCGTTAAAGGTGAAAGACGCCAAAAAATACGCCGAGATCAGTTACATGGAAGTCCTAAAGCAGGGCCTCAAGGTCATGGATTCAACGGCGATCTCGCTCTGCAAGGACAACAATCTTCCCATCATCGTGTTCAACCTCAACGACCGTGGCAATATCCGCAAGGTCATTAGCGGAGAGAAGATCGGATCGCTGGTGAGCGCGTGACACCGGTGTCCCTGGGTTTATAATTCAGCGTTTTCGACCCCTCACAGGAGCCCCTATGGCGCAAGCGACGATGGCTGCGATCCCCGGCCTGAAAGATACCTATTCCCAACTGAAAAACCGGATGGAGAAGGCGGTAGAAGACTTCCGGAAAGCCATGGCGGCAACACGCACCGGGCGGGCTTCGGTACACATGCTGGATTCGGTCTCGGTCGACTACTACGGCTCACAGATGCCGTTGAATCAGATTGCCAGCGTGCATGCGCCGGAACCACAGCTCATTACGGTGCAACCCTTTGATCCCACGGCCCTGGCTGGAATTGAGAAGGCGATCCGCACGTCTGATCTCGGATTGAATCCCATGAACGACGGCAAAATCATCCGGGTGCCGATCCCGCCACTCACAGAGGAGCGACGGCGCGACATGGTCAAGCACCTGCACAAAGTTCTGGAGGAGCACCGCACCGCAATTCGGAACATTCGACGCGACGGAAATGAAGCGATCAAGAAAGCGATGAAGGACAAAAAGATCACTGAAGATGAAGAGAAGCGCGCGATGGACGAGATTCAGAAGCTCACTGATGATGAGATCAAGAAGATGGAAGACATGAGCAAGGCGAAAGAAAAAGAAGTGATGGAGATCAAGTAAGCTGTTCGCGATCTGCTTTCTGTCTTAAAGCCGGTTGATCAAACTGGCTACATAACCCGCCCCGAACCCATTATCGATGTTCACCACGCTGACGTTGGAAGCACAGGAATTCATCATTCCCAGTAGAGCGGCAAGCCCTTCGAAGGCCGCGCCATAGCCAATGCTGGTCGGAACTGCGATGACGGGAACTCCGACCAATCCGCCGACCACACTGGGCAGCGCGCCTTCCATGCCCGCGCACACAATGATCACTCGAGCCTGCGTCAATGACTTGCGATTCGCCAGCAGGCGGTGAATTCCGGCGACCCCGACGTCGTAAAGACGTTCGACTGCATTGCCCATCAGTTCGGCCGTAACCACAGCTTCTTCAGCAACCGGGATGTCGCTGGTTCCGGCACAGACCACGGCGATGCGGCCTTTGCCGTAAATGTTTTTGTCCTGATGCAGAATGATGGCCCTCGCCTCCGGCCGATACTCCGCGCGGCGAATTTTCTTTTTGACCGCCTTAAACTGGTCCGCAATCGCGCGGGTAGCCAGAACATTGCCACCGTGTTTTGCAAGGCGGAAGAAGATTTCCCGAACCTGAGTCGCGCTTTTGCCATGGGCGAAAATCACTTCCGGCATGCCCACCCGCAGCGCGCGGTGATGGTCCACCTTGGCGAAGCCGAGGTCTTCAAAAGGCAAATGACGGAGCCGGCTGACACCCTCGTCGGCAGTAATTTTGCCGCGGCGTACGCTCTCGAGAATGTTGCGGATCGATTCGGCGTTCAATCTGTGCTGACCTTTGCGGCTTTAGATTAACAAAACAAGTGGATCAGGTAAGATGTGGAACTTTCACGCACGTCTTTCAACCTGTATTCAGCCGCTCCGCATGGGCCCGCGGGGACACTATGGCAGTGCAATCAAGAAATACTTGCCAGTTTCCTTCTCAAGGGATGCCCGGCAGCTCCTGTACAAGTTAAGTTTTCGGTAGGCGGCGCCTGAGCGGTGAGGATCGCTGGCCCGAAAGCTCGCGAAAAAGTGCTCTGGCTGTTCCAGGCTCGTTCAATTTTGTGAGGAATAGTTGCCTCAAACGGCGTGTGCTGATTCGTCCGTCGATGTAGCTGTCGTAAAGTTGATAACCCACTAGACAGCCGGCAAATTCTGAGCCCGAGGGATCGAGAGCAGATCTTTCTTCCGAAAGCTCTTCCCTACCGCCGCAAAGGATTCGCGAGCCGAAATAAGCGAGCGCATGTTCCATTGCTTCAGAGTAAAAGTCTTCCTGAGCGCGAGCCGTCGCGTCCTGCCCTAATCCTTGACACGCGTAATACAGAAACCGGGCAGCTTCTTCCGCTGCGGAGGAAAGCTTGAATTCACGAACGATCAATAGATTCAACTGTTGCACATAAAGGCTGCCCCTCTCCTCCAGACGGCGCAGCTGCCGATCGACAGCATCCTCGTTCGATCGCGACCCTAGAAGTCTCCGGATGTGGGGATCGGATGTTGTGGAGCAAACCTCTGGCAAGAGGTCCATCAAAAACCGGGGCTGGGTGCTGTTGTGTGGCGAGTAGCGCTCGATGCCCAGCATTCGAGCCAGACTCAATATGAGGTTGTAAATAGTAGGCGCGGCATCGGCCTGCTCCTCCCGGCCGCAACGCCAGCGTGAAAGCTGCAGCCGATAATGCTCATACTTCTCGAGCGGGGTGGCGTTGAAAACGCACAGTACGTTGAACTCGACTTGTACTGCGGTGATTGGCCCTGCTTTGTCGGACGTCGCTTGCCAATACAGGGGATCCACGTTTTGGAGGATAGTGAGAATTCGTTGGTCAGGAACTTGCTTTTTCAGAATGCGCGGAAGATGCGCTGGCGCGAGATGAGACTCACCGAACAGCACCAGGATGACCGCTTCAGGATGGCGCTCGCGAATTTCCTGAATTTTGTGGGCAGCATGGCGATCACGCGCGCCGATGCGCCGAAGATCTTCCCGTGGCATGCAATCCAGGCCGTAAATGGCTTCGCAATGGTCTCGGCCGCTAGTCAACAGCTTAAGAACCGGTTCCCAATCGTAACCCCACTCCGCATCGAACCGGATTCGCCGGCGAAGCTCATCAGAATCGATTTCACGGCGCCACCATTGATCCAGGATGCGCTGGTCGCGAGCGAAAACCGTTTCCAGGCCGAGGACAACCGGACGGTCGCCAGGCTGGACACGCTTTTCAAGAAGTTCGGCGGCGAAGTGTTGCGCGTTGGGCAAGGCGTGGTAGTCGCCTACGAGGAGAATATCTGCGCATTGAATGGCGGCGTCCAAGTCTGCTGAATGCAAGGCCTGCTGGTATGACCGGAAAGCCTGGTTGTATTCGCGCAAGTATTTTCGGCGGTGGCTTTGATCATCTAAGCGGATTTCGTG
>QHZY01000037.1 GCA_003224855.1 Acidobacteriota bacterium | reverse complement strand
AAAGCCCCTACGGTCACCGTAAACGGCGGGTCGCTGATTGCATTTGGCCCGACGGCGCAAACCAGTCTCTCAGAAACGCGGGTCATAACTTTGGAAGCGCATTCGGGATCGGCGGTGCGGAGTTCCACCACCGCGCAATATGAATTCAACTCTCTGGGCACCGACCTGAACGCGGCACTGCGGCTGATCAGCGAGCGAGCGCGGTCACTGACGCGGGGTAGCGGCGCGGCTATTGCCCTTCTGCACAATGGCTCCATGATCTGCCGAGCGAGCGTGGGCAGCTGCGCTCCGGCGCTCGGAAGCCGGGTGGATTCGGCAAAGGGATTTTCCGGCGAGTGCGTGCGGAGCGCAAAATCCATGCGCTGCGATGACACGGAAAACGACCAACGGGTTGAGATCGAAAGCTGCCGGCGGCTTGCAGTACGATCGATTCTGGCCGCCCCGGTACAGTATGAGCGGTCTGTGATCGGACTGCTGGAGATCTTCTCGACTGTTCCTTTCGCGTTTGATGAAGGTGATGTTGCAGTGGCGGAACGCCTGGCGCAAACTGTACTGCTGGCACTCAGCCAGATGACGGAGCTTCCTCGAGGCTAGTTGCGCGTTAAGCGAACTGCTTCACTCTGCCTGGCTTCAATCGACGATGCCATGCAATCAGCAGCGCCGAACCAATGATGATCAACCCCAGACAAAGTCCAGTCCAGATGCCGAGTGCGCCCCAGTGCAACTGAAAGCAGAGAACGTATCCGAGCGGCAGCCCGATGAACCAGTACGCAACTAGATTGGCGAGCATGGGGGTATGAGTGTCGCCGGTGCCGCGCAGAGCGCCGGTCGCGACTGTTTGCAGGCCATCGAACAGTTGGAATGCGGCGGCAATCAGCAGCAGAGTTGCGCCGACGGTGATGACCTGAGGGTCGGGGGAGAATAGGCGAGCGATCATTCGTGAGAAGGTGACGAATACCAGGCCTGAACAGAACATGAAGCCGCAGCCCAGGGCAATGGCGGACCAACCGGCGCGGCGGGCTCCCACAGGATCCTTGCGACCAAGATTCTGACCGACCCGTACCGCAGCGGCGGAACTGATGCCAAGCGGGACCATGAAAGTCAGCGCAGCGCAGTTCAGGGCGATCTCATGGCCGGAGAGCGGCACGGGGCCGAGTTTTGCGATTAGCGCAGTGGCGCCGGAAAAGGCGCCGATTTCGCAGGCTATCTGCGCCGCTGCCGGCGCGCCAAGTCTCAGCAACGACCACATGCGTTGGGCATCGACTCGGAGGGCGAGCATCCAGTGCGGGATGTCGCGTTTCGATTCCACGTAGAGCACCGTGATCAGCAAAACCAGCGCCATATAGACACGCGCGATGCAGGTAGACCAGCCTGAGCCGGTTATGCCCATCGGCCTTAATCCCAGATGGCCGTAGATGAGCACCCAGTCGCCGACAGCGTTCACCGCGTTGGCCGAAATCAAGGCAAACATTACCGGATGCACCACGTTTACTGCCTGCAGATAGCGACGCAGCGCAAAGTAACTGACAAGAGGGAGCGTGCCCCAGTTGAGTGCAAAAAGAAATGGACGCATAGGCTCGACCAGTTCAGGACTGACACCGAAGCGATGCATGAGCGCCGGCCAGAACGAGACGGCGATCATGAGAATGGGCGTGAGCAACAGCGCCATGACCAGGCCGTTGACAAGTGTGTGGCGCGCATCTTCAATGTCCTCGCGGCCAAAAGCGTGGGAGACGAAGGTATCCATGCCGAGCAGCAGCCCGCTGCCGAAGATCGCAATGCTGTGATATAGGCTTTGGCCAAGCCCGGTGGCCCCGATGGCGATAGCGCTCTCGGGCAAGCGTCCGACCATGATGGTATCCACGATGCCCATGCTCATCCATCCGACCTCGGCAATCACTAGAGGCAGCGCCAGCCGCAGGGTGGAGCGGAACTCGTCGCGTAACCAGGGCATTGGCCGGGTCTGATGATGGGTGGACATGAGTGCTAAGAACCATTCTAATGTTCCGCCAAGATGACCTCTGGAGAAGCCGCAATCTTTCCAACCGGGAATTTGATTTATAGCTTCAGGATATTAGTTGCGATTTGCGGAGATAGCGGAGCGCTCAATTCGGGCTTTTGAATCCAGCCCTCTGGAACATAGAATGAAAGGCCTTTCGAGGTGATATTTGCAGTTTAACGGTCCGGCGCTCTTACTGGCGGCCATCATCGCGGTGCTCTCTCCATTGGCGGCGGAGTTGCCGATTGGTTTACGGCTTCCGATGATCGTGGTGGAAGTTGCCTTAGGAATTGTGATCGGGCCGCACATGCTGGCATGGGCGTCGCCTGACGGCGTTCTGAGCGTACTCGGAATTCTGGGCCTGATCTTTCTGTTCTTCCTGGCAGGAATGGAGTTGAATTTCGCTGCGTTGCGGGGACGGCCGCTCACGCTGGCGGTGTGGGGCTGGTTGTTATCAGTTGCGATTGCGTTCTGCCTTGCAGAGGCCCTGTATTTAATGGGAGTAATTCGTACTCCGCTGCTGGTAGGGGTGGCAACAACCACAACCGGAATGGGGGCCTTGCTTCCGATACTGCGCGATTCGGGCGAACTGAATACCCGATTCGGAAGATACGTAATTGCCGCGGGCGCGGTAGGTGAGTTCGGTCCGGTAGCTCTGCTTTCGTTGCTCTTGACGCGAGAGCACACGCACTGGCTCCAGACTGCGCTGATGATCTTTTTCGTTGCGCTGGCTGCCCTGGCAGTGGTGGCCGCGCTGCCCACCAAGACGCCCAGGGTAGTGGCGTTCCTGGCGGCGACTATGAATTCAAGCAGTCAGCTGCCGGTGCGCATTTCTATTCTGATTCTCGCGCTTCTGATCTGCGTAGCGGAAAAATTTGGGCTGGACATGATTCTGGGCGCGTTTACTGCCGGAATGATTGTGTCCCTGGGCAGCCGGGGGCAGCAAGAGCAAAGGCTGCATCACCGATTAGAGGCGATCGGCTACGGGTTCCTGATTCCGATGTTCTTCGTGACCAGTGGCATGCACTTCGACGTCGGTGCATTGGCCAGCAGTCCAAAGGCGTTGCTGCGAGTGCCGGCATTCTTGCTTTTATTGTTTGTTGCCAGGTCCGCGCCCACTATTTTTTATCGCTATGAACTCCAGAAGGCCGACCGTATTCCCTTCGCCTTCTATTCGGCCACTTCCCTGCCATTGATCATTGCCATCGCCGAGCTCGGGGTGCAAACCGGCCGAATGGAGTCTGATAATGCCACCGCCCTGGTGGGCGCAGGAATGTTGTCACTGCTGGTCTTTCCTATCATTGCAATGATCGCCCGCCGCAGCTCCCGGAAGTCCCCGACGCAGGCCTCCACGCGGGCGGCCGAGGCGGGCTAGCAGCGATTGATCAGGATTCTCAGGTATTTCCGCAAGGCCCAACCGAAAAGACAGGCGAACGGTAGTTGTCTGTCCCAGGGGTTTCAAGCACCTCAGACCAATGATTACAAAGCGATAAACGCGGTATGCTGATTGCATCGCCCCGGTGTGGCCGCCGTGCGATCCACGGTCGAGACAGCGGCGCGCATCCACATCCCCGCGCTTACGCTTTATGCCTTTTCGGAAGAGAACTGGAAGAAGCGTCCGACCAGCGAAGTTGGATTCCTCATGGGGCTGCTGAGCCGCTATCTGAAGGCGGAAGTCCCCACTCTGAACGAAAACAACATTCGGCTGGAATATATCGGGCGGCAACATGAATTGCCCCGCGACGTGCAGGAGCGGATGGAGTGGGCACGCGCGGCGACCGCTCGGAATACAGGAATGGTTCTGACGCTGGCGCTCAATTACAGCGCGCGCACGGAACTGGTGGATGCGTTCAAATCCATGGTGCACGCGGCGGCGCGTAACGGCGGGGTTGAGCATGTGCAGATCAGCGAACAGGCGATTTCGAATCATCTTTACACCAGAAGTCTGCCGGACCCTGACCTGGTGATCAGGACCTCGGGTGAAATGCGGCTGAGCAATTTCCTGTTGTGGCAGCTGGCATATGCGGAGATTTATGTTACGACCACGTTGTGGCCGGAGTTTCGCGGAACGCACCTGCTCGAAGCGATCGCGGAGTATCAGAAGCGGGAGCGAAGATATGGCGGGCTGATGGAGTCGGCAAACCATTCGCGAGGCTAGCTGAATCCGGACGGCGCGACAGTGCTGCCAAAAATTTTGGCGAGATGATGCGCCCGCGTAAAGCGCCTAAGTAACACGACTGAAGCTGTGCCGTTTCCACGAAGTCGGCTGGAAAAGCATCATTAAACATTTTGAACCTTCTCAAACGAGTTCTGACCGCAGTCGTTCTTATCCCAATCGTTCTACTTCTTATTTTGCGGGCGCCCACACAGGCGCTTGCGCTGCTCGCTGGGCTGGTGGCTCTGCTTGCATCACACGAGCTTCTTAAAATCAGCGAAGGCTATGGCATCCGGCCGGCGCTGTGGCCCACTTACATCTTCATTGGAGTTTTCTTTCTGCTGCTGGCAGTGTTTGCCGGGCAGGGAGGTTTACTTTCGACAATTGTGTTCTCAGCGAGTTCCGCGTTTGCAGCATGCCTGGCGAGCTTTGTATTTCTTACCATCGTGATGGCGCGCGAGGACATGACGCGGGCATTTCCCGCTGCACTCGTAGCAGTGTTCGCGTTCTGCTACATCGCCCTGCCGATGGCGTTTCTGGTGCAATTGCGCGAGCAGTATTCAGGCGCATTACTCCTGCTGTATCTGCTGTTAATTGTCTGGGCGGGAGATATTTTTGCGTACTTTGTGGGACGATCGCTCGGCAGCCATCCGATGTCGCCGCGCGTCAGTCCGAAGAAGACCTGGGAAGGCGCGACCGCGTCGCTGATTGCAAGCGTTGGGATTGGAGTAACTCTCTTCAACTACGCGCTTCCCATCAGTTCAGCACTCCTGGACGTGCATCTGATAGAGAGAAAAGATGGCCTGTTTTCGCTTCAGCCCGAGTCACGATGGGAGATTGTCCTGCTATCGGCGGTACTCAACGTCGCGGCCCAATTGGGAGATCTGGTCGAATCGCTGATCAAACGGGGCGCGGGTGTAAAGGACTCGGGAACGATTCTGCCCGGGCACGGGGGCATGCTTGACAGAGTTGATGCACTCCTCTTTGCCGCGCCAGTGCTGTGGTACTATGCGGCTTGGCGAGTGATGCAGTAGGAGTTCCCTCCCCGTAAGCGACTGCACGCCGGTAAGGTCAACCAGCAATTCGCGCCACGCGCCCCCGCAAGCAATGAAAAAAATCGCCATTCTCGGTTCTACCGGCTCAATTGGGCAAAGCACCTTGCGTGTGGTCGAAAGTTATCCGGATCGTTTTGAAGTTGTCGCGCTCGCCGCCGGCAAAAATCTGGAGAGCGTTGTTGAGCAGGCAAAGCGCTGGACTCCGCGACTGATTTCTGTCGCAGATGGCCGCCATGCTGAAGCATTGCGGGCCGGATTGAAGAAGGCGGGAGTTGAGGACGTGGAGATTACCTGTGGAGCGTCGGGCACGGTGCAGGTAGCGACACATCCCTATGCGGATTTTGTAGTGAGCGCAATCGTTGGCGTTGCCGGGCTGGAGGCAACTTACGAGGCGGTCAAAGCCGGAAAAACAGTGGGCCTGGCAAACAAAGAGTGCCTGGTGGCGGCAGGCGAACTGATCACGGCAGAGGCAAGAAAACAGGGCAAGCCGCTGCTTCCTATCGATAGTGAACACAATGCGGTGCATCAGTGTCTGCGCGGTGGAAAAATGCATGAAGTCGAGTGCATCTGGCTTACCGCGTCGGGTGGGCCGTTCCTTGGCACTCCGGCTAGAGATTTTGCGCAGATCACGGTAGAGCAGGCGCTTAACCATCCCACCTGGAAGATGGGGCAACGGATTACTATTGATTCTGCAACCCTGATGAACAAGGGCTTTGAGGTGATAGAGGCTTGCCGTTTGTTCAACTTACCGCCGGATCAGGTGAAGGTTATGGTACATCCGCAATCCACAATCCACTCAATGGTAGAGTTTGTGGATGGCAGCATACTTGCTCAATTTTCGGTGACCGACATGCGGTTGCCGATCCTGTATGCGCTGACTTATCCCGAGCGGATTGCTTCGGATATGCGCTTCCCGGTCATGAACTTACGGCACCTCGAATTTCAACCACCGGACGTGGAAAAATTCCCTTGTCTGCGGTTGGCGTACGAGGCCGCCGAAGCAGGCGGCGCAAAGACGGTAGCGCTGAACGCAGCGGATGAAGTTGCGGTGGCAGCTTTTCTCGAAGGTTCTATTGGATTTACCGACATCCCCCAAGTGATCGAAGCAGTGCTCGGTGAAACTGAAACCGGGAAAATGGAATCTATTAAACAGGTGTTGGAATCCGATTCCGAGGCACGCCGACTGGCGCGTGAGCGGGTGATTCGAATCGGGGGCGCGACCCGCCCAGTGCCAGCCTTGAGAGGGGACTAAGGAAAAATGGCAGGATTTTTTGCGGCAATCATTTCGGTCGGCGTAATTCTGGGATTCATGATCCTGATTCATGAATTCGGGCACTATGCTGCGGCCAAGCTGTTGGGAGTGCGCGTTGAGCAGTTTGCCATTGGCTTCGGCAAGCGGTTGTTCGGGTTCAGGCGCGGCGAGACTGACTATCGGATCAATGCCTTACCGCTCGGCGGTTACGTCAAGATGAGCGGCGAGAATCCCATGGATACCAGGACCGATGATCCTGCCGAATTTCTGAATCATCCGCGCTGGCATCGTTTTCTGATCGCTATTGCTGGTCCCGCCATGAACATTTTGCTGGCAGTGGGACTGCTGACCGGCGTGTACATGGTGCACTATGAAATCCCCGTGTTCCTGGACAAGCCCGCCGTAATTTCGTGGGTAAAGGCAGATTCGCCTGCAGCGAAGGCCGGCTTGGAAAGCGGCGACCGTATCACGCGCATCGATGGGGTACAGGATCCGACTTGGGAACAGGTGTACCAGAAGGTGATGCTCAGCGCCAACCAACCGCTGGATATCACCGTACAGCGCGGCGGAAGTTCGTTTGAAAAGCAGGTTGTGCCGGTACCGGTCACTGTGAATGAGGTCGGCTCGGCGGGATGGTACGCGAATGAGTCAGTGGTCGTCGGCAATCTGGAAAAAAACATGCCGGCGGCGAAATCGGGAATTCAGGAAGGCGACAAAGTAATCGCGATGGATGGCAAAGCGCTGCCTTCGATTGACACCATGATCGAGCGGCTGCAGGAAACCAAAGACAAGCCGGTGACGCTTTCCGTAGATCGTAGCGGAAAGCAAATGGAATTTACGGTGCAGCCCCATCTCCGGACCGATCGGAATTGCCCAGCAGGCCGGCGAAGCGGCCCAGGAAAAGGGCTGGATTCCGCTGCTGGCACTGACTTCGGCGATCAGCTTGAACCTGGGAATTTTCAACCTGCTACCCATTCCGATTCTGGATGGCGGAGTGATCATGCTGCTGTTCGTTGAGAGCCTCATGCGACGGGATATCAGCATGCCCATCAAAGAGCGGATTTATCAGGCAGCGTTCGTGTTTCTGGTTCTATTCGCGGTAATGGTGATCTACAACGATCTGGTGAAGACTCTTCCAGGGGTGATGCAGAGGCTGCCATAAAACTGCGGCTTGCATCCGTGCTGACGGCAACGCTTTAGGTCCCTTGCCCGCCCGCTCCCGCGTGCGTGTTCGGATAACATCCTGGCGCTTGCTGCGCGAGTTGGCGATAACGATCGTGCTAAACTAAACATTCCGGATGGCTAATATTCAGAGGCGCAAGACTGTCACCTGCCGTATCGGTGAGGTGCGGGTAGGGTCGGATGCACCGCTTGTAGTGCAATCGATGACCAACACCGATACCGCGGATATTCCTTCAACGGTGCAGCAATCAGCGGCGCTGGCGCGTGCCGGATCAGAACTGGTCCGGGTGACCGTGAACAATGAGGAAGCGGCGGCAGCGGTTCCGCACATTGTGGAACAGCTCGATAAGCAGGGCGTGCCAGTACCCATCGTTGGCGATTTCCATTACAACGGCCATATTCTGCTGAAAAAATATCCGGAGTGCGCGCGCGCCCTAGCTAAGTACCGCATTAATCCAGGTAACGTAAGCGTCGGACGGAAAGATGATTCAAATTTCCGTACCATGATAGAGGTTGCGGTCGAGAACCAGAAGCCGGTGCGGATTGGTGTGAACTGGGGATCACTCGATCAGGCCTTGCTCACGCGAATGATGGATGAGAATTCACGGCTTACCGAGCCGAAAGATGCCCGCGAGGTCACCATGGAAGCCATGGTGGTGAGCGCGCTGAACTCGGCCAAACTGGCCGAACAGTACGGGCTGCGGCCGGACCAGATTATTCTGAGCGCCAAGGTAAGCGGGGTGCAGGATCTGATCGATGTTTATAGATCGCTGGCGGTGCGGTGCGACTATCCGCTGCACCTGGGACTGACCGAAGCAGGCATGGGCGCCAAAGGTATTGTGGCGTCGAGCGCGGCATTAGGGGTTCTGTTGCAGGAAGGCATTGGCGATACCATTCGAGTTTCGCTGACTCCGGCGCCGGGTGGTGACAGGACCGAAGAAGTCCGGGTAGCGCAGCAGATCCTGCAGTCGCTGGGCATTCGCAGCTTCACGCCTCAGGTTACAGCCTGCCCGGGCTGTGGACGAACCACCAGCACCTTTTTTCAGGACATGGCGGAACAGATTCAGTCATACTTACGCGACCAGATGCCGGTCTGGAAAGGGCACTATAGCGGTGTCGAAGAGATGAAAGTCGCGGTTATGGGCTGCGTGGTGAACGGGCCTGGCGAATCTAAGCACGCCAATCTCGGTATTTCGCTTCCCGGAACTTTTGAAGAACCTAAGGCTCCCGTTTATGTAGACGGACGGCTATTTACCACGCTCAAAGGCGATCGCATCGTCGCTGAGTTCATCCAGTTACTGGATCAATATGTTGAGTCGCACTACGCGGCAAAAGAACTGGTAAAAGCGTAATACCCCCTCTCCAGAAATTGGTTGCGGCTTCCAGAAAATCCAGAGTAGAATCCGCTTCGGCCACTTCCCCTGGTACCTGGCCGTAGCCGGGCCCGCAGTCGTGGCCTGTACCGCTGGGGTGTGCAATGTCGTATGTCCGCCTGATGGCACGAGCCCTTGCCTTCGTGCTTGTAATTCCCTTCTTTAGTCCTCGGGCCAAGGCTGTGGATTGGCCGCCCATTGCTGCGGAAGAACTCGCCCTTAAAGACCTGGCCGAAAAGCCCGGAGCGCCAGCGTTCATTCTGGATCGCCAGGAAGTTGCGGACGACACTAATAATTTCCATTCCACCTACCAGCGAATCAAGATTTTCAATGAAGAGGGACGTAAGTACGCCAATGTGGAGTTGCCTTACGACCGTGGCGGCTTCGCCATGACGGATATCAGCGGCCGTACGGTGCATGCAGACGGCCAGATCATTCCGTTTCAAGGCAAGCCGTTCGACAAAGTTGTGCTGCGAGGCAAGGGCATCAAAATCCACGTCAAAGCGTTTACGTTGCCCGACGTCCAGCCCGGAAGCATTATCGAATTTCGTTACAGCCTGAGATATGGCGACCACAGTCTAGTGGCTCCAGAGTGGATCATCCAGGACGAGCTTTACCAGAAAAAGGCCAGTTTCAAGTTCATCCCTTTTCAGGGCGGGGGCAGTGTCTACGTGCAATTGGCGCACGGTCAGATTGCGAACCAGGTTTCGTGGACAACCTTTTTGCCTTCGCAATACAAGCCGCAGGAACACACTCTTCCCCGTCAGGGATACAGCCACAAGCAGATTGGCTATTGGATAGACCTCAACGTCAACGATATTCCTGCGTTCATCAGGGAGCCTTTCATGCCTCCCCCGGAAGTCCTCGAGTGGCGGGTACAGTTCTACTACGTGGTCAGCAGCAATCAGGCTGAGTACTGGAAAGACCAGGGCAAGTTCTGGAACAAGGATGTGGAAAGTTACTTAGGAAAGAAAAAAGGTCTCAGCGAGGCAGTAGCAAGCACGGTCGCGCCCAGCGACACGGCAGAGCAGAAGATCCACAAAATTTATGACTTTGTCACCAGCTTGGAAAACACCAGCTACGTGCCGTCGCGTCCGGAACAGGAAAAGAAGGTGCTCGGAATCAAAGAAGATCAGGGGGTAGAAGATATCCTGCGCCAGCGGTCAGGCGACCATGATGACCTGAACCGGTTGTTTGTGGCCATGGTTAGAGCAGCGGGAATGCCGGCTTGGATGATGATAGTTCCCAACCGTGAATACAAGATATTCGTCCCTGAGCTTCTCAGTCTGAACCAATTCAACGCTGAGATTGCCATGGTAAAGCTCGACGGGAAAGAAGTTTTCCTCGACCCCGGCACAAAATTCTGCCCATTCGGGATCACGGACTGGCGCTATTCGGCGATCAAGGGAATACGGCAAGCGGAAGGAAAGGGCACAGAGATCGTGGAAACTCCTGCGTCCAACTACAACCAGGCGATGATCACCCGCTTTGCGCGACTCAAGATTGGCGCTGATGGCCGGGCAGAAGGTGGGCTGGGAGTTTCGTATTACGGATTGGAGGCGATGGAACGGCGCCGGGAGGGCGGCAGAACGGACGACGAAGGACGGAAGAAGCTGTTAGAGGACGAGGTAAAGACCTGGCTGCCTTCCGACAGCGAGGTTAGCCTGAGCAAGTCGCCCGAATGGGACAAGACAAGCGAGAGCTTGTCGGCGCAGTTTCAGATCAAGACTCCGATGATGATCGGAGCGGGAAAGCGGCTGCTGCTTCCGCTGCATCCCTTTGAATTCAACTCGCGGGCTCGATTTGCGGCATCGCAGAGAACCAATCCAATCTACTTCTACTACCCTTCTCGCGAAATCGATGAAATCCACTTGATCCTGCCACCCGGGCTCGAAGTTGAGAACCTGCCTACTGACGATGCACAGAAACTCACATATGCGATCTACAAGAGTGAGCAGAAGGCCGAAGGCCCGAACGGCATACTTGCCAAGCGCGACCTGATTATGGGCGGACTGGCATTTCCGCAGAGCATGTACGCGGAAGTCAAAAGCTTCTACGACAAAGTAAAAGCCGGTGACGATCAGCAGGCAATTCTAAAGGCTGCGAGCCATGCGGAAGGCAATTAGCAGATCAGGCTTCGCTCTCATCCTGGCCGCTTCTCTGGCGCAGGCCAGCGTCCCGGACTGGGTGCGGCAGGCGGCCGGCCAGAAAATTTCTATTCAAGATCCCGAAATCAAGGCAATCGTCCTGCTTGATGAGACGCGCTACACCGTAGAAGCCAATGATGACCTGATCGAACACTATCGCCGGGTCGTGAGGATTCTCCGGAAGGAGGGGCGCGACGAAGGGCATCTGGTGGTGTGGGCAGGGCATAACGGAAAGTTTTCTTCGATTCATGCATGGAGCATCGATAAAGCGGGGCGGGAATACGAGCTTAAAGACAAAGATTTTCAGGAAAGAAATCCATATTCATACGAACTTTACGACGATGTGCGTTTGAGAATGGCGCAAGCCCCGGCCGCGGATCCGGGATCAATCATTGCTTTCGAATATGAGGTTCGGCGCAAGCCGTGGTTGCGGGAAATACACTGGTTCTTCCAGGAAAACAACCCTGTAGTTGAGGCGCGTCTCATCCTGGGAATGCCATCCGGATGGGAACACAAGGAATTCTGGGCAGGCGCCTATTCTGCAAAGGCCGTGCAAGTGGGTAGTGAATGGCAATGGACGATCAACGATGTGCCAGCCATCAAGCCTGAGCCGCGAATGCCGGCAATCGAGTCGTTATCAGGACGAATGAACCTGTCTTACTTCGGGCCAGAACGCAGCACTGTAAGTCTGGGCTCCTGGCATGCCCTTGGTGCCTGGTATTCAGACCTGACAGTCGAACGCCGCAATCCGACTCCAGAGATCTCGCAGAAGGCAAAGGAGCTTACCAAGGGGCTGGTGGATTTCGACGCCAAGGTCAGAACCTTGACCACGTTTCTACAAAGCGAAATCCGGTACGTGGCCATCGAGATTGGAATCGGAGGTTACCAGCCACATTCGGCAGCTGACACTTTTCGCGCCCGCTACGGCGATTGCAAAGATAAAGTGACATTACTCAGCAGCCTGCTGCACGAAGTCGGCGTGGCTTCCGACTATGTTCTCATCGATACGGAGCGCGGCACCGTCAATCCTGACATGCCTTCCGCGCAATTCAATCACGCCATTCTGGCGATTGAGCTGCCAGCGGAGGTTAAAGACGGCATTTATCACAGCGTGGTCCGACTGCAATCAGGAAAGCGCTACCTGATATTTGATCCAACGGACGAATACACTCCGGTCGGGGACCTGCGTTCGGACCTGCAGGACAATTATGCGCTGCTGGTCACTGATCACGGGGGCGAGTTGATCCACACGCCCTTGCAACTGCCGGAGAACAATGCGCTATTGAGGGAAGGACACTTCATCCTGAATGCAGACGGCTCGCTTACCGGCGAAGTGACGGAACGGCGCACTGGCGAGCATGCTCAGCTGGAACGATACGCCTTCAACGGCAGCGACCAGCAACAACGGCTCCAGAGGATTGAAAAGCAGTTGGGCGTTTCATTGCAGGGCTTCAGCTTGCAGAGCACCGATATCCGTCAACTGAATGACCGCGACAAGGAACTGGTGCTCGACTACAGGTTCGCAGTTCCAAACTACGCACAAACCAGAGGGCCTTTGACGCTGATACGTCCGCGCGTGCTGGGAGAGAAAGGTTTCGCAGTGGACCAGAAACCGAGGAAATACCCCATTGAATTACATGGCACTTCGCGCGAATGTGATGTCTATGAGATTGAGTTGCCCGCCGGCTACAAGGTGGACGATCTTCCTGAGCCATTGAAACTGGATATGGGATTCGCCAGCTATCAGAGCAAGACCGAAGTGAACGGCAGGCGGCTGCGCTACTCGCGCGAGTACGTGGTGCGCGAGTTACACGTCATTCCAGAAAAATTGCAGGACCTGCGCCGATTTGAAAGCCTGATCGGCGGCGATGAACTGGCCGCCGCAGTGCTCGTCAAGGCACCTTCAAACTAACAACTCTAGTTAACGGTAAGCGTGATTTCCTGTGTTCTGGCTGCTCCCGAGGTGGCGGTCACGGTAATGCTGTAAGTTCCCGCCGGCGTTCCCGTGGTAGTGCTGCGGCTCGAACTTGAACCACAGGCAGCCTGGAAGATCAGCAACGAAAACAAACCAGCCGCAAATACACCAATGGCAGCCCTGCGGTATTTTCTCCGTCCAACACCTGCTCCGATCATTGCGAGGCCAGAGAGTGGGAGCCAGGCGACGTAAATCGGCCCTTTCGGGCGAAAGAGGCTGGCTGGCGTGGTAACGCGGGCGGTGGTGTTGATAACCAGCTGACGGCTCTGCGCTCCACTGCTCAAATTAGGGATAGACGAGCCCTGTGGAAAGCTTTGGGTGGCTCCGGTAGGCAAGCCGGAACTGGCCGAGAGTGAAACCGAATTGGAGAATCCTGACCCGGTGGGCGTAACGGTTACGGTGTACGTGGCCGGCTGCCCGGCGGTAACTGTGGCGGTCGGCGGATCAACTTTGATGTTGAAATCGTTCACCGTCACATTTGTGCTGGCTGATTTGGTGAAATTAGAGCCAGTCACGGAAACGGTCCCGCTGTTGATCAAAGTCACTGGCGAAGTATTGGGGGTTGTGGGCGGCGTAGGCGTCAACGGGACAGTAACTTTGGCAGTCTGACCAGGGGCAAGGGTGCCCAGATTGCATTGAGCGCTGCCGTTCACAGCTGTGCTGCAGCTCCCCGGACTTGCAGTTAAGGTTCCTGCAGTTACGGGAATGCTTGATCCGGCTACGTTGTCAGTAAAAATAACTCCGCCGGTCAATTCCCCGTTGTTGGTAACGGTGTAGGTGTAGGTGACCGCGTTGCCCATGCCGGCGGGGTTGGGTGTGGCGGTGACGGTTAGATCCAGATTCAGTGTAGGTCCGAAGCGGGTGATGAAGTCATCGCTGAGTCCTCTCAAGCTCGTGCCAGACGGAATCGGCGTGCTCTGTGTCGGGAAGTCGCTGGAAAATGTCTCGCCGACGAGGTAAGTGTTCCCTTGAGTGTCCACTTTTACGCTGGTTGCGGCGTCGTTGTTCGTCCCGCCCAAATACGTTCCCTCATGTCCGGCAGCAGTTGGCGAGGTTGCAGTTGTATCGATACGGGACATAAACGCATCGGTCGCGCCGGCAAAGCCGGTCGGGCTGCCAGGATGCGGGAAATCATCTGAGGCAGTCACTCCCACAATTCTTGCCGCCTGAGTTGATGATTCCGCCGCGATTGCAAGTCCTGAATCGCTAGCGTCCCCCCCTAAGTAGGAGAAATAATTGATGGGATAGGCGGTTTTTCCAGACGGAATCGAAGAGCCTATTTTTACAATGTATGCGTCTGTAAAGCTGGTCGATCCAGAACAGGTTCCGGTATTGGTAGGCTGATTCAAACATTTCTGGAAAGGCGTCACGCCCGAAGGCAGGGTGATATCAGCTGAAGCAGTCGATCCCGTAAGGTATGCCTGACCGGAACTATCGACTGCCACCGCGTTGCCGAGGTCGTCTTTGGTGCCGCCAAAGTACGTCAAATAAATTTCCTGGGCGGAGCCGACATTGGTAGGCGTGAACTTCGCCACCCAGGCGTCTTTCCCACCGGCAATGCTGCCCTGAGCCGCGTTCAGGACCGGCATGTTGGTAGAGTCGGTGGTTCCCGAAAGATAAACGCTGGGAGTTGTGGGATTGCTATCTACGGCAATTTGCCCACCCTGCACAAAAGCGTTAGCGCTTCCCCCGATGTAGGTGGAATAGACCAGACTAGAACCGCCGGTGAGCGTGGGATCGATTTTGCTGAGAAAAAATTGACCCACACCGGTGGCGGCAGGAGCGGGCTGAAATGCTCCGGGAGTTGTCGGGAAGTCGCCGGACGATGAGGTGGAAGTAGTAGTTCCGAAAACGTAGGCTTTGCCGGGAACGTCAAGTGCAACGCCGGTGGCAACATCGTTCCCGCTGCCGGAAAGATAGGTTGAATACTTCAGGGTGTGGCCTGTCGAGTCGAGTTCACTGACAAACACATGCTTGTTGGCGCTGGTCGGGCCGGACTGAAAGGCGGACTGCACCGGAAAATTCGTGGACGTTGTGGTACCGCCTACAACAACGTTTGAGCTGGTATCAACGGCCAGCCCGGCCGGGTAATCCACTCCATCGCCGCCGAGGTAAGTGGAGAAAACGATTGCGCCGCTGGAATCCAGTTTGGTAATGAATGCGTTGGCGGTGCCTTTAAGCGTTCCCTGAAAGGCTGCCGGGGGCGGGGTGGTTGCGGGTTGCGGAGTTATGGGGAAATCACTCGACTTGGTCGATCCAGCGATGTACATGTTCAAGGCCGCATCGACAACAATCGATGGACAGCCCGGAATCGGCGTTCCAGGTGGGTTCACGATCGCGGAGCACGCTTCTTCATTCGTTCCTCCCAGGAAACTTGAGAAGGAAAGGACAGGATCGATGACAAGCTGCTGAGTGCGATCGTAAGGGCCAAGTTCAAAGCCGACCTGATTTCCGGCAAGTAATACGAAACGGCTGGCGACCTCTTTTTTGGTGACGCCCATGCGCTGGTACGTCTTAGGCGCCTGGAGGGTGAATTCTCCCGCGGCTGTTTGGAACATAAGATCGCCGCTGGAGGTCAGCGTCACATCATTGGCGCCATTGAAGGTCAGGCGGATCTGCGAAGAGTCCGCCCCGGGCGCGACTTCGAAATCGTACTCGAGCTGCCCTTGAGTGCCGTAAAACGCGAGATCGACGCCGGGATCGATCGCGCTGTAACGCACGCGACCAAACTGCGAGATGCCGGTGTGCCATTTTGAAGGATCATTTCCCAGAAAGTAGTTGCTGTGGCCTTTCAGACGATCCGCGGGCAAGGCATGGGGGCGGGCGGCGGTGAACTGCATGCTGAACGCGGACGAATGGGTTGCGCCCGGAAAGACCACCGCGTTTTCGGTGAGGAAGAAGCTGCCGGACTTTCCACGGCCCACGAAGTTGACCGCAGGAGAGCTTTGACCAACGTTGGGCTCGAAGTAGAGAGGAATCTGAACAGGATGCGGCGTCTTGGACGACCGGAAGCCAGCTGGGTTTGAAACCTCGCTCTGTGAAACCAGTCCGTCGAGATTTCGACTGCTTCCGGCAAACAAGACGAGCGCTGCAAAGCCGGACAGGGCCAATAGCGCGACAAAGCCTCGGGCACACCCCTTGTGCGCCCTTGAGGCGGGGCTACTCAATCTCACAAGCTCCTCCGATCAGTCTGGATCATCAAGCGGGAAGAAAACAGTAAGCCTGCTGCCTCTCACACTTTCGCCTTCGATCGTGAGTGCCCGTCGCTTACCTGAATTTTGGCGCGAAAAATAAGTAAATACTTAAACATCTGGCGGATACGGGTGTCAAGCAAGCGCCGGACCGCCGGGTTGCGAAAGTGAAATCCGCCTGAAAAGGTCTGATGCCGGCAGCCTATGGCAAAGATGCCGGATTGACGGCGCAGATCGATTTTTCGCACTGGCACGCAAATAATTGCATCGGCAAGGGCACCTCAGCAGACACATTCTCTTAAAGTGAGCGGGATCAGGATAACTGGCGGACCGGCTTTGGCAAGAGTCTTGCAACGAGGGAACTCTGTCTCACCCTGCCCGAACCTCTCCAGGTCAGGCCTTAGCATGCATTTACAGAGTGAGTTCCTAATGGGCTTTTTGTCTTGCAAACAGCTCATTTATGGATAACTCTGAACGTAAAGATTGAGTTTTTGAGGAGCCGCAACCCCGTTTTGACTGACAACCATGCTGGCGCAGACTGAAAAATCAAAGATGGAACCTGGCCAAGAGCGGCGAATGATGCGCAGATTTGATATGCGCCTGCCCGCTGCTATTCGTGTGCGCGAGCTCGGTCCTGATCCGTTCATGACCGAGACCCAGAACGTGAGCGCACGCGGCGTTTTCTTCTACCTTGACCGGGCAATCGCGGAAGGCAGCCACATTGAGGTCACAATGACCTTTCCGCCCCACATAACGCTCACTGATCCAGTACGTGTTCGTTTTATCGCGCGGGTAGTTAGAGTCAGTCCGCCGCTCCCGGCGGCGCGGATCGGGGTGGCGGCAATAATCGAAGAATACGAGTTTCTGCGGACCTACCCAGATTCCACTTCAGTTTCTCAGTGAAGTTTCCCGGCCCAGATTGTTGATCTCCTTCCGCAATTTTTCATAGCGCAGGGCGAGGTTCGCCAGATATCCGATCAGGATCAGCCAGGCAGCGGCGTAAGCAATATACAAAAAGTTCATCGCGGGCTCCGCATTTCAAGCGATTCCAGACCTTCAGCCTCATCAAGCTGCTGCTGCAGAATTTCCAGGCGATAGCGCGACCAGAACATCAGCGCAGCCAGGCATAAGAAGGCGTACCAGTTCATAAGCAACACGTGCAACATGCGCGGATCGATTGATCCTCCGCTCCCAATTACCGGCTGGGGATGCTGGGTGCGGAACAGGCGTATGGAGAAATAGACCAGCGGAACATCGAGCGCCGCAAAAACTGCTACCGCTGCGGCAATCACCGGTGTCTGCCCACCCGTCGAGAAGCGGCGCAAGATCAGGTATGCGACATACATCAACCAAAGCACGAGGGTTGAGGTTAGCCGAATATCCCAGGTCCACCAGATGCCCCACACCGGACGGGCCCAGAGAGGTCCGGTTATGAGAACGATGGTGCAGAAGACCACGCCGACTTCGGCAGAGGTGACCGCGATGGCATCGACCGCTGGATTTCTGCGAACCAGGTAAACTACCGAAGCCACAAAGTTGATAGCAAAGAGCAGGAACGCGGTCCAGGCGGAGGGCACGTGGTAATAAAAAATCCGTTGCACGTCGCCCATGGTCTGCTCGGTGGGCGCCACTACCAACGCCAGATAAAGGGCGTAGCTGAGGAACGCGCCGGTCAATACAGCAAGGATGGGGAATATGCGCTTCATTCAGCGTTAAGAACCGTTTCAAACAAGAGCAAACACGCCACAGTAAATATTACGTCATAGGTGAGCAGCAGGACGATCCAAAAGCGAGCACTGTATTCGGCGGTCAGGATTGCGGTCGTGGCGCTTACCATTGCAATAATCGCGGGAATAGAGATTGGGAACAGAAGCAGCGGCAGCATGATCTCGCGGCTGCGGGTGCGGATCGAAACCGCGGCAAAGAATGTTCCGTTCACCACCAGGGCCCATGTGCCAAGCGCGGCCACAGGGAACAATTGCCAGGCCGGACCGACAGCACGAAGTTTGTAGAAGGCGATAAACAGGGGTGTGGTGAGGAGTTCGATTAGCGCAACAAATAAAAAATTGCCGATCACCTTCGCCAAAAACAGTGCATTCGAGGGAGCGGGCGAGATTCGATATGCGTCCAGTACCTGGTTACGCACCTCGCGCGCCCAGGTCTGGTTCAGGGCGACCACGGATGAAAATAGAAAAGCGACCCAGACCAATCCGCCCGCAATCCGGCGTGACTCTTCGGCATTAGGATCGAACGAGAAGCTGAAAATCACGACCACCAGCAGCGCGAAGAACAACATCGAGTTAAGAGCGTCCTTCGACCGCCATTCCAGGCGAAAATCCTTGGCGAGTGTGGCTGTCGTGAGTCGCAGAACGCTCATTCGCGTTCCTCCGGCGTCACGATTCTTCCCCTCTCCATCCAGACTTGATCATTGGCTACTTCCGCAAGAAGATCGGACTGGTGCGTAATCACGAGCAGTGTTTTGCCGGAATCTCTCAGTTGACCAAGCAGTGAAGCAATTTCGCGAGCGGATCGAACGTCAACATTGGAAAAGGGCTCGTCGAGAAGAAGGATCTTAGGGTCGTGAATCAGGGCACGAGCAAGTGAAAGACGCTGACGCATCCCCTGAGAATACTGGCCAACCGGACGGCTCAGCGCGGGATCGAGACCAACCGTTTGAATCAAACTCGCGCACCTGTCTTCTTTTGAGATCCCGTATAGCGCGGCGAAGTAATGCAGGTTTTCCCGTGCGCTGAGCTCGTCGTACAACATCGACGGATGCGCCATGTAACCGATCTCGCGCGTGACCGTCCGCAGATCGCTTGTTCCCAGCATGGAAACTGTTCCACGGGTGGGCTGAGCCAGGCCGGCGAGAACCCGGAGCAGCGTGGTCTTGCCTGCTCCGTTCTCGCCCAGGATCGCATAAAGCTTGCCCGCGGAGAGGTCCAGGCTCACACCCCGCAGTGCAATGAAACGCCCAAACTGCTTAACCACATTGTTGAAAGTAATTATGGTGTGCGCCGGTGCGGCCACTTGTCAGTTAGACGGCTGAACCGAACCAGGTTGGATTTGGGTCATGCTTTTTCCCGGGTCGGTGGAAGGCGCACTGGTGCCGGGCGCGCCCGGTTGCTGAGGCGCATACTTGGAAGCGCATTTAGCCTGGAGCTGCTTGGCGTGGAATACGCCATCACGTCCGAAGCTTCCATCGGCCAGCGCCTGCGAACCGTCTTTGAAAGTATCGGGCGGAGCTTCAGTGCCGTTATAAATCACCGACAAAGTCTGATCGTTTTCGATCAGGACGAACTCGACACGGGTTCCAGAGCGTCTGATCGACCCGGACTGAACGTTGCCGGCTACGCGCAGATGTTTGCTGTATGCTCCGTCACCCAAGGAGTGCAATTCTTTGATAGTGACGTAATAACTTTTGCTCTCCTGCACGCCGGTGTAGGCGAGAAACGCCAAAGCGATCACGATCATGCCAATAGCGCTGCCGAACTTGAGATATTTAGCGGAATCGACCGACATCTATTCGCCCCAACCTTCTTTGCTGACTCTATTCCCGCCAAGAGTGCAGGTCAAGCCTGCTTCAGGTCATGCCGGATACAATGAAAATTCTAGGGGGAATACGAGCAGAAAATGATTCATCCCTGGCACGACGTAACTCCCGGCGACAAGTTA
This sequence comes from Acidobacteriota bacterium, assembly GCA_003224855.1. GTDB lineage: Bacteria > Acidobacteriota > Terriglobia > Terriglobales > Acidobacteriaceae > Gp1-AA142. The sequence goes on along the minus strand of QHZY01000037.1, from coordinate 2,756 downwards.
CCGGGGGAGTTCCAAGCTGTCATCGAGATTCCGTTTGGGTCCAGCGTTAAATACGAACTGGATAAAGTCAGCGGGCTGATCAAGCTCGATCGCGTATTGTATTCGGCGGTTTACTATCCGGCTAACTATGGATTCATTCCGCAAACCTTGGCCGAAGATGACGATCCGCTCGATGTTCTGGTGCTCTGCCAGGAGACGGTGGTGCCGCTTACGTTGATTCATGCGCGCGCGATTGGATTGATGACCATGATCGACTCCGGCAAGAAAGACCACAAGATCATCGCCGTGGCCACTCAGGACCCGGAGTTCAACAGCTACCGCGAAGCTCAGCAGATGCCGCCACATCGGCTGGTCATGCTGCGCCGATTCTTTCAGGACTACAAACTGCTGGAGGGAAAAGCGGTGGAAGTGGATGAGATTCGTCCTGCGGAGGAGGCTTTTCCGGTCATCGAGGACGCGCTGCGCAGATATAGCGAGCAGCGGCGAAAAGGGTTCATCATTGCGGATCATTGACCCAGGCCGATCTTACAGTTTGACCGGCAATTCATTTAAAAGCCGGGCGCGGGCGCCCGGCCTCCATTGATTACCAGACGCGACAGGCATTCTCCGCGACCATCGGCTGGCCAGCTTTGCACCCCCAGGCTTTCTGGAATTCGGGCATGTTTTGTACTACGCCGTTCACGCGATATTTCCCCGGAGAGTGCGGGTCGACGCTGACCAGCATGCGTGAAAATTCCGGGCGTCGCTTTTCGCACCACACCCTGCCGAATCCGAGAAAGAAGCGCTGCTCTGGCGTGTAGCCTTCGATTTTGCCGCCAACCGCCGGCTTCTCTTCGGCAAGCATGCTCTGCAATGCCATCAGGGCAATGCGCGCGCCGCCATTGTCTGCGGTGTTTTCGCCCAGCGTAAGCCGCCCGTTCAGTTTGAGGTCGTCCACCGCCACAAAATTCCCGTATTCTTTCGCTACACAACTCGCGCGCTGTTCGAATTCCTTTCCATCTTCGGCAGTCCACCAGTCACGCAAATTGCCTTGCGGGTCATATTTGCGGCCCTGGTCATCGAAGCCATGTGTCAGTTCGTGCCCAATCACCACGCCGATGCCGCCGAAATTAACTGCATCATCCATTTGCTTATCGAAGAAGGGGGGCTGCAGAATTCCGGCAGGAAAGACGATTTCATTGCGCGGCGGGCTGTAATAAGCATTCACCGTGGGTGGGGTCATGCCCCACTCATTTCGATCTACCGGCTTGCCAATCTTGGCAATCTGGCGATGCGCTTCGAACTCATTGCCTCGTAAAAAGTTCCCTAACAGGTCTCCGCGGACGACTTCGAGTTTGCTGTAGTCGCGCCACACGTCGGGGTATCCGATTTTATTGCGGATCGCCTCCAGCTTGACCTTGGCCTGCTTTTTCGTTTCTTCGGTCATCCAGGGCAGCGTCTTGATGTCCTGATCGAGCGATTTTTCGAGCGCATCCACCATCTTCAGCATGCGTTGCTTACCTTCCGCGCCGAAGGTCTTCTCGACATAGCGCTGGCCCAGAGCCTCACCCAGTTCATCGTCTGTGCCCGCTACGCAGCGCTTCCAGCGCGGCTTGAGCTCTGCCTGTCCGCTGAGCGTCTTGGTCATCTGAAAATTCGCGTCAACAAAAGGCTGTGAGAGCCAGGGTGCAGCACTGTCCATCAGATGCCAACTGACATAAGTTTTCAGCGCATCCACCGACTCAGTGTTGAGCAGATCGTTTACTTGCTTGAAAAACTCCGGGTTGGCTACGTTCAGCTCGGAAAAAGTCGGCGAGCCAATGCTGGTGAAATAACGATCCAGCAGAAAATTGGGGGCCATCGCCACCGCATCCTGTTTGGACATCTTGTGGTCGCGATTCTTGGGATCGCGGCGCTGGGTGCGGTCCATAGAGGCTTTCGCGAGTGCCGTCTCAATGCGCAGCACAGTTTGGGCAGCATCGGCTGATTCCTGCTGATTGTGCCCGGCCAGCGTGAATACCTGGGCTATGTATTCAGTCAGGTGCTTGCGGGCATCCGCCATTTTGGGGTCGTCTTTCAGGTAATAGTCACGATCAGGCAGCGATAGCCCGCCCTGGTCGATGTTGGCGATCACCATCCCCGCGTTGTGCAGGTCAGGCTGCGAATAAAAATTGAACAGCGGGTTTGGTCCGAGGACGTGGACACGCGCTATCTGGTCCACCAGGCCAGCTTTGTCTTTCGCGGCGGCTATGTGATCCAGTTCGGGCGTCAAGGGATCAAGCCCTTTAGCATTGACAGTCTTCTCGTCCATGCAGGAAGCGTAGTAGTCGCCGATCTTTTGGTCGATAGCATTCCGGCGCGGAGCGTCAGCAGAAACTTTTTCCAGAATGTCCCGAAGCGCCGCCTGATTGCGCTCGTGCAATTCAGTAAACCCACCCCAGCGGGGCTGGTCCGGGGGTATCTCGGCGGTCTTAAGCCACGCCCCGCATGCATATTGAAAGAAATCCGCGCAGGGATCGGCAGACTTGTCGACCGTGTCGAGCGCCGGGGGAGACGATTGACCGGCAGAATAACAACCCAATGCGAGAACAGAGATCAGGATGCCCCAGTGAATGCGCATGGTCACCTCTATTGGAAACTGGCGATTTTAGGCCGGACCGGCTTAGACGGGCAAGCCGGTGGCGAGGTTAGCTGAATTCTGCGGCGTATAATCGAAAAATACTTATGACTCTAAGCAGAGAAGGCTCGAACGGCACTCATCCGCCCGCAAATCCGCG